>JAFEBZ010000177.1 GCA_018242405.1 Pseudomonadota bacterium | reverse complement strand
GCCTTGACGTCGGTCGCGGCATTCAAGGCGATCGAACCTGCCGCCGTCGCCTGCGTGCCGGTGATGCCGGCGCGCTGGCTGGTGGTCACGATATCGCCGCCCGACTGCAACGTCCCAAATTGCAGGGCGTCACCTGCCGTGGCGGACAGATTTCCGCTTGTCACGACATTGCCCAGCGTCATCGCCTGGCCCGAGATCAGCGCGGCATTGCCGGATTGCACCTGCAGCGTATTTACCGCGAGGTTCGCGCCGGCATCGACATTTGCATCGCCAGCACTCAACACGACGTTGCCGAGCGTGGCATCGTTGCCCGCCTTCGCGGTCAGCGTGCCGTCGCCGTTCAGGCCATCGATCGCGAGATCGTGACCGGCGGTGACGGTGCTGGTTCCACCGACATTGCCCTGGCCCAGATGGGCATCAGTGCCCGCCGTCAGCGACAGGTTCTTGCTGACTGTCGCCATTGCGATGTCGGCGCTGCCGCCTGCGGTCACATTGGTATCGCCACCGGATTGCAGCGTGGTTGCCTTGACGTCGGTCGCCGCATCCAGCGCGATCGCATTCGTTGCCATCGCGTTGTCCAGCGTGATCGTGCTGCCGGACTGCATCGCGATGTCGCTGGCGGATGCGGATCCGCCGGAGATCGCGCCGGCATTGATGGTCAACGTGCCCTGCGTGGCGAGCGTGCCGAAGCCGACGCCCTGCTGTCCGGAGATCCACAGCGAACCCAGCGGTGTCGTGAACGCCGGGATCGCGATATCACCCAACGTGCGCAGCCAGACGCTGCCATTGCTGCTGGTGCCGGTCAACGATGCAACGTCGACCACCAGCGGGTTGACCGCAGCCCCGATGTCGCCGACCGACTGCAGCGACGTACTGCCACCGTTGCGTGCCTGCAGGTTCATGGCCGCGCCATTGCCCTGGACACTGCCGCCCGAGGTGATGTTGATCGCCTTGCCGGAATTGGCGTGTCCCGTCACCGTGCCCAGCACCATGTCGGATGCGCTCGTTAGCGTCGCCGTCTGCCCGGCATCGACACGGCTGCCGCTCGCCATCGCCAGCGTGCCGGACGACACGAGATCGATATTGCCCGATGCGGCGACGTGATCGTTCACCACGAGTGCCGGCGTGTTGCTGCCGGAGATCGTCGCACCGACATTGCCGTTCGCGGCATCGACCGCACCCAGCGTCATGCCGGTGACGGCATTGAGCTTGATGTCGCCCGAAGCGCTCGCGACGGTTCCGGCATTCAGCGCGCCGGTTGCCGCGATATCGACACCAGTCGCAGCTTGCGTGTCGTTGATGACTGCGTCGCCATTGGCCGTGACCGCCACCTTGCCGCCCGTCGACGCCAGCTTCTGCGCATCGATGCCGCTGTTGTCGGCGCTGACGATGAGATCGTTGCCGGATTGCAGGCTGCCGATGTGCAAGGCGAATTGCGGCGAGTCGATGTTGATCGCACCGCCGGCGGTGGCGTTGATCAACCCGTCGCTGCCCACCTGCACCTTCAGCGGCGCGTCCACACCGGTGGCGACTGCGGCGCGACGACCGATGTCGCCCTGCGCATCCAGCGTGATGTTGCGTGCAAGGATGCTGAGGCTGTCGAGCGTCGCCAGGATGCTGCCCGTCGGCGCCGACAGCCACACCAGGCCGTTGGCGAACGCGGTACCGAGGCGCAGGTCGCCCGCGATCTGCTTCAGGATCAGGTCGGTGTTGGCGGAGCCGCTGAGCAGCGTGCCGTTGACCTGCACCGGCAAGGCATCGCCGGGACCATTGGCATCGCCATTGCCGAAACTGACATGGCCACTGCCGGCGGTCAGCGTGGCATCGCCTCCCGCCGTCAGCACCGCCGCATTCAACGCATGTCCGGGTGCGGCATCGATGCTGCCACCCGCGGCGAGACGCATGTCGTTGCCGGACGTCAATCCATCGAGATGCAGGTCGACATTGCTCTGCATGTAGACGGACCTGGACGCGCTGCCACTGACCGCACCGGTTGCATCGACATACAGCGGGTTGGTCTGGCGCAACCAGATCGACTGCAGCAGGTTGGGATCGTAATCCGCACTGCGCGGATCCAGTCGCGAATCACCCAGCGTCAGCACCGTGCCGCCGGCATCCTTCAGCACCGCATCGCCCGGCGAATTCGCCATCGCCAGTGCCGATGCCTGGTCCTGGGTGAGATTGCCGTTGAACAGGTCGGCATACTTGATCAGCAGCGGTGCGACGACGCGCCCGATGCCGCCGTTGCCGGCGACCAGCGAAACATTGCGACCGCTGATGTTGGGCGGCGCCGAACCTACCTGGCCGCCGGTCGGTGTCGCCAACGCAGTGACATTGATGGCGTATTTGAGCTGGTTTTCGGTCCAGGTGCTGTTGGCGACGAGCTGCTGGTACTGCTGGCTGGCAGGGTCGAGCACGAAGTGGTAATTCGCCGTCCTGCTGGCGAAGTCCGCGTCCTGTTGCCAGTTGCTGCCGATATACGTCGCGAAGGTCGTGGCGACATCGGTGTAGCGCGCGCTGGCGAAATCCTGCGCCATCGCCGCCTGCTGCGCGGGATCGGTCACGGTCGCGGGATCGATGCCGGCCTTGAGCGCGGCGAGACGGAAATAGACCGGCACCGCATCACTGTTGAGCGTGTACGTCCCGGCGCCATCGACACTGCCGGCCGCGTGCAATTGCCAATACTGCGCATAGGCATTGTCGACCTGCACGCCGATGCCGGTGATGAGGCCCTGAAGCGCTTCGCCATCGGTGAGATGCAACTTGTCCCAGATCGCCTTGGCCTGGCCTGGCGTCAGCGTCGAGCTGGACGTCAGCAGGCGGGCGTCGTAGATGCCGCCATCCGGCGCGGCGAGCGTGACATCTCCGTGATCGGACACGATGCCGCTCTTCCACGTGCCATCGGAATTTCGTGCATAACCACCAGCCCAGATGTCGCCACCATGGTTGGTGATTGCGATATCGGAATACGCGTGTGCATTGAGGATGCCACCGCTGAGCGCACCGTTGTAGACGGTATCCGGATGCGTCGCGATGCCCAGAGGCGCTGTTGCATCGCCGATCGAACCGAACGCGCTCTGCAGGCTGATGCTGCGACCGATGACATCGAGTGCATTGCCCGCCGCCGACTTGAGACCTGCCTGCGGTGCGCGATAGATCGCCGGATTGACGCTGAACGGCGCCACCGGCTGTGCATTGGCGACGATGGCGCGACCGGTCGCATCCAGCCCGACGAGGGACCCGGTGCCGTTGATGTTGACATCACCGTACTTGCCACCACTGCCAGCCACCGCGAGGATCGCCTGGTCGCTGTTGCCGGAATCCACGTTGACGTTGATGCTGCCGCCGTCGGTACCCGCCATCAGCACATTGGTGGGCAATGGCACCGGCACGCTGCTGCTGATCGGACCGCCGTCGTGGACGATCTTGGCGAGGATCGGATTGATCGCGCTGCCGATGCTGCCGCCGCCGCTGGCGCTCATCGACAGTTCGTGGGTCCATACCAGTGCCTTGTCGTTGCCCTGGATGATGCTGCCGCCATTGGTGGTGTTGATGTAGGTCGGCCCGTGGGTGTTGGAAACCACGCCGTTCAGATACAGATCGGCGTTCGAGCCGAGGGTGACGTGGCTGGCCTGGCTGGTATCGAAATTGATCGCGATCGCCTTGTCGGCCCTCTGGGTGACGGTCAGGTCGAGTTCGCCCGCCAGCGGATAGATGTAGTCCCAACGCGAATGCGGGCTGGTATCGCCGGCGTTGTCGCTGCCCGTGCCATCGGAAGTCTGGTGGGTTCCGTAATGGCAGGTGCCGTCATCGCAACCGTGATAGTGGACGGGTCCGGACGTGTACGGCTGATGCCATGTGTTGCCGTCGTAAATCCACTTGAAGCCGCCGGTCAGTACCGCGACATAGTCGTTGCCGCCCAAGGTCGCCGGTGCCGTGCCCGAGGCATTGGCGACCGCACCATCGGTCTGCAGGCGGTAGTAACTCGTCGGGTCGCTCCAGTGCACGCCGGCGGTGCCGCCGCCCGCACCGATCCAGGACCACGGATTGGCCGGATTGTCGCCGCGCGATACCTGCACGGACGAACTCCAGACGTATTGCATGCCCGCCTGCGGCGCGTAACTGGTATTGCCGTCGACTCCGCCGTTCGCGCCAAACGTCTTCGCCGTGTCGAGATCGGTGATCGCCCGGTTGGCCGCATTGCTGTAGATCTTCGCCTGCTCGCCGTTGTCGCTGACGTACCAGGTCCGCAATGGATTGTTGCTGGCATCGGTCTTCTGGCGATCGATGAACTCGATCAGACCACGGCCGCCATTTCCGGCGAAGATGTTGTTCACCACCAGCGGCGTACCGCTGTCGTTCTGCACCGTGACCGAACCGTAGCCGCTGCTCACGTGCACGCTGCCGCCACCGGTACTGACGATCCTGCCGTCGAAGACCGCCGAACCATTGCCTGCCGCGTTGACGTTGTCGAGCAGGATGCGATGGTTGACCGGATCGTAGGTCGCGCCGATCAGCTGGCTATGGCCCTGGATATCCACCAGCTTCAACAGCGGATTGCCATTGCCGTCCACCATCGGGATGCGCACCGGCGTGCTGCCATGGCTCAGCCACGGCGGCAGCATCCCGCCGATCGCGCTGCTTGCATCCTGCTGGCTGATCCACGTCTTCAGCGCGTCGGTGGTCTGCACCGTCCAGGTCGCCGGCGTGCCGACGAAGATCGGTGCATTGATGTTGATGTAGCTGCCCTTGACGACCAGCTGGTTGGCCGTCCATGACGATGCCTGTTGCGGTGACGGCATGTTGCCGGCCTGCCACAGCGGCATGTACGGGACCAGGTTGGCGTAACGCCCCTCGTCGCTGGGGATGAAGCTCTGGTTGAAGATGCCGCCATCGCCGGACGAATGGCAACCGTCGGCACCACCGTTGGTGTACGCGGCGCAATTGCCGTAGAGGATGACCGGCGTGCGCTCGGTCGCGGGCGAGTTGGCGTCCGGGTTCGGAGTCACCCACATCATGCAGTTGCTGCCCGGCGATCCGACGATGCATCCGCCGACGCCACCGGTATATCCACCGTTGTACTGGATGGTGGCGCCAGCGCCGGACACTGCGTGGGACTTGCTCGCATCCCACAGGGCACTCCAGCTCCAGTTGTTCATCAACAGGCTCTGGTTCAGCGCGACCAGGTTGTCCTGCGGATTCGAGCCGGGGTTCAAACCGTTGTTGAAGACGTACTGCGCGATCGCCGCGGCGGCATTCTCGGGGCTGGCGTTGGGTCCACCCAGCAATCCCCACAACCACGAGTTCTGCGCCATGCCGCTGCGTGGATCGTTGCCGGCGAACATCGGCTTGCTGCTGTCGCCGATGGTGACCACGCCATTGGGAACATTCAGCGTCACCGAGTTCGCGTACATGCCGCCGAACTGCGTGAAGGAACCGGCGAGGTCGGTGATGTTGACGCTACCGCCGAGATTGTTGACATCGCCGATGATCGCGATGCCTGGCTTGTTCACGCCGTCGAAGGCACGGCTGGACTTGATGGTGATGGACGGCTGTGCATCCGATGGCGCCTGCGATACCGCGATGCCGCCGAGATGATTGATGTCGGCGCCACCGGAGACCAGCACCTGGCCGGTGGTACCGAACTTGGTCGAAATCGTCGGCAGGAAGAGATAGCCCGTGCTGGCATTGTTGATGGTGACGCTGGGCGCACCCTTGGCGGTGATGTTGCCGTTGCCGGACACCGCGCCACCGTAGAGGTAGACGTTGCCGCCCGCCACCGCGATGGGAGCGCCGACCTGCGCGCCACCGAAGGCATAGATCGGAACGACCGAATTGTCGAACCCGTCCGGTGACGTCTGCTCGCCGCGCAGCGTGCTCAGATACTGGATGGGATTGGCATACGATTTCGCCACCGATACCGGTGCCGTGCTGCCGTTGTCGGTGACATTGCCGGCGGCATCGATGCTGATGTCGACCTTGTTGAACTTGCCCGCCATCACCGCGCCATTGATCGCCGTGTTGGCGCTGCCGGTGCTGCTCTGGGTGTTGTCGGTCTGGGTGACCGGGATGAAGCCGACCTCGTAACCGTGGCCGGTGCCATCCACGTGCAGATCGGACTGGCCGATCATGCTGCCGATCGCGACGTCGTCACCGCTCGTCAGCGTGCTGCCGCTGCCCATGGTGAGGTTGGCATTGCTGTTGACGGTGGCCTTGGCCGAGGCATGCGGGATCGCGATGAGGCCGCGCGCATACGACTGTGCACTGGCGGTCGGGTTGAAGCGCGTGGCCTGGATGTTCTTGATGTCGCGCCCGGCCACCACGTCGGCTTCGCCGGCGCTGAAGATGTTGACGTTGTTGCCGATCGCCACCGACTGGTTCGACGTCAATCCGATCTCGGAATGGGCCGTGGCCACCGTACCGACGCCACCGGTGTTGGACAGTGCCTGGCTGCCCATGTTGTCGATGCCGGCGTAGGTGGCGACATCAACGCGTCCGCTGGTGTTCAACTTGCTGCCATCACCGATGTTCACGTTGCTGGTGAAGTTGCCGGTGAGCTCCGTCCTGGCGACCGCGACCGGCACCACGCCCTTGACCGTCTGGCTGGCTTGGTCATTCAGTGCATCGGTCACCGTATCGGCAATGATGTCGAGGCTCGCCGACCGGCCAACTACCGGCTGCAGACCCGAAGTCAGCACGCTTCCGCTGCCGAGCAGCGCCGTGTTGCTGGCGGTCAGCGTGGTGGCGACCTTGGCCGATGATCCGCTGATCACGCCGCCGGAACCACCGGTGGCACCGTCATTGTTGGCATCGGTCCCGAACGCCGATTGCGCGTGCACCACGATGTCGCCATTCGATGCGATCGCACTGCCGTCACCGATTCCCGCATTGGTGGTGCTGCTGGCGTTGTTGGCGACTTCGGCGCCCGAGCCGCCCGCCAGCGCGACATTGAACGAATCCGCCTTGCCGCCGTAGATCGCCTTGTGATCCGCGCGCAGGCCGAAACTGTCGACGGCAAGGTTGAGTTGCTTGCCGATGGTCGCGGTGGTGGTCGAGGTTGATCCGGTCTCCGCCTTGGAAGCATTGCCGCCGAACAACGCGCCGCTGCCTGCGTTGCTGGTGGCGTCGTTGGTATCGGTGCCGGTCGCAGCGACATCCACTTTGCCCAGCGTCTGCAGCGCGCCATTGCCGTCGCCGATACTTGCGGTGATGGTGACGTTGGACGTCGCCGTGCTCTTGATATTGCCCGCTGCGACCACGCCAGCCGCGGCGACGCCGCTGGCATTCGCGACCTGCCTGGTGGTGCCGTCAGCGGTAACGCTGAGATCGCCATCCGGCAGGGTCACGCCATTGCCGATCTTCGCGCTGATCGTGCTGTTGTTGGTGGCGGTCGATTCCGCGGCGTTGATCGCGACCGCGATCGAACCGGCACCGCCGCTCGCCGTACTGGTCGAAGTCGGCGTGGCGTCCGCATGCACGGCAAGCCCGCCGCCGGTGAATTTCGCACCATCACCCACTTCCGCGTTCACCGTGGCCGAGACGTCGGCGCTGGCCAGGTTGACGCCGATGGTTTCCGCGCCCGAGAAACCGATTCCCCTGGCATTGGCGGTCGTCGAGGGCGACGCGCTCGCGGTCATCACCGTGTTCGTGGCGTTGACGGACGCACCCGCGCCGATCAATGCACTGACCGAACTGCTGTCCCTTGCACTGGCATCGACACCGATGCCGGCCGCGCCGATGCCACCCGCGCCCATCACGCCGGTCGCAGCAAGCGCGCCATCGTCGATCGCCGACAACTGCACTTGCGCGAAATTCTTCACCGTGGCGGTGTTGGCGATCTGCGCGGTGACCGTGCTCTTGCGTTCGGCCTTCACCACCACCGCACCAATGGCGACGCCACTGACGTTCACCGACGGATTGCTGTTGCCGGCCTTGGCGCTGCTGTGGTCGGCAGCATTGACATCGAGCGTGCCGGTGTTGCCACTGCCGCCGGCAATGGTTCCGTTCGCGGTTGCCTTGACGGTGTCGTCGATCTTGCTGATCGCCACGCCCGCACCGATGCCGACAAGGCCACCAACGCCGATGTTGGCTTGCGTCTCCGCGGCGGCGCCACTCGCGCCATCGGTTGCTTGCGCGGAAATCGCCACGCCGTTGCCGGCGCTCACCTTGCTGGCGCCATCGACTAGCGCCTCGGTATCGGTATTGATCGAGGTGTAGGCCACCGCGCCACCCATCGCCACGCCACCGAAGGCGTAGCTGCCGGCGCTGTTGCTGGTGCTGTTACTCACGCCGGCCTTCAGGTCGACATGTCCACCCGCCGTGATCGTGCTGCCGGTGATGTTGGACTGGATGCCGTCGCTGTTGCCGAAGGCCGCGCTGCTGGTTCCCGTCGCCTGATTGAGGTTGAACGACGACGACGTGTTCAATGCCGTCACGTCGCCCGCGCCGAGCTGGCTGTCGTCAAGACCGAACGTCGTCGCCAGCGTGCTGTGGCTGTTGCCCTGGCTGTCGGTCGTGGTATCGAAACGCTTGGCGCTGGCCAGGCTCGACAGATTGCCCTTGTCGAGTTGCGCCTGCTTGCCGTCCTTCTGGCCCGAGGTCAGGCTCGATCCCGCATCGTTCTGACCGTTGTCGGTGATGTCGCCGCTGCCCGCCACCAGCACGCCGACCGATGCGCCCAGCGACACCACGCCGCCGGCGATCGCCACCGCCTGGCTGTTCACCGTGCGATCCGATTGCGCGGCGATGCTGACGTCGCCCTGTGTCGTCACCGTGCTGGCATCGATCTGCGCGCCGACATCGGCCTGCAGCAGCGAAAGATTCAAGCCACCGCCGAGACCGAGCGTGCCGGCGCCGAGCACGCCGCTGGCAACATCAAGCGCCTGCGCGTCACGGGCGCTGACGGCAACGCCGCCTGCGGACACCACGGTGCTGCCGGCAATGCCGGCATGGGTGCGGTCACCGACGACATTGACGATGGCCACGCCCGCGACGCCCGCGAGCTTGCCGACGCCAGCACCACCTGCGCGCGCCTGCGCCGAATTGCTGTTGCTCGCCGTGACGTTCAACTTGCCGTCGGAAATCTGCTGTGGCGGCAGGGTGACCGTGGTTCCCGTATTCGGGTCGGTGACTTGTGTCGTCTTCTGCGCGATCGTCGTGTTGACGGTTGCGTTGTCGATGCTGGCACTGGTGTCCACGTCGTCGACATTCACCAGCGCGGTGCCGGCGATGCCGACGCCTTCCAGGCCGAGGCCCAGCGCGCCACCGACGAATCCACCCGAAGTGTGGCTGTTCGCCAGCACGTCGAGGCCGCCGGCATTGAGCGTGCCGCCATCGATGCCGGCATGGGTGGTCGCCTTGAACAGGTTGACGCCTGCCGATGCCGCGCCACCGAATCCGTCACTGGCGCCCGCGCCAACCGCGCTCGCCAGCGACCATTGCCCCGCGTTCGCGACGACATGCGTCGCCAGTGTCGATTTCACCACGCTGGCGTTGCGGATCGTCGCCGAGGTATCGGCATCGAACACGTTCACCGCCGCCGCGCCCGCCAGTGATGCTTCGCCACTTGCGGCGCCACTCGCCACCCAGTTGACCGCGTATTGCCGGCTGCCGGCGCGCACGTCCACCTGCTGATTCGGCGTCTGCCCGGCGTATCCGGCAGCGGTGCTCGAACCGGAGTCGTCACTGGTGGTCGAACTGCTGTAGTTGGCGCGATTGATCGTGCTGCCATCGATGACGGCATGTGTCTGGCCGCCGATCTGGTTGACGCCGACCAGTGCGCTGGCCGCGGCGATGCCGCCGTCGGCCACGCCCAGGCCCATCGTCGCGACATGCTGCTGGTTGCTGGCGTTCACCGCCAACCCGTGCACGCGAACCTGATTCGAGGACAGGTCGGGCGCGGTGTACTGCGAGGGATCGCCGAGGCCGGACGGCAGGCCGCCACTCACGTTCATGCCGGAGTCGAGCGTCGCGGCCTGCGCCGCGCCACCATCGTCGACGAGCAATCCGCCGATGTCCTTCTGGCTGGCATCCAGGATGACGTCATTGCCATAGGCCGTGACATTGCTGCCGTAGATGCCGGCGTTGGTATTGCCTTCGACGCTGTTCACCACCACGCCGAGGCCGATGCCGGCCTGCCCCTGCAATGCCGCGGCGCCGGCGAAGACATTGATGCCCTGGTCGTTGCGTGCGCGCACGCCGATGCTGCCATTGGCGACGCCGTTCGCGTTGTTGCCGATGCGCGCGTCGTTTTCGCCGGTCATGATGTTCACTGCGAGCGAACCTGCCAGCGACACTCCGCCCGACACTGCGGCACCGACCGCGATGGTGTTGATGTTGGCCTTGTTGCCCGTCGCGGCGGGATCGGCCGCTGCGGGATTGCCGGCGCCGGCATCGACCGTCAGTTGGCCGACGCGATAGCCGCGATTGTCGGCGCCGCCGTTGAAATACGCATCGTTGCTGGTGGAAATGCGGTTGACCGCCACCGCGGCGCCGACCGCGGAACCGCCGTAACCGACCGCGCCCGCCAGCGAATCGATGCGGGCATTGTTGTTGGCGGCAACGGTGGTGATGTTGTGGCTGTCGACCGCGCCCGCCGTGGTTTTCTGCGTGCCGTCCGTTGCCGGATCGCTGCCGACGTTGGACATCCCGGCATCGATGCTGTTGTGGATCAGGTTGGTGCTGGACGATCCCGCGACCGCGCCGGCGCCACCGGCACCACCCACGGCCAGCGTCTTGATCGCAGCGTCCGTCGTTGCGGTCGCGTTGGTGGCATCGCTGATGTCGAGCACGCTGTCGGCCAGTGTCGCCGAGGTCTTGCCACCGATGTCGGCGATCGTCACGGCGATGCCGATGCCGGCGTAACCGCCGACGCCGATCGCACCGGCGAGGCTGGAGATCGCGGCGCTGTTGTCAGCATTGACCGACAACGACTTGGCATGTGCGGCAAGCGTGTTGTCGCCGGCGCCAGATGTGTTGACGCCATGCAGTCCGGAAGCGAACGCCTTCACGTCGCTGCCGATGGTGTTGTAGGTCAACGACCCGCTGCCGGCGCCATTGCCGGCGGCACTGCCGGCCACCGCCAGCGAATAGATCTTGCCCGTGCCTTGCGCGTCAGCCTTGGCTGCGCCGGTGACGGCGAGCGCGCTGTCCTGCGTGCTGGTGCTGGTGGTGTCGTCGATGTCGGCGACCGTTGCCGCCAGACCGACCCCGACACGACCACCGATACCGACGCTGCCGGCCAGCGCATCGATTTCCGAAGCGTTGGTCGCGGTGGCATCGAGCGCAGCCACCTTGAACACGCTGCCGTCACTGAAGCCCGCCGTCGTCGTGTTGCCCGTCTGGTTCCAGCCGAACGACAGTGCCAGACCGGTCTGCGCCGACACCGCGCCGGCAACCGCACCGGACATGATCAGTGCGGAATTGTTCGCGCCGAGATTGACCGCGCCACTGGTGGAGAACGCGCTGTTTCCTGCTTGCGTTGTCACCGAGTTGGCGATGTTGTTGTAGGCCACCGCGCCGCCGGCCGCGGCCGCACCGGTACCGATGGCCACATTGCCGGCCAGGCTGTAGATCTTCGACACATCGCCGGCGTTGGCATCGACGCCCGCCGCGTTGACTAGCGCCGACTTGCCGCTCGCCACCATCGAACCGAAGCGCACCGCATCGGTATTGGCGATGTCGTTGTAGGTCACGCTGCCCATGCCGGCGAACTGGCCGGTGGTCACGCCAAGGCCCGCCGCGACATCGATGATGCGGGTGTTGTCGCGCGCCGTCGCGGTCAATGCATTGCCGACATTCAGCGTTGCATTTCCGATGTCGATACGGTGGGTGTTCTTCACCTGGCTGCCGACGAACGACAGGCCGACGTTGTTGCCGCCGATCGCAACGTCACCCGCGACCGCGATGATCGAACTGCCCCAACCGCTCGCCTGCAACGACGCTTCGTTCGCCTGGCCGGTCTGGTCGCCGGACATGTCCCTGGTCGTGCCGGAATACGCGAGTGCATTGCCGCTGAAGTCGTAGCCGCTGAGCGAACCGGCGCCGGCGATCGCCGTGTTGAGCGACGCCACGCTGGCATCGTCCGCCGCCACCGAGGACGCGGTCATCGTGGCATCGCCCGCGACATTGATGCGCACGCCACCATCGATGCTGGCGGTCGTGCTGTTGCCGATCTGGTTCCAGATGAAGGCACCCGACAGGCCATTGCCATTGCTGCCGCCACTGATCTTGCCGGACAGCACGCCAGCGCCGATCAGCGACGAATCCAGCGCACGCAGGTTGAACGCACCGAAATTTCCAATGTCGTCCGCGCTGCCAGTCGCGGCATGCCCGGTGAGTGATGCGCTGGTGCTGTTGGAGATATCGGAATAAGTGAGGCCGAGTGCAACGCCGGTGTTGTTGCCACCGGTCGCTACCGAAAGCGAGCCGGCACCGACGCCGATCCGCGAATGATCGTAGGCGGTGATGTCGAGCGCGCGCGTGTCGGGATCGGTTGCAGCCGGCGCCGCACCGCCATCCAGCGTGCTGCTGGAAATTGTTGCGGACGTGGTGTTCTTCGACTGCGCGACCGAGACCGAACCGGCCAGCGTCACCGAGTTGCCGCCACCGGTATTGACCGCCGCGCCGACACCGATATCGGTCTGTTCGCTGCCGTCCAATGCATGCACCGCGACCTGCGGCGTGTTGGCCAGTGTGCTGCCCGTGATTGCGGCCGTGGTGCTGTCGCTGACCGACGAATACGCCACCGCGCCAGCGAGATCGCCGCCGCTGCCGCCTTTCGCCAGCGACAACGCCGCGCTGCCCGCGGCACTCGCGAGCTGCGCGCTGTTGATCGCCTGCACCGTTACCTGGGTACCACTGCTGCCGTTGTCGATATGCGCGCCGACGAGCTCGGCCTTCGAGCCAAGCGCCGCCATGTTTACGCTGGCCGCACCGGAAATTGCAACGCCGAACGATGCCGACGTCGACGTCGAACCGGTGGGCTTGCTGCCACCACCCTTGCCACCCAATGCCGATGCCTTGTCGATGATCGGTGTCAACGAGGATGTCGCTTTCGACAGGTCGCCGAGCCAGCCGCTGGCCTTGCCGAGCATGCTGGTGTCGGTACCGGAACCACTGCTGCTGCCACCGGTGGCGCTGCCGAACATCGAATCGACGTTCTTCAGCTTCGTCTGCAAGGTCTTGGTGGCCGAGGTGACGCTCTTGAGCAGGTCGACCAGGCCGGAACCGGCGCCGGAATCCGGCTTCTTGCTTTCGCCGGGCGATGGCGAAGTGATCGCCGATCCGGCAACGGACACGCCACCGACTTCACCCTTGCTGGTCGCGAGCACGTCGAGCTTGCTCACCTTGACGGTACCGCCAGTCTGCGCCGGCGGCGCTGCCGGATCGGCAGGCGCGGCATCGTCACCACTGTTGTCGCCGATGCTGGCGATGGTATCGGTCTGCGTGTTGTTGACGCCGATGCTGATGCCGATGCTGGCCTTGTTCGACAACGCCACCGCACCCGACAACGCCCACACCATCAGCGGATTTTCCGCCTGCACCGCCAGCGCTCGCGCAGTCACGTCAGCCGCCGCGCTCACCGTGGCGTGGGTGGCGTCATCAACGTCGGCGATCGCCACCGTTCCCTGCAGCGATGCCGTGCCACCCTTGCCCGCGATCGGGCTGAGGGTGAAGAAGGTGTCCTTGCCGCTTGCCTGCACCAGCACGTCGTTGCCGGTGTCCAGCGCGGCGCCACTGCCGACGCCGGCTTCGGTTTTCGCCTTGACGCCGGTGTAGTTGAACGCGCCGCCGACCGCAGCGGTTTCGCCCTCGGTGGTGGTCGCTGCCCACGGCCGCGCCTGTCCCACCATGTTGAAAGCATTGGCATCACTATCCGCGGTGATCGCGAGCGAATGCGCCCAGTCGAACTTGCTGCCATCTTCCAGCATCGTCGTCCAGCCATCGCTGCCCGCGGTCTTCGCGGCAGCTGCCGTCGATGTCAGCTTGGCGCCATCGCCCACCCAGGCGCGACTGTGGTTGTCCATCGAGAAATAATTGACCGATCCGCCGATATCCACCGGCGCACCCGCGGCATCGGCGCCTGCATAACCACTGGCGTGCTTGCCGAGCGGATCGTCCTTCGACGTCAGGCCCATCAGGACCTTGGCGCCATCGGTGAAGTCCTTGAGGCTGTCACCCATCTTGCCCACGGCGCTGAACCCGAAGGTCCAGTCGAACGGCACCGACACGTCGGAGCCGACCCCGATGTTGAGCGCGGTGATTTCGGCGTCCTTGCCGATCTCGGCATCGGCATCGTGGACGTAATTGCCGTAATTGACTGCGGCCGACAACGCCAGTTCGGCGCTGCCCGCGGGCGTCGCCTTGGATTGCGTGCGCGAATCGGCGGCGCCATGGATGCCTGCGTCCTCGACACCCGCGTGCACCGCGACATTGCCTTCGCTCTCGACCTTGGCGCCGTCGCCGATGGTTGCGTGCGCGGACTGGTTGCTGTCGGTATACGACACCGCCGCACCGACCTTGAACGGCAATGCCGCCGCGACGCTGTTGCCGCTGCTGAAGGCCTGGTTGCTCTTGCTGGCCAGCGTATTGGTGAGATTCGCGTTGTTGCCCGATGCCGGCGTCGGCGCCGGCGCGGACGCTGTCGCCGGTGCCGTCGGCAACGTCGCCGCTTCGGTCAGGTTCTTTTCCGTTTCGGTCGCGGCGGTGATCGTCAGTCCGCCCGCACCGATCGTCTGGGTGATCTTCTGGCCCGGATTCGCCGCATCGTCGGGTGACGACAATGTCGCATTCGCCTTCACCGTCTGCAGGCTGATCGCACCGGCGATGCCGACCGGCGTGCTTGCCGGCGCAGGTGCGGGAGCGGGTGTTGGCGCGGGCGACGGTGCCGAGGCCGGGGCTGCCGCCGCATAGACTTTCGCTTCGGTGGAGAAATCGTTCTTGTTGTGCGCGTCGAGCGTCAGGCCTTCGGCATCGACCTTGCCGCCGACATCCACATTCGCCCCGACCGCCGCTTGCGACCATGCCACCGTGGTGGCGACATCGGTTCCACCGCCGATGGTCGATGCGGTCACTTCCAGCGTGTTGTCGGTTGCCGCGGTGGCACTGACGTCCTTGCCGGTGATGCTGGCGCCCGACCCGACGATCGTGTCCGCCTTGCTGTAGACCGCGCCATACATGCCGTTGACCAGCAGCAGGTCCGGCGTTCCCGTTCCCTGCGGCGACGGCGGTGTTTTCGTGCTCGCTTCGGTTTCGGTACGCGACACCAGTTCGACCTTGCCCTGGCCATCGGCAGCGTTGATCGTTCCGCCCATGTCGATCTTCGCGGTGGCCGACGCAGTGACGTAGGCCAGTTGTCCGCCGACGTCGTCATTGCTCGAGATCGTCTTGTCGCTGCCCGCCAGCGCCAGGCCCTTGCTGAACAATTCGTCCTGATCCTTCAGCAGATCGGACACCGACTTGAAGAGCGAGCCGCGATTGGTGGTGCCGGAGTAATTCACTGCCGCCTTCGCGCTCGCTGTCAGCGACACCTCGCCCCAGCTCGCAGCGTCCGCGGTGGAGTTGTTGGGTGGCGCAACGTTCGTCGTGAGCAACCGACCGTTGGCGCCGATGGTGATGCGCGCATCCGCGGCCGCATCCGGCGAGTGATCCACGGCCACGCCATTTGCGACATTGGTGTCGCTGTCTTCGGCGATCAGGCGGATGGTATTGCCGTCGTTGACGATCGTCGGCGTAGCCGAACCTTCGACGTTCACTGCGGTGGCGAGGATGTCATCGCCGCTGCCGGCAGTCTGGATCGTGCCGTCGACATCGATCGCCGTCGCGCGGATGCGCACCGCGTTGTTGGCGTTGATGGTGCCGTTGACGCAGATCAGGCAATTGCCGTTGGCCGACTTCGCCAGCGGTTCCTGGCCCAGCAACAGTTTCTGCATCGCCGCGCCATCGACATCCAGTGCGCCGCCGTTCAACAGGCTGTCCATGAAGCCCTGCGTCGGAGCACTCAGCGACAGGCTGCCGACATTCAGCACACCGGTCGAACCGACGACGATGCCGTGCGGATCGGCGAAGAACACGTTGCCGCCGATCTTGTTGTTCACATAGCTGTTGACCGTGCCGTTGATGACCGCCTGCGAATCCCAGACCAGGTTGACGACGTTTTTCGCCTGGCTCGACAACACGAAATTGACGGTGTCGTTCTGGTGAAGGTCGAACTGGCCGAAGGAATTGAAATCCGTCTTCTTGTTGCTGCTGGTCGTTCCACTGGTGATATCGAGTCCGGTCCTGCCACCCGTTGCCGCACCGATGGTCGTGCTCGTCTTGCCATCGGTGGTGAACGTCGAGCCGTTGGCGGTCGTGGTCGTGGTCGACGCCGCCCATGCCTGCCCTGCCACGCCCAGCGCCACCGAAATCGATGCCGCGAGGCTGCTGCGCCCGAGGATCCGCTGCAAACGGCTGGACGGGACGGAGGAAGGAAACTTGGCGTTCATGGCGATCTCGCGAGCGAGGACAACAAAAGGAGGCGCGGCGCCGAGCGGCGCGGCGTGGAACGGGTCATTCGCCGCGAATGGCGTCGGCGCGCGCGGCAAGCCGCTGCACGTTCGTCAGCGACAACAGATGGACGTAGACCAGGCCGAGGGCGCCCGTCTTCGACAACGCAGCGAGCGTCTTGGCCGGCAATTTCTGCAACTTTGCTTCGTTGACCACGCTGAAGCCGCTCAATACCTGCGCTTCGATACCGGCGCGTTCGACCCGGATGGTCTTCGCTTCCAGCAGGCCGGATTCGCGCAACTGCTTCATGAAAGCGCGCGTCTGGGTGACGTGTTGCTGGTAATCGGAAAGGAAGCCGATGGCATGGGACAGCACCGCCGTGTCCGCACCCTCGTCATCGAACAGGCGCACGCCGTTTTCGTCATCCGTCAACATCGGCTGGTCGATGCACACCGTGAAATCGTCGTTACCCCCATCGGTTTCCGCGGAGACGAACGGGTAGCGGCGAATGAACGCGGGAATGTAGCGATCGGCCACCCAGTCGCCATCCTCTTCGACGAAGAGATTGCTGTTCGCGGTCAGGCCGAGCAACACGGCGGGCAGGCTCACCTCGTCGCCCTCGCCGGCAAACACGATCGGATAGTCGTGCGACGCCAGGCTGAATTCCGCCGTGGTCAATGGCACCGAATTCAATTCACGGGCGAAACCGTAACCGATCGGACCGGACTTCAGCCGGATATCGCGATGCACGCCGCGATTGAGCGCAAGCGGCGACTGATAGATGAGCAGTTGCTTCATGGCCGTCCCCTGACACATGCCGGATGAAGCGGCT
>JAFEBZ010000176.1 GCA_018242405.1 Pseudomonadota bacterium | reverse complement strand
TGGCGTTTTCGCGATAGAAGGTCTCCGCGATCACCATGCCCTGCGTCAGCAGGCGCGTCGCCGGTTCGTCGCTGTGGACCATGCCGGCGTCACGCAGCAACTTGTGGAAGAAACGGAAATACATCAGGTGGAGGATGGCGTGCTCGATGCCGCCGATGTACTGGTCGACCGGCAGCCAGTAGTTGGCGCGTTCGTCGACCATGTCCTTCGCGCCCGGCGAGGTATAACGCGCGTAATACCAGCTCGACTCCATGAAGGTGTCGAAGGTGTCGGTCTCGCGTTCGGCCGCGCCACCGCATTGCGGGCAGGTCGTCTTGCGCCATTCCGGATCGGCCTTGATCGGCGATCCGGTACCCATGAATTCGACGTCTTCCGGCAGCACCACCGGCAACTGGTCTTCCGGCACCGGCAACGCACCGCACTTGGCGCAGTAGATCACCGGGATCGGGCAACCCCAGTAGCGCTGGCGCGACACGCCCCAGTCGCGCAGGCGGAAATTCACCCGGCGCTGGCCGCGGCCATCGGCTTCGAACTGTTTCGCCAGCGCGTCGAACGCCTGATCGTAGTCCATGCCGTTCAAGTCGCCGGAATTGATCAGCCAGCCGCGCTCGGTCGCCGCGCCGTCGTCGTTGATCGAACGCAGGTAATCGGAAACGACCTGTACTGCCGCATCGTTTTCGTAAACATCGAGCGAGGTCTGCACGCCCAGCGCCGCCTGCATCACGTCGGTATGTTTCTGCTCGTGCGCGGAGATCTCCTCCAGCGCATCACGCACCGGCAACGGCACGATCACCGGCTTGATCGGCAATCCATAGGCCTTGGCGAACTCCCAGTCGCGTTCGTCGTGCGCCGGCACCGCCATCACCGCGCCGGTGCCGTAACCCATCAGCACGAAATTTGCGACGTAGATCGGCACGTCCTCGCCGGTGATGGGATGGATCGCCCATTGGCCGGTGGCCATGCCACGCTTTTCCTGCGTCTCCAGTTCGGCTTCGGAGACACCACCCTGTTTCAGGCCGGCGATGAAGGCGGCCAGTTCCGGATTGTTCGCAGCGGCCTTCTTCGCCAGCGGGTGTTCGCCGGCGATGCTGATGAACGTCACGCCCATCAGGGTATCGGGACGCGTGGTGAAGACCGTCAGCGGTTCGACCTCGCCATCGACGCGGAACTGGATTTCCAGGCCTTCGCTGCGGCCGATCCAGTTGCGCTGCATGGTCTTGACCGAATCCGGCCAGCCCGGCAGTTCATCCAGGCCGTCGAGCAGTTGTTGCGCGTAATCGGTGATGCGCAGGAACCATTGCGGGATCTCGCGCTTCTCGACGACCGCTCCGGTGCGCCAGCCACGGCCATCGATCACCTGCTCGTTGGCGAGCACGGTCTGGTCGACCGGATCCCAGTTCACCACCGCGTTCTTGCGATAGGCGATGCCCTGATTCATCAGGCGGGTGAACATTCGCTGTTCGTGCACGTAATAGTCGGGGCGGCAGGTGGCGAACTCGCGCGACCAGTCGATCGCGTAGCCCATGCTCTTGAGCTGGGCACGCATGTGTTCGATGTTGGCGTAGGTCCACTTGGCCGGCGCCGTCCTGTTCTTGATCGCGGCGTTCTCCGCCGGCAGGCCGAAGGCATCCCAGCCCATCGGTTGCAGCACGTTGAAGCCGGTCATGCGCTTGTGGCGGCTGATGACGTCGCCGATGGTGTAGTTGCGGACGTGGCCGACGTGCAGCGCGCCCGACGGGTACGGCAGCATCGACAGGCAGTAGTACTTGGGCTTGCCCTTGTCTTCCGTCACCTCGTAGGCATGCCGCGCCTCCCAGTACCGCTGGGCGGCGGATTCGACCAGGATCGGGTCGTAGTGGCTGGGTTCGGCAGGATGCTGTTGTTCGGTCACGACGGGGAGCTTGCGGGAGTGGTCATCCAGACTACCGCAGTGCAGCAGCGGCGTCATTCGTCGGGCCCGGATATGCCAACATCCATGCACTTCGAAATATCTCCAGGGGGATCGTCACCATGCATCGCCTGACCGCCGCCCTCGTGCTGGCACTCGCCGCCACCCCCGCCTTTTCCGCCGAAACCACGCCCGCGCCTGCACCCGTCGTCCTCCATTGCGGGCATCTGGTCGATACCGTCGCCGGCCGCCTGCTCGGCGAAACCACGGTGGTCACCGAAGGCAAGCGCATCAAGCAGGTCAGCGCAGGCCGCATCGACATCCCCGGCGCGCAGACCATCGAACTCGCCAACGCCACCTGCCTGCCCGGCCTGATCGACAGCCATACCCATCTCACCAGCGAAACCAGCGCGACCGGCTACACCGACCAGTTCCGCCTGAATCCCGCCGACTACGCCATCCGTTCCACCGTCTATGCACAACGGACGCTGATGGCCGGTTTCACCACCGTGCGCAACCTCGGCGATGGTGCCAACACCTCGATCGCCCTGCGCAACGCCATCAACGCCGGCATCGTGCCGGGGCCGCGCATCTTCACTGCGGGCGGCGCGATCGGCACCACCGGCGGCCACGCCGACGACACCGACGGCTATCGCGCCGACCTGCAAGGCGATCCCGGCCCGAAGGACGGCATCATCAACAGCGTCGACGACGCCTACAAGGCGATCCGCCAGCACTACAAGGACGGCGTCGACGTCATCAAGATCATGCCCTCGGGTGGCGTGCTCGACGAAAGCAGCAGCGTCGACAACGCGCAGATGACCATCGAGGAGATCAAGGCGATCGTCGCGGCCGCGCACGATTACGGCTTTACCGTCGCCGCGCATGCGCATGGCGCCGAAGCGATCCGCCGCGCGGTGATCGCCGGCGTCGACTCGATCGAGCACGGCACCTTCATGGACGACGCCGACATGAAGCTGATGAAGGAACACGGCACCTGGTACGTGCCGACCATCATCGCCGGCAAATACGTGCAGGAAATGGCCAATATCCCCGGCTATTACCCGGCACAGATCGCCGCGAAGGCCAGGCAGGTCGGGCCGATCATCCAGGCCACGGCCGGCAAGGCCTACAAGGCCGGGGTGAAGATCGCCTTCGGCACCGACGCCGCGGTCTATCCGCACGGCCGCAACGCCCAGGAATTCGCCTACATGGTCGAAGCCGGCATGCCGCCGATGTTCGTGCTGCAGGCCGCGACCACCCACGCCGCCGAACTGCTGAAGAAATCGAAGGACCTCGGCAGCGTCGAGGCCGGCAAGTTCGCCGACGTGATCGCGGTCGAGGGCAACCCGCTCGACGACATCAAGCTGATGCAGAAGGTCGGTTTCGTGATGAAGGATGGTGTGGTCTATCGCCAGAACGGGCGATCCGCCGGGCCCTGAGCCCGGAAACGAAAAAACCGCCCCTGCAAGGGACGGTTTTCGTCATGTCGCGCCGGCCAGTGTCCCGAGCCAAAATCAACCATAACCCGTTGATTTTGGTGGGCGGTACAGGGTTCGAACCTGTGACCCCTACCATGTCAAGGTAGTGCTCTACCGCTGAGCTAACCGCCCACATGGGCGACGCGAGCCGCACAGTTTAGAGGTCCGGACGGATTTTCTCAACTTCGCCGCGCCTCCCGGCAACTCAGCTCGCCAGTTCGGCGTCCCGCAGCCGGCGGATCTGGTCGCGCAGGCGCCCGGCCTCCTCGAATTCGAGGTCGCGGGCGTGCTGATACATGCGCTGCTCCAGCTCGTTCACCCGCTTGTCGATCTGGGCCGCGGTCATCGTCGCGTAATCCTCGCGTTCCTCGGCCACCCGGCGCTGGGCTGCCTTGCCGCGGCCGCGCTTCCCGGGCGACTCGTCGCGCGCGCCGTCCATCACGTCGAGCACCGCGGTCGTCACCGACTTCGGCGTGATGCCGTGTTCGATGTTGTATTCGACCTGCTTCTGGCGACGGCGGTCGGTTTCCTCGATCGCCTTCTGCATCGAATTGGTGATGCGGTCGGCGTAGAGGATGGCCTTGCCGCGCAGGTTGCGCGCCGCGCGACCGATGGTCTGGATCAGCGAATTGGTCGAACGCAGGAAGCCTTCCTTGTCGGCATCGAGGATCGCCACCAGCGACACCTCGGGCATGTCGAGGCCTTCGCGCAGCAGGTTGATGCCGACCAGCACATCGAATGCGCCGAGACGAAGATCGCGGATGATCTCGACGCGTTCCACCGTCTCGATGTCGGAATGCAGGTAGCGCACGCGCACGCCGTGCTCGCCGAGGTATTCGGTGAGGTTCTCGGACATGCGCTTGGTCAGCGTCGTCACCAGCACGCGATCACCCATCGCCACGCGCGCATTGATCTCGGACAGCAGATCGTCCACCTGCGACGCCACCGGGCGAATCTCCACTTCCGGATCGATCAGGCCGGTCGGACGCACCACCAGTTCGACCACGTTGTCGCCCGACTTCTCCTTCTCGTACGCACCAGGTGTCGCCGACACATAGATCGAACGCGGCGCGCGTTCCTCCCACTCCTCGAAACGCAGCGGCCGGTTGTCGAGCGCCGACGGCAGGCGGAATCCGAACTCGACCAATGTTTCCTTGCGCGAACGATCGCCCTTGTACATGGCGCCGATCTGCGGAATGGTCACATGCGATTCGTCGACCACCAGCAAGGCGTCAGGTGGCAGATAGTCGAACAATGTCGGCGGCGGCTCGCCGGGTGCTCGCCGGGTGAGATGGCGCGAATAATTCTCGATGCCGTTGCAGTAACCGACCTCGGCCATCATCTCGAGATCGAATTGCGTGCGCTGCTGCAGGCGTTGCGCCTCGACCAGGCGATTCTCCTGATGCAGCTGCGCCAACCGTTCCGACAACTC
Organism: Pseudomonadota bacterium; assembly: GCA_018242405.1. Classification (GTDB taxonomy): domain Bacteria; phylum Pseudomonadota; class Gammaproteobacteria; order Xanthomonadales; family Xanthomonadaceae; genus Solilutibacter. The sequence goes on along the minus strand of JAFEBZ010000176.1, from coordinate 10,944 downwards.
GATCTTGATCGTGTCCACCGCATTGAGCGTCGATTCGCGCGTGCTCGCGTAATGCGTCTTCGGATACACCGTGTAGCGCGGCACCTTGCGCCGGATCTCGCCGGTCAGCGGATCGAACAGCGACAGCGCCTCGATCTCGTCGTCGAACAATTCGATGCGCAGCGCCTCGTCGTCGCTTTCCGCCGGATGCACGTCGATCACCTCGCCGCGCACGCGATAGGTACCGCGGCGCAATTCCACGTCATTGCGGGTGTACTGCAATTCGGTGAGATGGCGGATCAGGTCGCGCTGGCCGATGCGCTCGCCAACCGCGAGGATCAGACGCAACTTGAGGTAATCCTCGGGATCGCCCAAGCCGTAAATCGCCGACACCGTCGCCACGATCAATGCATCGCGCCGCGACAGCAACGCCTTGGTCGCCGACAGGCGCATCTGCTCGATGTGCTCGTTCAGCGAACTGTCCTTCTCGATATAGGTATCGGAGGACGCGACGTAGGCTTCCGGCTGGTAGTAATCGTAATAACTGACGAAATACTCGATCGCGTTGTGCGGGAAGAACGACTTGAACTCGCCGTACAACTGCGCGGCCAGCGTCTTGTTTGGCGCCATCACGATGGTCGGCCGCTGCACCTGCTGCACCACATTGGCGATGGTGTAGGTCTTGCCCGACCCGGTCACGCCGAGCAGCGTCTGCTTTGCCAGGCCGGCCTCGAAGCCGGCCACCAGGCGTTCGATCGCCTGCGGCTGGTCGCCCGCGGGCTGATAAGGGGATACGAGCTGGAAACCGGCGTCTTCGGACATGGGCGGGAAATGGGGCCGCGGACGTGGGGGATCAACCAGTGTAGGGGAGCGCGTCGCCCACACCGAACCGGGGCGAATCCTGACATGGCGACGGGTCAGGAACTGGCAGCAGTCGCGGCCCGTGCGACCGAGGCTATGTCCACGCCCAAGCGGAACGATGCACATGCGCAAATCGCAGACCGGCTTCACCCTGATCGAACTGATGGCGACTGTCGCGATCGCCGCCATCCTCGCCGGAATTGGCGGCCCCGGCCTCGGTCGGATGATCGACGGCCATCGTGCCAATACCGCGCTCAACGCCCTGACCGCAGATCTCGCCCTGGCGCGCATGGTCGCGATTTCCCGAGGCAAGACCGTCACCGCCTGCCCCAGCCGCGACGCCGCCAGCTGCGTGGATGACGGCGACTGGACTGAGGGCTGGCTGGTCTTCGTGGACGGCGACCACGATCGCCGCCTCGGCCCGGGCGAACAGGTATTGAGCACGCAACAGGCGATCCGCCACCGCAACCTGCAACTGCGCTCCACGGAAGGCCGCACCACCCTGCGCTACCTGCCCTCGGGCTTCAGCTCCGGCAGCAATGCCACCATCACCGCCTGCCTCGACGGACAGGCCTACGGCATGCTGGTGGTGAACAATGCCGGCCGGGTACGGGTGGAGCTGACCTCCGGGGCACCGAAGCCTTGCGTGGCAGCGCAGGGTTGACCCTACCCGGTGGGCCATTTATCCTATTTGGCTCACGCCCGAATAGCTCAGCCGGTTAGAGCACTTGACTGTTAATCAGGGGGTCGTTGGTTCGAGTCCAACTTCGGGCGCCATTTTCAAGCGGTTTTGGCGTATTCATCAAAACTCGCATGTCTACTAAAAACGGCACTGTCTATTATGGCGGTGCCGTTTTCATTCCCGGCCTGAACGAACCGTACGGAATCTCCGTATAGTTCACCACCCCATCACGGCGCGACGTGCCATGCCACGCACCGACCTGATGCAGGCGTGGGCGACGTTCGTGGCGGGTTAGGCCGCGAAGTGATCAGCCAGCGCGGCAGCGGCAGCGTCCAGGCTCGCGCCCGTGGCCTCAGTCGGGCCGTCCTTCACGCTCGCATGCACCACCGACAGGGCGACTTCGCCGGTCGAGGATTCGGACACGATGCAGTTGACCAGTGCGATCTCGCTGCCGTCGTCAGCGTGGATGTTGACGGTCACGGCCCGATCGGCGCCGGGGATGTGCGTCGGTTGAATTTTGATCTTCACAGGATGCCCCCGGCATTGGTGACGGTGCCTGCATTCGCGTGTGAGGCGATGTTGACCCGGATGCTGGCGTCCTGCATCGGGCCGGTATGGATGGGATCGCCCCACAGTTGCGTCGGCTCGCCAAGCACGGCAAGGTAGGCTTGCTTGGTAAGCGCCGCGACCTGCTGCGCCTGCGTCGATCCCGTGCCGCCAAGCGTTGCCATTTCCTGCGAGCTAGACGTATGCCCGAATCCGGTCTTGATCGGGTTACCGCTGGCGTCGTGGTAGTCAGTTCCGTCGGCATTGACGACGCGGGCCGCAGCCTTCACGACAGGATTGCCGGTATTCGGCTCGACTTCGAGACAGACATGGACGGCGACGCTTTGCCCGGTATCGAGCGTGACGACGAACTCGCCAGCAGCAAGGTTGGCTGCGAACGCGGCCTGTGCGGGCTTGGTGTAGGCCATTGGAAGCTCCAATAAAAACCCCCGCTTTCGCGGGGCTTTTGGGGTGTAACGCGTGGCGTTACGGTTTCAGGTTGTGGTGTGGGAACAAGTGGTCTGGATCGTCACCGACCATGAAACAGGGGTCAGGTTCTTCGGCGAGGCTGATGTGCTGCACGTCGATCTCGTCAAGGGAATCAATGTCGGTGATGAGCCGATCCGCGCCGGAGACCTTGACCGTGCGCCATTGCAGGTCGGGTGCATTGATATAGCCATCACTGGTCAGGATCGGCGCGGTTTCGGAACAGGTCAGCGTGCGTCCGGTTTCGGTGCCGATGCGAACGCCCGGAACACGGGCACGCTTGGAATGCGTGACCTTGCCGAACTTCCCGGTATTCATGAGCAGCCACATGCCGGCAACAACATTCCCTGCCCGCATGAATCCGCGCTCGCGCTCGTAGACCCAAGCCTCGATCCACGGGCATGTTCCGCCACCACCGCCACCACCAGAGCCGGAGCCGGAGGTCGGGAACGTGACGCTGATGCTCCCGCAGTAGGCGCGACCGTCTGCCGTGTAGATGTTGGCCGAACTTGTCGTGGCGACCAGCGTCGGCGTTCCGCCCGCATAGTTGGGGTCGTCGAAATAGACGTAGTAGGTCACGGCGGTGCCGCCCGTTCCGGTGACGCCAACCGATGCCGCGTTGTAGCTGATCGAAACCGATCCGGCCACGACGGTCAATGCCGCCATGCTGATTGTCGCGGTGGCTGGCGTGCCGGCCGACGCGGAGTAGCTCAGCGACGGATTGATGTTCGTCGGGTAATTCATGATGTTGCGCGCTGGCAAGTTGCGCTGATCGCCGATGCGCTGGCCGGAGCCGGCCTGAGTAAGTGCCGAATAATCCCGCCACGCACCCCACGATGCATCGTTTGCAGCACCCGCGCGGTACCATGAATAAGTTCCGGATGAGACTTCTTGAATGACCTGACCGCCGGTACTGTCGGCCCACGGAACGCGGGTCTTGCATGTCACCCATGACGATGAGCTTGAAGGTAGCCCTATGGCAGACGCGTTTTTAAACTCGCTAACTGAACGGTTCGGGTAATTCGTGCGATACCACGATGGCAACTGATTATCGTTGCGCGTGTCTGGCATGAATGTATTTGTTACCTGTCCGCTCGAATCAACAAAGGTGCTATTTGTGCGGCGATAAATTGATCCATCCGCCAAGTTATCGAGGTTCTTGTTGGCGTGGATGCCCTCGCCGAAGTCGATCCAAGGCTTACCGGAGGACAGGCGACCGAGTAGCGGACGGCCGTAGGTTGTCCCATCCGCCATCCAGTCAACATTCTTGTTGAAGTGGCCGCCCTGCGAGAAGTCGATGATCGCGCGGTCGTTTGCGTCAACTGCGCCTGTGACGTTTCCGCCGGGGCCGAGCGTTGCGCCGACCGTTGCGCCGTTGGCGACGGTCTTGCCTGCGCTGCTCAGTGTCGAGGTGTAGGCACTCCACCCTGCCGCGATATTGAATCCACGCGCTCGGATGCGGTAGTAGTACGTTGCGCCATTGGTGAACTGGTGCGTGAAGCTGGTCTGCGTCGGGCCGCATTGCCCCAGCACCGTCCACGGGCCTGTTCCAGACGTTGCATATTCGATTGACGTGCATTCAACCGCTGCCGGGTTCGTGTTCGTCCACGATAGGTTGACGCCATCGGCAACCGCCGTCACTGCGAACGATGCAGGCACGGGTGCGACATCGGGGAACTCGACGTTCGTGCCGATGACGTAGGAATATGCCGTTTCACCCGCCAGCGTGCGGCCACCGTTGCCCATGTCGTTGAACGACAGGAACTTGACGTAGATGGTCTGGCCGATCTTCGACGGGTCAATCGGAATCCGCAGGATGTTCTCGTCCAGACGCACGAACGGGGCGTTCGCTGCGTGCGATGCAATGGCTGTGCCATAGGCACCACGCCGGATGCGCGTGCCAAGGTTGTAGGACGGGCCAGCGGCAAGCGTCGCGGTCTGGTAGGCGATCAATTCGGTATCGACCATTGCCAGCGTGACTAGCTCGTCACAATCGGCGGCAGTCGTGCCGAGCAATTGCACCCCACCGTTCAACACTACGTTCGCCGTGCTGGTCGTGTCCGGGTCGGCGACATTCGACAGCGCGTTCGTCACCTGCCCATATGCCGACTTGCGGGCAAAGGTTTTCAGGAACGAATAGGTGCTGTTGTCGCTGGAGATATAAACATCGCAGCCAGCCCAGCGGGAACCCGTTGCGGAGATTGCGCACCAGATTTCCGGCGCGCCCGCAGACACCAGGAATCCAGGGGCGCGGAAGAAATACGGAGCCGTGACTGGGCCGGGATCGGCATTCGGATCGACGCCAACCGCCGCGTTCACTTCCGGGTTGTAGATGCCGCCATGCCCAACGCCTGCGGGCAATTCCTCCGCGATGACCGACAGCAGGCCGTGTTCGTCCTCGCTCACTTCGGTAATGCGGGCCGGGGACGATGACAAGCCGCTGCCGGAATCGGTCAACGTCACCACGTCCATCGGTTCCAGCCAGCAGTAACGCCACGACAACTGGAACTCGTAGGTGTTGCGCACGTAGAAATCGCGCTGCACCTGATTCTGTGCCACAAGACGCGCTACGGGAGCCGAGGTGATGAAGTCGCACGTCTCGCTCGAATCGGCGCGAACGCCCGTTGCCACGACATCCTGGTCGATGGATGCGATCGCGGACGAGGTGCGGTACGCCTGCGAGCGATCCTTGTACTCGATGCGCACCGTGTTCATCGCATCGGCGGGTGACTTGCGCTTCACCCGAACCGCAGGCCCGGGGCCATTGGTGATGAAGTCGTTGGGGCCAAGATCAGCGACGGAAGTCAGATTCGGCGTGAACGTTGCGCCATTGCCCGTGATCGTGGTGTCGCCATAGGGCACGCATTTCAGCTTCCCCTCGCTGAACCATGCGGCGGTGTTGGTGTATTTGAACAGGTCGGACAGGGTGTTCAGCGATGCCTGCTGCGTCGAATAGACGGGTGATATCAGCAGCCCGGACGCCTTGCAGTAGTTCGACCACGCGGTCAGGTCGCCAAGCGCCTGAAAGTTGATACCCACCTGCGGATCGGTGCAGATCGTCGTGGCAATGTCGGCGGGGTTCGCGTCATAGACGCCGCCCGCGTTGTTGAACTGATTACGCCCGTCCGTCTCGAACGAAAAGTTCGGCAGGCTCGCCGAATCGCCGAGGTCAAGGTTCTGGAATGCCGCCACCAACGTGCCGGAATAGCCGATGGCCTGCGTTCCGGACAGATGCGCCCATGTCGCCTGCCCCAGCGCGCCCGAGAATTGCACGCCACCCGCAGCGGCCAATGTCTGCTTCGTTGCGCCGTTGTAGACGTTGACGATGTTCCCGGTGCCTTCCTGCAACCCCGTCATGAAGCTGGCGCGATACGTGTAGCTCACCGTTCCGGGTGACTTGCCGCCGCCGCCCTTGCCGCCGCGCTGGTTGTTGGATTCGACATGGCGGATCGCTTGGAAGTCGCCGTACCAAACCACGGTTCCCGGCAGCTTGTTCCGGCCAAAGAGGACGGGCACGCAGCGGCCATACTCTGCCTGCTGGATGTCCAATCCCATGGCATGTGTCGGCTCCTTCGAGACCGGGCGCTTGCCTCCACCAAGGCTCATGCCCGCACCCTCCAGTAGCCGCAGAAACGATCGCCGAATCGGCGCACCTCGCAGCGTTCAACGCATCCAGCATGCATGTCGGCGTGGATCATCACGGGTTCCGGTTTGATGGTTTCAACGATCCCGCCATGGGACATGGCACGCCCGAAACGGAACAGCGCCACGTCACCCGGACGCGGATCATCCACCTTGTCGGCGTAGTCCTGCACCCAGCCGAGGAAGCGTTCGCGGTCGCGGTGCAGGTGCCAGTCGGGTGGATATGGACGCGGGTCAAGCGGCGGCACAAGGCCCGTATCCACGAACACCCGCACCAGCAGCATGGCGCAGTCCACGCCAACGCCCAGCACGTCTCCCGCAGGGTGATAGCTCGTGCCGAGCCAGCGCCGCGCCTCGTTGACGATCAAGGATTCCTGGCTCATACGAGGTCGAAGTTGTCTTTGCGGCCACCACGGCCACGGGGGATGTCGCCCGGGCCTGCACCCGCGCCGGAGTTGTCGATCGGTGCCGTGCCGGACTGACCCATTGCCAGCGTGTTCGGGTCAGGCAGGTACGGGAAGCCGCCGAAGCGGGCAAGGTTCGAGAACTTGCCCGAACAGGTCGCCTGCAACTTGTCGCAGCCGGGGTATGCCGTGAACGTATCGCCCGTAGCGCACGGCGTCGGCAGCGGATAGGCCAGCGTCAGGTCACCGGAGACGGACGCCTTCACAGCGCGAATCAGGCCGTTATTGACGCCACTGGTGATGACGACATAGCCCAGCGCGAAGTAGCCCGTCGCCTGCGTCAAGGCCGAGGCCATGATGTCGGTGTTCGTGTTGCCAGCGGTGCAGGTGCCGTTGACGGCAAACGACGCCTTGTTCAATCCGCAGCGGGAATCGAACAGCGCGTTGTTGCATGGCGGCTGGAACTGCCGGTGCGGGAATACGGCATTGAGATAGACCAAATCCGAGGCGACATGGATCGTCACCTTCGTGGACGTGACATCGCACTCGGTGATCGTGCCGTTGAACAGGTTGACCACGCCACGGGACGTGTCGTTGAGGTCGGGAGTGAGCAGCTTGTCGATCTTGATCCGCGCACCGTCGAATCCGCCCGCGTTGGCGAATGCCCCCGGCGTTGTGCCGAGGATGAAGGTCGAGGCGTCGAACATGATGTCCACGTCGATGGACTCGACCTGCAAGCCGATCGCCAATTTGATTGGCCCGCGCGACAGGGCGGGCGTGACGCCGGATTTACTGTGCGCATAGGTGGTCGCGCCGACCACAACGTCCTAATTGGCGTCGGTATAGGTCAGCACCGTGCCGGATTTGAGCGTGATGGTGTAAAGGTCGCACGCGAACAACTGCGTATTACCTTGAAGCATCGTCTTGAACGACGCGGAGACGGTCTTGCTCATCGCACCGTCCTGAAGGTGATGCCCTGCTGTTCATACATGGCATTCATGAATTGATTGATCTCTAGCTGATCTTCGTTGAACCGCACCACGTAGGCATAGCTGAAGTTTGCAGTCAGCGTATGACCACTGGCCGGGGCCGTGGTGAACGTCACAACGCCTGAAGCCGTGACCGTGTTTGCACCGGCCGCCGCGCCGTTGTCCAGAATCGTCGGCGTGCCAACGATGTTGGTCTGCGCGGGCATGGCGATCTGGAATACCTTGTTCGTGCCGTCCGGTGCGGGCGTCATCGCTGCACCTGTCTTGGCATTGTCGTTGGGGATCGACAGCAGGAACGCCTGCCCCGCGAACGCCTGATTCGTATAGAACGATTCCAGCGTGTCACGATCCGCCTGTGGCAGATAGTTGAACGTCATTTCAAACTCGAAGTGTGGCAACGTCCAGCGCGACGTGCGGAACTCCGCACCCGATGCCGACGTTTCAATCTACGTCGAGCCGATGATGCGCTTCTTGATGTCCCAAGCCGCGCCGATGAAGGTCGGAAACGTGTTCACAACGTCACCTGCCCGAAATGTCCATTACGCTGCGCGAACTTCATCGCCGACGCCATCGCGGACGGATTGCGCCGCAGGTATTCGCCCCAGCTACGCGGGTCGGTCGTATGGATATGCACGGAGTTTCCACCAGACGATCCGCCATCCATGCGGGCCATCTTGCGCACGCCCTGCGCCAAATCAGCGGGCAGTACCATTTCATCCTTGTGGATGTTGGCAAACGTGTCGTTCGGAACCTGGCCCCAGCCACCCGCCGCAGACGGAACCTTTGACACCAGCCCAACCACGGCAGCACCTGCTGCCACGGCCATTGCAGGCGCAAGGAACGGGCCGACGTATGGGATCGCCGCGATGCTGTTCCAGACGTTGGCGATGACCGACGCGCCCTTTGCCATGATGTCCTTGATGGCGGCTCCGGTCGTGGCCGCGCTGGTCGTCGTTGCTGAAGTAACTCCGGACGTTGTGCGGATCGCATCGCCCGTGATCGTGGATGCAGTCTTCGCCTGCTCGACGGCTTGGTGCGTGAACAGGGTTTTTAGTGAATTGTCAATTGCAGTCTCGGCCCATTGAGCCAGAACCGCCTTGCCGACATCGGCAAAACTGCGGTTTTGCAGGATCATTCCCTTCAAGGCACCGCCAACGGATTGCTGGATCGTCTGGGCCGTTTTCATCCAGTCTTTTTGCATGTCCATCGTCAGCTTGTGATCCGCAGCCGAGACAGCGGCACGATTCTTCAACTGCGCATCTCGGATTTCCTGATCGTCCTTTGTCACTTCCTTGGTGTTTGCCTGATCCAGCTTCTTCTTGGCGTTGTAATAGCCGATGATGATCGCCAATTTGTCGTTGGCAAGCTGAACCTCGATGTCGCGCAGTCGTTGCGCCGTGATCTTGTGTTCGGCGAAGTCTTGCTCGGCGGCTTTTTTCTTCAGGTCAATTTCGCGTGTTGCAATTTCCATATCAGACTTGAGGGATTGCTCCTCCTAGCTGCGCTTTTCATTCGCGGCTTTGATAGCCTCTTCCTTGACTTGCTTAATCATGCGCATTTCTTCCTTGGCGGCTGCGCGTGCCTGCGTGCTGTGTTGCCCGAATAGCCGCGTTGCAACCTCAGTGACATGGTGCAGCGCGTCGATCTTGCGCTGGGACACCTCGTCAATGTCGTCCGCTTCCTACTTTGCCTCAGTCAACTCGTCGCGCTTTTCCTTGTTTTCGGCGGCGTGGCTGACCCTCTTTTTCTTCTGCGGCTTCTCGTCGTCATACTTCTTGCCTGCCGCCTGAACCGCCTTCTGATCCTGAGCGGTCTTTTGCGCGGTCGCGTCCGCGATGTCCTTCTCAACACCCGCCTGCTTTTCAAGCGCAGCGAGATTCCTTTCGGCCACCTCTAGCTCCGCCTTCTTTTCGCGCACGAGCGTTTTCTGGCCGCCGACCAGCTTGTCCTCGCTCATGTAGGCCTGCACGCCCAATTCGTTGTTGAGCCTGTTGACCTCTTGGCGTGCATCCTTGATCTTGTCGGAAAGTGACAGGTCACCAAACCCAAGCGAGGATGCGATCTTGTTGCCGAGCAGCGTCAATTCTTCCTTCAACTCTTGCAGGTGCTTTTTCAGGGTCAAGATCGCGTTGTCCAGTGGTGTCGTGGCTTCCTTCGCCTGCCGCATCTTTTCGTCCATCGCCTTGCTGAACAGCCCCATCGTTTCCATCATCGCTTCGTACTGCTTGCCTTCCCTGTCGAGCGTGATGATGTGCTGAAGGTCTGATTCGTTGAGGAAATTGAGATGCTTGTTCAATTCGACCGCAGCATCCACCGGGTCTTTGCGCAGTTTGACCATCTCCTGCACGACCTTCTGCGCACTCTGACCCGTCAGCGTGCCCATTTCCGCCGCAGCGCGTCCGACTTTGACCAAGTCATCGTTGAAGAACTCGCCCGTCTTGGCGGCCTCCATCATCACTTCACGGGCATATTCGCTGTCCACGCCCGATTGCCGCATGCTGTCGCCGTACTGCCGGAAACCGTCAGCGGTCATGTTCAAGATGCCGCCCGTCAGGATTTGGGCCTTGTTGAACTTGGCATCTTCCTCCGCCGCCTTCGCCATCTAGACGCCGATGTAGGCGATGCTGCCAGCCGTAGCCAATGCCGCTGCACCGACCGGCGTAAACGCCAGACCCAAATACCCCAGCGAATTGGCAAGCGTGAACGACGAGCGTTCCAGCAGCGCGGTCTATCCCGTCGCCAAATCCTTGGCGATGCGCCCGAACTCCATCATCTGGAACGAGGTCATCTTGTGCGCATCGGCCAGCTTGTGCGCCTCGGCCTGCGCCTTCTTCAGCGACGCATCCAGACCGCCCAGCGCGTCCTTCTATTGCTGCACCGAGATCGTGCCCTGCCGCATCATCTGGTCAAGGGCTTGCTCGGCGACGTTCGCATCCTGCATCGTCTTGATGTTGCCCGTCCAGACGCGACCGTATTCCTCCAGATCGGCCTGCATCTGCTTCATCGCAGCTTGAAGGTCGCCGTATTCCGCGCCAATTTTGACTTCGATGGAATTGTCGCTCATCTCTCTCTCACGTTGGCATCGGGCCGAACATATTTGTTAGCAGCGCCTGATCCGGCATTTCAGGGGCTTGGGCTTTCTCGCGTTGCTGCGGGCCGATGCCAGCCTGCAATGCCACCGACACGGCAATCGGCGGCCATTCCTTCCAGTGTTTCGACAGGGCCACGTAATCGCACCATGTCATGTGATCCCAGACCTCGCGGAAGGTATATCCCGCGAGACCTGCGATCTCGGCCACCACTTCGCTGATTTTCAGGTCGGCGAAGCTTCGACCTTCGCTTCCCCCGGTGTTTC
>JAFEBZ010000175.1 GCA_018242405.1 Pseudomonadota bacterium | reverse complement strand
GAGGAAGGCGGCTCGCTGACCATCATCGCCACCGCACTGGTCGATACCGGCAGCGCGATGGACAAGGTGATCTACGAGGAATTCAAGGGCACCGGCAACTCGGAAGTGCACCTGGATCGTCGCATCACCGAGAAGCGCGTCTATCCGGCGATCGGCGTCAATCTTTCCGGCACCCGCCGCGAGGACCTGCTGATCGAACCCGACCTGCTGCAGAAGATCTGGATCCTGCGCAAGTTGCTGCATCCGATGGACGAAATCGCCGCGATGGAATTCCTCCTCGACAAGATGAAGAACACCAAGTCGAACGACGAGTTCTTCAGCTCGATGAAGCGATAAGGCATCCCCACAATTTGACTTAGCGAGTTCGGTGCGCTGACCACGTACCGAAGCAAGCCGAGCCCCACGACACAAAAGGGCCGGAGTCACGCAAACGCCAACTGGCGTTGCTGGCTTCGGCCCTTTTCTTTTGCATGGAACATCCAATGAACAAATCCCTGTCTGTCATTTTCACCACGGTCGTGCTGGATGCCGTCGGCATCGGCCTGATTTTTCCGATCCTTCCCGCACTGATCCGATCAGTGACACACGTCAGCGACGTCGCTCGCTGGATCGGCGCCCTGACTGCGCTCTACGCAGCGATGCAGTTCGTGTTCGCGCCGATGGTCGGTGCATTGAGCGACCGCTTCGGCCGGCGACCGGTCCTGCTGGTTTCACTCGCCGGCGCAACCATCGACTATCTGTTCCTCGCCTTCGCCCCGACGTTGTGGATGCTGTTCGTCGGACGGGCGATCGCGGGGCTGACCAGCGCCAACATGGCGGTCGCGCAAGCCTGCCTCGCCGACATCACGCCCGAAGAACAACGCACGCATCGTTTCGGCCTGTTCAACGCCATGTTCGGCATCGGTTTCGTCATCGGCCCCGTTCTTGGCGGCCTGCTCGGCGACCACTGGCTGCGCCTGCCTTTCATCCTTGCTGCGGCACTGAACGGCTGCAACTTCTTGCTCGCACTGCTTGCGTTGCCCGAGACACGTGCACCCACACACCAATCCTTCGACCCTGGTGCATTCAACCCATTGCGCCCACTGCGTTGGCTGTCATCGATGAAACATCTGCTGCCGGTCATTTCGGTGTTCTTCCTGCTCAGTGCCACCGGCGAGGCTTATGGCGTGTGCTGGGCACTGTGGGGCAGCGCTGCCTTTCACTGGAATGGTCTGGCGATCGGCTTGTCGCTCGGTGTCTACGGAATATGCCAGGCGTTGGCGCAGGCATTCCTGCCGGGGCGAGCGGTGAAGGCCCTCGGCGAGCGTGCGGCAATTCTGATCGGCATCGCAGGAGCATGCATTGCACTGCTGGCGATGGCCTTCGCCACGCAGGGCTGGATGGCATACGCGATCATGCCGGTACTCGTGCTTGGCGGGATTGGCGTTCCGGCGCTGCAATCGTTCGCCACCCGTCAGGTCAGCGAATCGCAGCAAGGCCAGCTCCAGGGCGTGATCGCCTCGACAATCAGCCTCGCATCGGTCGTCGCGCCGCTGCTGTTCGCGGCCTTGTATTTCATATGGCAACAACACTGGCCGGGCGCGGTCTGGCTGTCCGTCATCGCGCTGTATGTGTTGGCAGTGCCGGCGATCCTGGGACTTGAATTCTCCAGGAACGCTTGAACTTTCAATGCCCGGCGACGCCGAACGCTGGTCTACGGCGCCTTGCCGCCATCGGAAATCAGTTTGTAGGGACTGTCCTTCATCGCCACGAAGCCACCGCCTGTGGTGTCGGAAATTCCGATCCAGCGATCCGGATCGTTGGCGAGCCAAGACGCGATGTTGCGGTGGCTTCGCTGCTCGAGTCGCCAAATGCCCTCGTTGTCGGTCTTTGTATTCTCCATTGCAAAATCGAATGGCAGCGCCCCGACGAAATGATTGTCCCCAACGAGCGGGCTGCCGGAGCCGGGGGCAAAACGTACCTTTCTAGCGTAATTGAGCGCAATTTTCTCGAATTGCTTGCGCACGTTATCGATGAGCCGGTCCATGCCGCGCACGCTGTACAAAGCTGATTGCCCGACTACCGCATCAGCCACAGTGCCATCCGGATTCAGATAGAGATGCACGATGACCCCGCCATTGACTTGCACACCGGCATATCTGGGCGGAGGCGGTTGCGAGACGATGCAATTTTCGACGCACTTCCCCGGATTCTTGAGCTTTTCCAGTTCTTCCTGCCACGTCTTGAACGCCTTGTCATTGAAATGCAGGGCATCCACGCTGAGTTCGTAACTGTCCGCACCATTGGCGCGCGCAGCCAGTGTCATCTGGAAATAGGTTTTCGCATTGACCGGAACACCATCCTGGAGATAGGGATGGAATTTCAACTTGTCGACGGTCCGATCGACGTATTCGGCGACCTTCGGATCGAGCTTGGTCGCAATGTGATGCTCCTTCACCACCCCGTCCGGCCCGAAGGTGAGATCACCACGCACGCGCATGGTCATCACGGACTCGGTCAACCCGCGGTCGAATGTCACCAGTCCCGGCTCTTTCGCCTGCGTCATCGCCGGACCGGCCAGCAACACCAGCGCCAGCCCGACCATCATCGATCGCTTGATCATCCCGCTCTCCCCTCGTGATGGGACGATCGTACCGCAGGTCCGTGCAGTCAGTGCGGGCGATCCTGCGGCCGCAACATCCGCGCCATCGTCATGTCCTGCGTCGGCGCTGCGGGCGCCGCTTCGGCGAGTTCGGCGGCGACGTCGACGAAGCCACGCATCAGGGCGATGTCGCGCGGGGTGCGGTTGAGGCGATCGCGCTGGCCGAGTGGCGCACCGCTGTCGCGCAGGCGTCGCGCCACCGACATCAGTCCATGGAGTGCGGCGATGTGCAGCGGACCGAAGCCGCGCGGATCCTGGGCATCGAGCTGCACGTCCTCGTCGAGCATGCGATCGAGGCCGGCGAGGATCACCGTTTCGTCGCAACCGGTCCCGGGTTCGGCGCGCGCGCCGAGCAGCAGCAGCAGCGGGGTGACGCCAGCTTCGGCGCGGGCGTTGGCATCGGCGCCAGACAGCAGCAAGGTATCGAACAGGGTCACCAGGCGCGTGCGATCGCGCGCGGTGAAGCCATAGAGTGCAGCGCAGTGGATCGGCGCCAGTCCCTGCGGATCGGCGGCGGCGACATCGGCGCCGGCGCGCAGCAATCGCGTGACCATTTCCGGCAAACCCAGTGCGGACGCCAGCATCAACACGGTGACATCGCCGGGCAGACGCTGGCCGAGATCGGCACCGGCAGCGAGCAGGCGATCGACCACCGCGGCGTGACGCATGCTCACCGCCGCCGACAACGGCGTGGCGCCAGTGCTGGCACTGAGTCCGACATCGGCGCCATGCGCGACCAGTTGTTCGACCGCGTCGGCATGGCCACCACCAGCGGCGCGCAGCAACGCGCTGCAACCTTGCGCATCGAGGGCATCGACCGGGAAGCCGAGTTCGAGCAGGCGGCGCACGGCATCACCATCGCCGGTGATCGCCGCGGCAGGCAAGTCGCCCGCACGCAAGGCACGCCCCGGCAGCGGCCAGCCGCGCCAATCGAGCCAGTCGGCGAGATCCTTGCGGCCATTGGCGAGCGCGACACCGAGTGCGGTCTGGCCATCGGGCGCGCGCGCGTCAGGCCTGGCGCCGACGGCGACCAGTGCACGCACCGCATTGGCATCGCCGCAAGCGGTGGCGACATGCAGCGCGCTCAGGCCCGAACCATCGATCGCGCAGGAGTCGACGCCGCCATCGAGCAGGCGTTGCGTCAACCGCGGCCAATGCAAACGGATGGCGTGGTGCAGCGGCGGGTCGCCGGCACTGTCGCTGCCGAAAGGATCTGCGCCGCGTTCGAGCAACCGCAGCGCGAAGGCTTCGCCATGTTCCGAAGGATGCGCGCGACACGCCTGCAGATGGTTGGCGAACACACCGGCGCCGGCGGGACTGGCACCGCGTCGCCACAACAGATCGAGTGCCTGCGCAGCCGCGGCATCTGCCGGAGCGAGACGGAGCAATTGCCCGAACAGACTGTGGCCTTCGCGGCTGGCATCGACATCGGCGCCGCGCGCGAGCAGCCACGGCACCAGCTGCGGCGACGATGGCGCGAGCTCGGCGAGCATGCGGGTGAATTCGCTGCGTTCCAGCAGCGGTGCGAAGCGTTCGAGCGTAGCGGTGTCGCCATCGCGCAAGGCGTCGCTGACGACCGCATACGGCGGCCGGCTCGGCGTGGCGTCATCCGGTACTGCATCGCCACCGGCAACCGGCGGCGGCACAAAGGCGGGATCGAGCGCCTGCACCACCGACCAGCGGCCAAGCGCCTTGGCGCGCGTCAGGGCATCGGTACCGGCATCGTCGATGGTGTCGGCATGCGCGCCGGCAGCCTGCAATGCGGTGACCACGTCGACGCCGGCGACTTCGCCTTCCACGGCGTGACGCAAGACATCGTGGCCATCGGCATTGCGCGCCGCGACATCGGCCTTCGATTCCAGCAAGGCGTCGATCACGTCGCGATGACCGCCCTGTGCCGCCAGCATCAGCGGCGTCGTCTGCGTGGCGTCGCGGACATCGACACTGGCACCGCTGTCGAGCAGGGTCTGGACGATGGCGGAATGGCCGGCCTGCGCGGCCAGGTGCAATGCGCTGCGACCGTCGCCATCGATCGCGTCGGCGATTTGCGCACGATGGCGCAGCAGCAGTTGCACGCCGGCGGGATCGTCGTCATCGGCGGTCGCGGCGGCGAGCAGCGGCGCCAGAGCTTTCGCCGGAGCGACGCTGGCACCACGTTCCAGCAGGAATTTGGCCAACCGCCAGTTGCCGGCGGCGCAAGCCATCGCCAGCGGCGTCTGGCCGTTGTCGTTGGCGACATCGACCGGCGACTGGGCATCGAGCAGCAAGGCGGCGACGCCGGGATCGGTGCTGCGTGCGGCGTGATGCAGCGGCGTGTTGCCCTGCGGATCGGTGGCGCGAACATCGGCGCCATTGGCGAGCAGCATTGCCACGGCATCGGGACGGCCATGCCAGCTGTCGCGCGTTGCCGCAAGCAACGGGGTGATGCCGCTGGCGTCGGCATCCAGCGAAACGCCGTGCGCGATCAGGGTGCGCAGCAGACGCAGGTCGGGCAATACCGCGGCGAGGATCGGCAGGCGACGCTGGTCGCGATCGTCCGCGGCCGGCAGCGCATCGGCGCGCGCACCGGCATCGAGCAGCGCCAGCGCGCGTTCGACGCGACCGCTGCGGGCGGCGGCGTGGAGTTCTCGATCGAGCTCTTCATTGCCGGTGTTGGCGGGAAGATCGACCACGGCGTCGGCCGCGGCTTCATCATCCAATTGCAGTTCCGGCAATGCATCGAGACTGACCGGCTCGGCATTGCGCGCCGGCTGCGGCTCCGCACGCTCAGGCGCCGATTTCGCCTTGACCTCTTTCACCACCCGCCCGGCTTTCACCATGCGCTCGACGCGCGCCGAGAAGCGCAGCACCGGCAGCAGCAGGGCCAACAGGGCTGCCAGCGCCCAGCGCAGCGGCCCGACGATCACGCCCGGCCACGCCAGCACCAGCACCAGCGCAACGACGCAAGCCACCGCGACCGCAGGACGCAAGCCATTCCAGGCCCAACGCCGCGCCGGATCGCGTTCGCCCAAGGCGTGATGGAAGGCGAAGCGTGCATCGCCGGCATCGCTGGTCCACAGCGGCCAGACCCGCCACGCCAGGATCACGCCGATCGCTGCTGCCAGCCCGAGGCCGAGCGCGGCCGGCAACGAGCCCGACGTCATCAATGCATGCAGCGGCCACGCGGCGAGTGCCGCACCAATCGCCATCGCGACTGCCCAGACCAGGACATGGCTGGCAATGATCCGCGGCGCACGATCCGGCGGATTGCCGCGCAGCGGCCAGGCACTGGCGAGCAGGCCGCTGCCGACGGCACCGGCGATCGCGGCGATCCAGCCACCGAATCCGGTCGCGAGCAGGGCCAGCGCCCCGACGGCAGCCGCCGCGATCCAAGGCAATGCGGGTTGCCCGGCAACCGCCACGCGCTGGTCAGGCATCCGTCCCCCAATCCGAGGTCATGGGATCAAGCGGCAGGTCCTGCGGCATCTGCAGGTGGAAGCCACGGCTGGCGAGATTCGCCATCACCTCCGCGGGATTTTCGCGGGCCAGCTTGCGCCCGGGCACCAGTTCGGTTTCCAGCACGAATTGCAACGGACCGAGCTGCGCGCGCAGCGCATCCGGCAACTTGGCGCCCTCGTCGCGCGCGGCGAGGAAGACATAGGTATCCGCCTTGCGGGTGCTCTTGTAGACGTGTGCGCGCATGCAACTCTTCCGGAATCCCGGGAATTGTGGGGGAAGCATCGTCACAAGGGAACCGCCGATTCAGATTGCCTTGCGTTAGCCTAGGCGATCCCCACGTTCCGGAATTCACTTCGCCATGATGCGCGGACCCTTGATGCGCGCGAACACCGTGTTGCTGCTGTGCACGGCGTGGCTGCTGGCATTCGCCAATTTCCGCGCGTGGAAACTGCTGGCGGCGCTCGATCCCGGCGGGCTGCCGCACTGGCTGTTCCTGCTGTGCCTGGGCGTGTTGCTGGCGATGACCATCCTCGTCCTGTTGCTGCCGCTGTCGTTCAAATGGGCGATCAAGCCGTGGCTGGTGATCGTGCTGCTGTGCGCGGCCGGTGCGGCATTCTTCATGGACGATTTCGGCGCGGTGGTCGATCGCCATACCTTGCGCAGCGTGTTCGAGACCAATGCGCGCGAGGCCGGCGAATGGCTGTCGTGGCGGATGGCGTGGAAGATCGGCGCCACCGGCGTGCTGCCGGCGCTGCTGGTGCTGTGGACGCGGATCGACTGGCAGCCATTCCCGCGCGAGCTGTGGTCGCGCGCCAAACTGGCGCTGATCGTGGTCGCCGCGAGCGCCGTGGCGATCGGCGTCGGCGGACGCGGGGTTGCTTCCAGCCTGCGCAACCAGCGCGAACTCGGCCACGTCATCAATCCGATGGCGATTGCCAGCGGGCTCTATGCCTACGTCGACAACGCGCGACCGCAGGCTGCGATCGTGGTGCAGCCGCTGGGACGCGATGCAACCCGGCCAGCCGCACCCACTGGCACCAAGCCGCAGGTGCTGGTCTTCATCGCCGGCGAATCGGTGCGCGCCGCCAGCTGGGGACTCTCGGGTTACGCGCGCCAGACCACGCCGCAATTGGCAAGACTGCCGGTGACGAATTTCACCGACGTGCGTTCCTGCGGCACCGATACCGCGGTCTCGCTGCCGTGCATGTTCTCCAACCTCGGGCGCAAGGACTTCAGCGAACGCGCCGCACTCGGCCGCGAGAATGCACTGGACGTGCTGGCGCATGCCGGCGTCGACGTCGCCTGGTTCGACAACAACACCGGCGACAAGGGCATCGCCAGGCGCGTCCACGAGACCGAGTTGCAGAACTCGACCGATCCGGCGTGGTGCAGCGCCCGCAACTGTTTCGATGGCATCCTCGTCGACGCGTTGAAGAAGACGCTTGCCGCCACTCATGATGGAAGCGTGCACGGCGACCGGGTCATCGTGCTGCATGTGAAAGGCAGCCATGGCCCGGCCTATTACCAGCGCTATCCGAAGGAATTCGAGCACTTCACCCCGGTCTGCCGCAGCAACGAGTTGCAGACCTGCACGCCGGAGCAGATCCGCAACGCCTACGACAACAGCGTCCTCTACACCGACAGCATCATCGCGTCGGTGATCGGGACACTGCAGGACGACCACGCCATCGACGGGGCGGTGCTGTTCGTTTCCGACCATGGCGAATCGCTGGGCGAAAACGGCCTCTACCTGCACGGCGCGCCCTACGCCTTCGCCCCCGACGTGCAGACCCGTATCCCGATGACGCTGTGGCTGTCCGACGGTTTCCGCCAGCGCAATGGCGTCGCTGCCGACTGCCTCGCGCGCCAGGCCGCGCAGCCATGGAGTCACGACAACATCTTCGATTTCCTGCTGGGAATGATGCACGTGCGCAGCAGCGCCTATCGTCCACAGCTCGATCCGCTGCGACAATGCCGGGCATGACGACGACGCCTCCCATCGATTTCGACACCGTCCGCGACTGGCTGGCCGGATTGCAGGACCGCATCTGCGCGGCGATCGAACACGCCGATGGTGGTGCTCGTTTTGTCGAGGACGCGTGGACGCGCGAAGGCAGCGGCGCCCTGCTCGGCGGTGGCGGTCGTACCCGCATCCTCCGCGACGGCGCGGTGTTCGAGCAGGCCGGCATCGGTTTCTCCGATGTCTCCGGAACGAAACTGCCGCCTTCGGCGACCGCCGCACGACCGGAACTCGTCGGCGCGCAATGGCGTGCCTGCGGCGTCTCGCTGGTCTTCCATCCGCGCAACCCCTATCTCCCGACCACCCACGCCAACGTTCGTCATTTCCGTGCCGAAAAGGATGGCGAAACGGTCGGATGGTGGTTCGGCGGCGGTTTCGACCTCACCCCGTTCTATCCATTTGATGAGGACGTGCTGCACTGGCATCGCACTGCCCGCGCACTGTGCGAACCCTTCGGCGGCGCGGAACGCTATGTCGCCCACAAGCGCTGGTGCGACGAGTATTTCCTGCTCAAGCATCGTGGGGAAACCCGCGGCATCGGCGGCCTGTTCTTCGATGACCTCCAGGACGATTTCGAACGCGACTACGCCTACATGCGCGCGGTCGGCGACGGTTTCCTCGACGCCTACCTGCCGATCGTCGAGCGCCGCCGCGATGTCCTCCATGGCGAGCGCGAACGCCAGTTCCAGCTGTACCGGCGTGGCCGCTACGTCGAGTTCAACCTGGTCTTCGATCGCGGCACCCACTTCGGCCTGCAATCGGGCGGGCGCACCGAATCGATCCTGATGAGCCTGCCGCCGCTGGTGCGCTGGGAATACGGCTACGAACCGGAAGCCGGCAGCGCGGAAGCGCGACTCGCCGATTACCTGCGTCCCCGCGACTGGCTGACCGAATTGGGTTGATCAGCTCTGCGGGCTGCCCGGCCGGCGTCGCCGCCGGCGATGGGAGCGTGGCGGCAATTGTTCGGCATAGAAATCCGCGCGCGCTTCGCCGCCGTTCTGGCGCTGGATCACGCTGATGCTGCCGTTGGTCTCGAGCAGTGCCAGGGCGACATCCTGGGGATTGGCGACATTGTTCAGGCGCAACGCCTCGATGTAGTCGTCATGGCTGACCAGCTCGCGGCGCAGGACCTCGTCGAAAACCTGCCCATTGCGCGCCAGCACCACCGGCACGCCTTCGACCAGATGGTCGAAGCGCCGGCTGTGCGAGGTGAAGAAGGCGACGATGAAATTGAGCAGGATCAGGCAGCCGGCAAGCAGGAAGGCGCCGGTGATCGAGTTGTCTCCCCCATTCAGCCCATTCTGCACGGCGTTGCCGATCAGGATCAGCAGCACCAGGTCGAACGGCGTGAACTGCCCGACCGCGCGCTTGCCCGACACCCGGATCAGCACGATCACCATCAGGTAGATCACCAGCGCGCGCAGCGGGAAATGCCACCAGGGCGCGGAGAGATGGAACAGGTCGCTCATGCGATCTATTAGGGCATAAAAAACCCCGCCGGAGGGGGACCGGCGGGGCGGGTTCCAGACAACGTTTGGGGAGAACGTGTCTGAGCAGGAATCACTCCAGGGGAGGGAGTTATCCAAGACAGACGTTGCATCTGTCACGTGTAGTTAAACATCGAAGTTGTCTGGGATGCGTAAATCAAACCGAAAAATCGCGTTAAACCAGTTTGGATTCAGCGCATGTTTAGAACGAAACTTCACCGCGCGTTCACTTTCGCGAATGCGCTCAATGCGCCTGTTCCCAGTTCGCGCCGACGCCGCTGTCGACCACCAGCGGCACGCGCAAATCGGCGGCCGCTGCCATGTACCGACCCGCCTCCTCGCGCAGGGTGTCGGCGAACGCATCGTCGCACTCGAACACCAGTTCGTCGTGGACCTGCATGATCATCAGCGCCTTGTCGCGTTGCGGCTGCAGCCAGCCGTCGAGGGACACCATCGCGCGCTTGATGATGTCGGCGGCGGTGCCCTGCATCGGCGCGTTGATCGCCGCGCGCTCGGCGCCGGCCCGCTGCGCCTGGTTGCGGCTGTCGATATAGGGCAGATAGAGCCGCCGCCCGAACACGGTTTCGACGTAACCCTGCTCGCGCGCCTGGACGCGGGTGCGATCCATGTAGTCGCGCACGCCCGGATAGCGGCTGAAGTAGAGCGCGATGTAGTCCTGCGCTTCGCCGCGCGGCACCCCGAGCTGGCGGGCCAGTCCGAACGCACCCATGCCGTACATCAGGCCGAAGTTGATCGCCTTGGCGGCGCGACGCTCGTTGCTGCTGACTTCGTCCAGCGGCTTGCCGAAGACTTCGGCGGCGGTGGCGCGGTGGATGTCCTCGCCCGACGCGAACGCGCGCAGCAGCGCCGGATCCTCCGACAGGTGGGCCATGATCCGCAGCTCGATCTGCGAGTAGTCGCAGGCGACGATGCAGCGGCCCTTGGGCGCGACGAAGGCCTGGCGGATGCGCCGGCCCTCCTCGGTGCGGATCGGGATGTTCTGCAGGTTGGGATCGTTGGACGACAGGCGCCCGGTGGCCGCGCCGGCCTGGTTGTAATTGGTGTGCACGCGCCCGGTCTGCGGATTGATCATCTCCGGCAGCTTCTCGGTGTAGGTGCTACGCAGCTTGGCGTAACCGCGATAATCGAGAATGACGCGCGGCAACTCGTGCTGGTCGGCGATCGCTTCCAGCGCTTCCTCGTTGGTCGAGGGCGCACCGCTCGGCGTCTTCACCAGCGCCGGAAGTTTCAGTTCGTCGAACAGCAAGGCGCCGAGCTGCTTCGGTGAATCGAGATTGATCGCGCGCCCAGCGAGTTCGGTAGCGCGTTGCTGCGCTTCCAGCATCCGTCGCGACAGTTCCGCCGATTGCGCGCGCAGTTCGGCCGCATCAATCAGCACGCCATTGCGTTCGATCCGCGCCAGCACCGGCACCAGCGGCAATTCGATGTCGCGGTAGACGCTTTCGAGTTTCGGTTCCGCAGCCAGTTTCGGCGCCAGAACCTCATGCAGGCGCAGGGTGACGTCGGCATCTTCGGCGGCATAGTTGGTCGCGACATCCAGCGCGACCTGCGCGAACGAAATCCGCTTCGCGCCCTTGCCGGTGACGTCATCGTAATGAACCGTCTCCATGCCGAGCAGTCGCTTGGCCTGGCTGTCCATGTCGTGACGCTGGCCGGAATCGAGCACGAAGCTTTCCAGCAGGGTGTCGCCCAGCGGCGCCGACACATCCAGACCGTGGCGATGAAGGATGTGCAGATCGAACTTGCCGTTCTGCGCGATCTTGAGCTTGGCCGGATCGGCGAACGCGGGCTTGAGCGCCGCGACCACGGTATCCAGCGACAACTGTGTCGCGTCGGCGGCGTCATGGCCAAGCGGGATATAACAGGCCTTGCCGGACTGCGTGCTCAGCGACATGCCGACCATGCGCGCCTGCATTGGATCGAGACCGTCGGTTTCGGTGTCGAAGGCGAACATCGCCGCGTCCTTCAGCGCATCCACCCAGGCCTGCAGCTGTTTCGCATCGGTCACGCATTCGTATTCGCCCGGACGCGACAGCAGCGGATCGATGTCGCCGGTCGCGGCTGGCGCAGCAACGAATCCGCGCAGCCCGGTCGGTGCCTTGGGAACCGTCGCCCCTGATTCAATCGCAGCAGCGCCACCGTCGAGTTCCTTCAGCGCCTGGTTGAAGCCGTAGCGCGCATACAGCGTGCGCAGGGCATCGACATCGCGCTCGCGCAGGGCGAGATCGCCATGGGCCTCGTGCAACGGGACATCGGTGCGGATAGTCGCGAGCTGGTAGTTCAGCGGCAGGCGCGGCAAGGTCGCACGCAGCGACTCGCCGATCTTCCCGCCGATCTTGTCGGCATTGGCGATGACGCCGTCGAGCGATCCGTATTCGCCCAGCCATTTCGCCGCGGTCTTCGGCCCGCACTTGGGCACGCCGGGAATGTTGTCGACCGCATCGCCCATCAGCGCGAGATAGTCGATGATCTGCGTCGGCTTGACGCCGAACTTGGCGACCACCGCTTCATCGGAATCGAGCTTGCTGCCGCTCATGGTGTTGACCAGCCCGACATGCGGACGCACCAGTTGCGCCATGTCCTTGTCGCTCGTCGAAACGGTGACCTCGACGCCCGCGGCGGCGGCCTGCACTGCCAGCGTGCCGATCACGTCGTCGGCTTCGACGCCGGATTCGCGGATGATCGGCAGGCCCAACGCCTGCACGATCGCCATCAGCGGTTCGATCTGCGCGCGCAAGTCGTCGGGCATCGGCGGACGATGCGCCTTGTACTGCGGGTCGAGTTCGTCGCGGAAGGTCGGTCCCGATGCGTCCATCACGAAGGCGATGTAGTCGGGCTTGTCCTTGAGATGCGCGCGCAGCATGTTGACCACGCCGAACAGCGCGCCGGTCGGCTCCCCCTGCGCGTTGCTCAATGGCGGCAGCGCGTGGAAGGCGCGGAAGAGATAGGACGAACCGTCGATCAGGACCAGGCGTTTGTTCATGGACGCATTCTAGTCCGCGCCACGCTTCCTACGCCGGCGACAGGTTCGCGAACGCGAGGACCAGCCATTTCGATCCGGCGTCGTCGAAATTCACCTGAACGCGCGCGTGCGCGCCGTTGCCTTCGATGTCGGTGACGGTGCCGCTGCCGAAGGTCGGGTGACGCACCTGCGCGCCCAGCGCGATGCCCGGCGTCTGGATCGGCGCGTGGCCGAAATCGCGGCGCGGCTGCGATGTATAGGCGCGCGACACTTTGACCTTCGGCCGCACCTCGTTGATCAGCGACGACGGAATCTCGCGCAGGAAACGCGACGGAATCCCGTACATGTCCTGGCCGTGCAGGCGTCGCGCCTCCGCATAGGTCAGCACCAGTTTCTGGCGCGCGCGGGTGATGCCGACATAGGCGAGGCGGCGCTCTTCCTCGAGCCGCCCGCTTTCTTCCGACGAACGCGCATTCGGAAACAACCCCTCTTCCATGCCGGCGAGGAACACCAGCGGGAATTCCAGGCCCTTGGCACTGTGCAATGTCATCAACTGCACGCCATCGTCGCCGGCCTGCGCCTGGCCCTCGCCCGCCTCCAGTGCGGCATAGGCGAGGAAGGCGACCAGTTCGCTCAACTGCGCCGTTTCCTCGTCGTCGCCACGCACGAAGCGCGACGCAACGCTGACCAGTTCGTCGAGGTTGTCGGTGCGCGAATCGAGGCTGCCGCGCGATTCCTTCTCGTAGTACGCACGCAAACTGCTGCGCGCCAGCATGTGGTCGATCTTGTCCTGCAATGGCAGCTCGGTGGATTCGTCCTGCAATTGATCGATCAACTGCAGGAACGCCGCCAGCGCGTTGCGCGCACGCGCCGTCAGGTCGCCGGCGTTCACCAGCTCGCGCGCGGCGTCCCAAAGCGTCATGCCGGCGCCGCGTGCCATCCGTCGCACTTCGTCCAGCGTGCGCTCGCCGATGCCGCGCGTCGGCGTGTTGACCGCGCGCTCGAATGCGGCATCGTCGGCGCGTGAAGCGATCAGGCGCAGATAGGCCAGGCTGTCCTTGATTTCGGCGCGCTCGAAAAAGCGCATGCCTCCGTAAACGCGATACGGCAACTGTTCGGCCAGCAACGATTCTTCGAAGGCACGCGACTGCGCATTGCTGCGATAGAGGATCGCGCAATCGCCGTAGCTGCCGCCATCGCGCACCCAGGCACGGATGCGCTCGATCACGTAGCGCGCCTCGTCGATCTCGTTGTAGGCGGCGTAGAGATCGACCAGCTCCCCCTCGCCGCTGTCGGTCCACAACTGCTTGCCGAGGCGTTCGGGGTTGTGGGCGATCACCGCGTTGGCGGCACTGAGGATATTCGCGGTCGAACGGTAATTCTGTTCGAGGCGAATGGTCTGCGCCCCGGCGTAATCCTGCAGGAAACGCTGCACGTTCTCGACCTTGGCGCCGCGCCAGCCGTAGATCGCCTGATCGTCATCCCCGACCACGAAGACATGGCCGGTCTCGCCGGCGAGCAGGCGCACGAAACCGTACTGGATCGCGTTGGTGTCCTGGAATTCGTCGATCAGCAATTCGCTGAACCGCTGGCGATAGTGTGCGAGCAGCGCCGGAGTGTCGCGCAGCAACTCATGCGCGCGCAGCAGGATTTCGGCGAAATCGACCAGGCCCGCGTTGTCGCAGCGCTCCTGGTAGAGCGCATAGCTCTTCTGCATCACCTGCGACCACTCATCGCGATCGGGCTGGATGTGCTGCGGGCGGCGTCCCTCGTCCTTTTGCGCGTTGATCCACCACGCGATCTGCTTGGGCGGGAAACGCGCTTCATCCAGTTCGAGTTGTTGCACTACCCTCTTCACCAACCGCAGCTGGTCGTCGCTGTCGAGGATCTGGAAACTTTCCGGCAACTTCGCGTCCTGCCAATGCAGGCGCAGCAGTCGGTGCGCGAGCCCGTGGAAAGTGCCGATCCACATCCCGCGACCACCGTTGCGCAACTGCGCATCGGTGCGCGCACGCATTTCGCCTGCAGCCTTGTTGGTGAAAGTGACCGCAAAGATGCCGTGCGCGGGAACGCCGTGCACTTCGTTCAACCATGCGATGCGATGGGTGAGCACGCGGGTCTTGCCGGAACCGGCACCGGCCAGCACCAGATAGTGTCCGGGCGCCGCAGTCACGGCCTCGCGCTGGGCCGGATTCAGCCCGTCGAGCAAATGGGAAACATCCATGACGCCATTTTAAGCGCTGGCCCTGCATCATGGCCGAATCACCCGAAGAATCTCCGGAGCCCCATGATCGACCTGCACTACTGGCCCACGCCCAACGGCCACAAGATCACCCTGTTCCTCGAAGAGGCCGGTCTCGAATACCGCATCATTCCGGTCGACATCGGCAAGGGCGCGCAATTCGAGCCTGATTACCTGCGCATCTCGCCCAACAACAAGATGCCGGCGATCGTCGATCACGCACCGGCGGATGGCGGTGCGCCGATCAGCGTGTTCGAATCCGGCGCGATCCTGATCTATCTCGCCAACAAGATCGGGCGCTTCTTCGCCAGCGACACGCGCGGCAAGGTTCACGTCAACGAATGGCTGATGTGGCAGATGGCCGGACTCGGACCGATGACCGGCCAATACGGGCATTTCTGGGTCTACGCGCCGGAAG
>JAFEBZ010000174.1 GCA_018242405.1 Pseudomonadota bacterium | reverse complement strand
TGGCAACCAAAGCGGTATTCGTTGGCATCAATAAACAACTCGACCGTGAGATCGATGAACTCACTGGCGCAATGAGGGACGCCTTGGCGCTGTGGGCGCTTTTCACCGATACCCTTCCAGACCTTAGCTCGCGACTGCTCATTGATGCGGATGGTACGAAGGAAGCCGTCACGCAGGCGATCTTGCAAACGCTGGACAGCGCAGCACTCGACGACGTCGTTGTCATCAGTTTTGCAGGGCATGGCTCGCCGGATGGAAGCTTGGCGTTTTACGACACGTCCACCTCAGACATTTCCAACACGACGTTGCCGATGTCCGTTCTCGCCGACGCTTTCAAAGCGACGCGAGCGCGGGCAGTCCTCTTCATTCTCGACTCGTGCTTCAGCGGGCATGCGCCGGCAAGAGTGCTTGGCATCGACGCCAAGCCGCGAGCGGCATTCACATTCGAAGGGGTGTACGGGGAAGGCCGGATCCTTCTTGCCGCCTGCACGTCGTCCCAGGCAGCGTGGGAACAGCCTGGAACCGGCCACGGGTTGCTCACCGGTTCGGTCATTCAAGCCATGACCGGTGCTACCACGGACCAAATAAGCTTTCCCGCGATCGCCGACGAAATCATCCAGCTTACGCGCGTCGAAGCGGAGAGGATGGGCTTGACGCAGACGCCGGTATTTCTCGGCACCGTAACCGGAGGTCTGGTTTTTCCGCGGCTCGTACGCGGCATGAATTTTCAAGCGTCGTTTCCCGCAACCGACGTCGTTCGCATCGAGAAAGATTTCTCCGAACTACGCGCGCATGGGTTTCCAGACGCGGTCATCGAGCAATGGGCGGCGCGCTTCGCCGATGGCCTCAACCCGCTACAGCTGCGCGCCGTGAACGAGTTCGGTGTTCTTGCTGGCCGCTCATTGTTGGTCGTTGCACCGACGAGCTCGGGCAAGACGATGATCGGCGAGCTGGCCGCCGTCCAAGCCGTATTGAGTGGCAAGAAAGCAGTGTTTCTGCTGCCGTATCGCGCGATCGTGGCGGAGAAGTTCGAAGAGTTCTCCGAACGCTACGCACAAACTGGGCTGCGGATCGTTCGCTGCACCGGCGACGCGACGGACAGTGTCGGCGCGGTGATGACGGGCCGCTACGATCTGGCATTTTTTACGTTCGAGATGTTTTTGAATCTCGCCCTTGGCGCGCCGCAGTTACTCAGTCGCCTCGGACTCGTGGTGGTCGACGAAGGCCAGTTCATCACCGATCCGCGGCGCGGCATCACGGTGGAACTCATCCTGGCGATGCTGCTCCGAGTGCGGCAGCGCGGGATCAACCCGCAGCTCGTGCTGCTCTCCGCGGTCATCGGTCAGTTCAACGGTTTCGATCGTTGGCTCGATATTCCAGTGCTGCTTTCCCGCGAACGGCCAGTGCCGCTCGTCGAGGGCGTCCTCGATCGACACGGCACGTTTCAGTTCGTCGACGCGGACGGCACCACGAAGATTGAGCAGCTCTTGCCTCGCGGCGCCATTGTCCAGCGGCGCGACGCGCCTTCGTCGCAAGACGTCATCGTGCCGCTGGCACGGCAACTAGTAGCCAACGACGAAAAGCTCATCATCTTTCGGAACGTTCGCGGCAAAGCTCAGGGTTGTGCACGGTATCTGGCGGCCGAGATGGGCAAACCGGTCGCTGATGAAACCCTGGCGGCGCTTCCCGAGCAAGGGTTAACGAACGCGTCCGAGGACTTGAGGACGTGCTTGCGCGGCGGCACGGCCTTTCACAATACCAACTTGCTTCGTGCGGAGCGCGAAGCGGTGGAGCGAGGTTTTCGCAAACGCGATGGAGGCATCCACATCCTGGCGTCCACGACGACGCTTGCCGCGGGGATCAACACGCCGGCGTCGACAGTCATCCTGGCCGAGAAAGAGTTTCTAGGCGAAGACGGGCGACCCTTCACAATCGCCGAGTACAAGAACATGGCCGGCCGCGCGGGTCGACTCGGGTTCAACGAAACCGGCAAAGCCATCATCCTTGCGGACACACCGATCGAACGTGTGCAACTCTTCCGCCGTTACGTGCAAGGCGTTCCGGAGGATGTTGTTTCCTCCTTCAAAGTGGACGACCTTCCAACATGGGTCTTGCGGCTCTTGACGCAGGTGCGGGGCGTGCCAGCGGTCGAGATACCGAGTCTGCTTGTCAACACATTCGCTGGCTACGCTGCGTCTCGTGCGAACCCCGCGTGGGTGGCGATGGTCAAACAACGCATCTCTGAACTGGTCGCGCGCCTGCTGCAAGCGGGCCTCGCTCACGATGAGGCCGGGGCGATTCATCTCACCCTATTGGGGCAGGCCGTCGGCGCGTCGTCGCTTTCGTTCGAGTCGGGCCTTCGCCTCGTGGAGCTTCTTCGCGGCATCGACGTCGCCGCGACTCCGCCGGCCCACGTTCTCGGCCTCGTTCAGGTGCTGCAGGAAATGGATTCGGTCTACACGCCCATCATGAAGCGCGGGCGCAGTGAATCTTCGCGAATCAACGACGCAATCCAAAGATACGGCCATCAGTTGCCCCATTTGCTACAACGCTACGGCGCGGACGAGCATGAGTATTGGCGGCGGTGCAAACGCGCAGCGATTCTTCACGATTGGATTGAAGGGGTGCCGCTCCAGGAAATCGAGCGTCATTACACAACGAATCCATATCAGGGTTCGGTCAGTTACGGTGACATCACCAGCATCGTCGAGTCGACGCGCTTTCATTTGCGATCGGCCCATCGAATCCTGGTCGCCTTGTTTCCCGAGCACCCAGAGTATCTCGCTGCGATCGACGAACTATTGATCCGGCTGGAGATTGGCCTTCCTGCGAGGGCGCTCCCGCTTTTGTCTCTCCCGTTTTCGCTGAGCCGAGGTCAATACCTTGCGCTCATAACGGCGGGCGTGCTCGACCCTGAGAGGGTAGGCGCAATGACGGAACCAACACTTGCCGCACATGTTGGTGCAGCGACGGCGCTGCGGTTGATAGAAGCATTCAAGCGGAGAGTAGTGTCGCATGAAACAGGACATTGAAGACCGTTTTGCTCTAAACATTGCTCGGGTGAAAAATCTAGTAGCGATCTACAAGAAACAACTGGCAGGCCAAGGAAAGGGAAGGCGCAGCCACCAAAAGACAGACGTTCTTCGAGCAGCGACTGTGCTTCTTCACGCGTCAATAGAGGATGTTTTGCGCAGCCTTGCGTATTGGAAACTGCCTGCCGCAGCGGCACCCGTGCTCGACCAAGTTCCCTTCATAGGGGGTACAGCATTGAAAATCACTCTCGGAACACTGTCGGCGCAACGAGGCAAGACAGTTGATGCAGTAATAAAGGAGTCTGTAGACGCGAGCTTGGAGCGTTCGAATTACAACAACACTGGTGAAGTGTGCTCCTTGCTTCAATCCATTGGCCTCAACATAGCTCCGATACAG
>JAFEBZ010000173.1 GCA_018242405.1 Pseudomonadota bacterium | reverse complement strand
GGCAGCACGTTGTTGTAGGCGCGGGCGAGGCGGGTGATCGAGTCGAGCAGGATCACCACGTCCTTTTTGTGCTCGACCAGGCGCTTGGCGCGCTCGATCACCATTTCCGCGACCTGGACATGGCGCGCGGCCGGTTCGTCGAAGGTGGAGGAGATGACTTCGCCGCGCACGGTGCGCTGCATTTCCGTCACTTCTTCCGGACGTTCGTCGATCAGCAGCACGATCAGGTGCACGTCGGGATGATTGGTCGTGATCGCGGTGGCGATCTGCTGCATCATCATCGTCTTGCCGGCCTTGGGCGGCGACACGATCAGCGCGCGCTGGCCCTTGCCCTGCGGTGCCATCAGGTCAAGGATGCGGCCGGTGATGTCTTCCGACGATCCGTCGCCACGCTCGAGCTTGAAGCGCTTGCGCGGGAACAGCGGCGTCAGGTTTTCGAACAGCGTCTTGTTTTTGCTGGCCTCGATCGGCTCGCCGTTGATGGTGTCGACGATGTTGAGCGCGAAATAGCGTTCGCCATCCTTGGGCCAGCGGATGCGGCCGGCGATGTGGTCGCCGGTGCGCAGGTTGAAACGACGGATCTGGCTCGGCGAGATGTAGGTGTCATCCGGGCCAGCCAGATAGCTGGCTTCGGCCGCGCGCAGGAAGCCGTAGCCGTCGGGCAGGATTTCCAGCACGCCGTCGGCGGCGACGCCTTCGCCGTGGCGGGTCAGCACCTTCAGCAGGGCGAAGATGATGTCCTGCTTGCGCGCGCGGGCCACGCCTTCGTGGATCTGCAGTTGCTCGGCGATGTCGAGCAGTTTCTGGGCGGGCATGCGCTTGAGGTCGCCCAGCGAGTACTGCGGGAAGCCTTCGGGGATGGTTGGCATCGGTCGCGCCGATGGCGGCGGTCCGTTCTGCTGGCCGTCGTCGTCGCTGGGCAGGCCCTGTTCGCGATAGCGGTCGCGCTGACGGTCGCGGCGATTCTTGAAGCGCTCGCGGCGATTGTTGTTGTTGAAACGCTGACCGTCTTCGCGCTGGCCACCGTTCTGCTGGTCGCCATTGCCGCCTTGCTGCTGCTCACCACCACCGTTGCCTTGCGGCTGCGCGGGGGCACTCGGTTGGCTGGCGACGGGCGCCGGGGCCGGAGCAGGTGCGGGAGCAGGTGTCGGTGCGGGGGGCGCAGCTTCAACCGCGACAGGTGCCGGAGCGGAGTCGGCGGCTTCGGGGCGGACCTTGGGCGGACGGCCACGACGCTTCGGGGCGGGCTTGATTTCTTCTTCGGACAAAGGGGAATCCTCGCAATGGCGAGCGCTCGGCACGGGGCCGGCGGAGTGGTTCGGGAATGGATTCGGTGCTACCAGATGGGTGCGGCGGAGATGTCGAATGGAACGGACAGGCGCGCCGGACGCCCTAGAAACTAGCACTGCCGGCGCGCCGCGGCAAGCGGGCGCCAGAAATTATTCAGAATGCGCCACGTCGCGAGCGAAGGCCTGCGGTTCGTGGCGGAGCGGAGCAAGCGCAGCGTATGTACGAATACGTGAGCATTGCGAGCACCGTACGCGGACCGCAGGGCGAGCGCAGCAGGGGCGTCAGGCGACCGCGCGATCGATCATCTGGGACAGCACGCTCTTCACGTTCGGCGGCGCGCCCATCTGGGTCGCGGCGATCTGGCCACCCTTGAACATCACCAGCATCGGGATGCTGCGGACGTTGAAGCGCATGCCCAGTTGCGGGTTGGCTTCGATATCGACCTTCACCACCTTGGCCTTGCCTTCGTAGGTGTCGGCGAGCTGGTCGAGGCTGGGGGCGATCATCTTGCAGGGTCCACACCACGGCGCCCAGAAATCCACCAGCACGGGCTGGTCGGACTTGAGGACGAGGTCGTCGAAGTCCTTGTCGGTGGCGTGGAAGACGTTGGCGCTGCTCATGGACACTCCGGGAATGGGGGCGGATCGGAAGGGACGGGATAGCTTCGCACGTCCCGGTCGCAGCGACTGTGACGCGGCTGCGGGTTCGACTTGCTAAGATGTGCGGGCTT
The DNA here is from genome assembly GCA_018242405.1 of Pseudomonadota bacterium. Taxonomy (GTDB): domain Bacteria; phylum Pseudomonadota; class Gammaproteobacteria; order Xanthomonadales; family Xanthomonadaceae; genus Solilutibacter. The sequence continues at coordinate 1,929 of JAFEBZ010000173.1, read as the reverse complement.
GCAGGCGGACTTCAAGGCCCGGCCTGCCTTCCCTGAAAGCCACTTCCGGCGCCCGCCCAGCGCGTGGCCGCCTGTCTCCCATAGCGCCGCTTGCGCGCAGTATTCCACTCAGAATTTCATGTCCGACAAACCGCTGACCGACGTCGCCTTTTCCTCCTTCGACCTGCATCCCGCGCTGCTCGCGGGCCTTGAAGCCGCCGGTTTCAACCGCTGCACCCCGATCCAGGCGCTGACCCTGCCGGTTGCGCTGGCTGGACGCGACGTCGCCGGCCAGGCCCAGACCGGCACCGGCAAGACACTGGCCTTCCTGATCGCCGCGATCAACCGCCTGCTGACCCGCCCGGCGATGGCCGAACGCAAGCCGGAAGATCCGCGCGCGCTGATCCTGGCGCCGACCCGCGAGCTGGCGATTCAGATCCACAAGGATGCGGTGAAGTTCGCTTCCGACCTCGGCCTGAAGTTCGCGCTGGTCTACGGCGGCGTCGATTACGACAAGCAGCGCGAGCAGTTGCAGCGCGGCGCCGACATCATCATCGCCACGCCCGGTCGCCTGATCGACTACGTCAAGCAGCATAAGGTGGTGAGCCTGCATGCCTGCGAAGTGTGCATCCTCGACGAAGCCGACCGCATGTTCGACCTCGGTTTCATCAAGGACATCCGCTTCCTGTTGCGCAGGATGCCGGCGCGTACCGAGCGCCAGACCCTGCTGTTCTCGGCGACGCTGAGCCATCGCGTGCTCGAGCTCGCCTACGAGCACATGAACGAGCCCGAGAAGCTCGTCGTCGAAACCGAATCGATCACCGCTGCCCGTGTGCGCCAGCGCCTGTATTTCCCGGCGGACGAGGAAAAGTTGCCGTTGCTGCTCGGCCTGCTCTCACGCAGCGAAGGCGCACGCACGATGGTCTTCGTCAACACCAAGGCCTTCGTCGAACGCGTGGCACGCTCGCTGGAAAAAGCCGGTTATCGCGTTGGCGTGCTCTCGGGTGACGTGCCGCAGAAGAAGCGCGAATCGCTGCTGAAGAAATTCCAGGCCGGCCAGCTTGAACTGCTGGTCGCCACCGATGTCGCCGCGCGCGGCCTGCATATCGACGGCGTTTCGCACGTCTTCAACTACGACCTGCCGTTCGATGCCGAGGACTATGTGCATCGCATCGGTCGTACCGCGCGCCTCGGCGCCGAAGGTGACGCGATCAGCTTCGCCTGCGAGCGCTATGCGATGGGCCTGCCGGATATCGAGGCCTATATCGGCCAGGAGATTCCGCGCGCCAGCGTCGAGCCGGAATTGCTGATCGCGTTGCCGCGCCCGGAACGCCCCAGGCCGGAAATCGCCGAAGGCGAGGGTGGGGATGACGACAGCATCGCCGGCATCTTCAAGGAAGCCCGCGAGGCGCGCGCCGCCGATGAAGCGAAACGTGGTGGTGGTCGTTCGCGCAGCGGTGGCGGTCGTGGCGAGGGCCGCGGCAGTGGTGGTCGCGATGGTGAGCGTCGTGGGCCGCGCCCGCCGCGTGCTCCGCGTCCCGAAACGCAGGCTGGCACGCCAGCAGTTTTGGTTGCCGCAGCGGAAGGCGAGATCGACAAGGCGCCGCGCAAGCGTCGCCGCCGTCGCAAGGGGCGTCCCGTTGATGGCGCCGCAGCGCCACAGCAGGATGCTTCGACGCAACAGCGCGCGCCGCGTCGTGAAAACGCGGCTGCCCGACATGAACACGCCACGTCGAAGCCAGCTGCCGAACCGGCGAAGCCGGGACTGCTGGGCCGCATCGGCCAGGGCCTGCGTCGGCTTGTGACGCGCGGCCCAAACAACAACCACTGACGATCCCTCTTCGGTCAGTCCGTTAGCGGATACCTGATTTCGGGGATTGTCGGATCCCCGCCCCCGGCCTATTTTTTCCGCGACCTTCGGGCTGCTGCATGCAGGCCCGTTGGTTGCGG
>JAFEBZ010000172.1 GCA_018242405.1 Pseudomonadota bacterium | reverse complement strand
CCGGGCCTGCGCGAGGCCGCACGCATGACCAGCACCGCAGAGCTTTCCTCCCCCGAATCCGCCAAGGGCACCCTGACCCACGGCGTCAACGACCGCGACTACACCCTCGACGACAAGTACACCCGCACCGAGGGCCGCATCTACCTGTCCGGCGTCCAGGCGCTGGTGCGCCTGCCGATGATGCAGCGCCTGCGCGATACCGCCGCCGGCCTGAATACCGCCGGCTTCGTCAGCGGCTACCGCGGCTCGCCGCTGGGCGGCTTCGATCTCGAGCTGTGGCGCGCGCGCAAATACCTCGACCGCAACGGCGTGCGCTTCCAGCCCGGCCTCAACGAGGACCTCGGCGCGACCATGGTCTGGGGCACCCAGCAGACCAACCTGTTCCCGGGCGCCAAGGTCGATGGCGTGTTCGGCATGTGGTACGGCAAGGGCCCGGGCGTCGATCGCTGCGGCGACGTGTTCAAGCACGCCAACGCCGCCGGCACCTCCAAGCATGGCGGCGTGCTGGCCTTGGCCGCCGACGACCACGCCTGCCGTTCATCGACGCTGCCCCACGGCAGCGAGCACGAATTCGTCAGCGCGATGATGCCGGTGCTCAATCCCGCAGGCGTGCAGGACATCCTCGAGATGGGCCTGCTCGGCTTCGCGATGTCACGCTTCACCGGCCGCTGGGTCGGTTTCAAGACGATCGCCGAGACGGTGGAATCGTCGGCGTCGGTGGACGTCAATCCGTTCGCGCAGCAGATCATCCTGCCCGGCGACGACGAATTCGAAGTGCCGGAAGGCGGCCTCAACATCCGCTGGCCGGATCCGCCGCTCGATCAGGAAATGCGCCTGCATCGCTATGCGGTCAAAGCCGCGCAGGCGTTCGCACGCGCGAACAAGCTCGATCGCGTCGTCATCGATTCGCCCAATGCGCGCCTCGGCATCGTCACCACCGGCAAGAGCTATCTCGACGTGCTGCAGGCGTTGGAATATCTCGGCCTCGATGCACGCGCTTGCGCCGACATCGGCATCCGCGTCTACAAGGTCGCGATGACCTGGCCGCTGGAACCGCAGGGCATCCGCGCTTTCGCACGCGGCCTGCAGGACATCCTGGTGGTCGAGGAGAAGCACAGCTTCATCGAGTCGCAGATGAAGGAGCTGTTCTACAACTTCGACGGCGCACGCCCGAGCATCGTCGGCAAGTTCGACGAATCCGGCGAATGGATCCTGCCTTCCACCGGCGAACTCACGCCCGCGCGCATCGCCGGCGTGATCGCCAAGCGCATCCAGCGTTTTCACGATTCCGAACAGATCCGCAACGTGCTGACGTGGATGGAAGGCAAGGAAGGCGAACTCGCGCTGCCGCGTGCCAACTTCCCGCGCGTGCCGCACTACTGCTCGGGCTGTCCGCACAACACTTCCACCAAGGTCCCGGAAGGTTCGCGTGCGTCGGCTGGCATCGGTTGCCATTACATGGTGACGTGGATGGATCGCAACACCGACACATTCACCCACATGGGCGGCGAAGGCGTGACGTGGGCGGGCCAGGCCAACTTCACCGAAACCCCGCACATCTTCCAGAACCTCGGCGACGGCACCTATTTCCACAGTGGTTCGCTGGCGATTCGCCAGTCGATCGCGGCCGGCGTCAACATCACCTACAAGATCCTCTACAACGATGCGGTGGCGATGACCGGCGGCCAGCCGGTGGACGGCACGCTCACTGTTCCGCAAATCGCGCAGCAGATGCTGGCGGAAGGCGTGCACACCATTGCGCTGGTGTCCGACGACATCACCAAGTGGACGCGCCAGCGCTACCTGTTCCCGAAGGAAGTCGAATTCCACGATCGTCGCGAACTCGAAGCCGTGCAGGAACAGTTGCGCACGGTCAAGGGCACGTCGGTGCTGATCTACGACCAGACCTGCGCCACCGAGAAGCGTCGCCGTCGCAAGCGCGGCAAGATGGTCGATCCGCAGAAGCGCGTCGTCGTCAACTCGCTGGTCTGCGAAGGCTGCGGCGATTGCGGCGAGAAATCGTTCTGCGTATCGGTGCTGCCCAAGGAAACCGAATTCGGCCGCAAGCGCGACATCGACCAGTCGAACTGCAACAAGGACTTCAGCTGCGTCGAAGGCTTCTGCCCGAGTTTCGTCACCGTCGAAGGCGGCACGTTGAAGAAAGGCAAGCGCGCCAATGTCGCGCATCGCCTTGAAGACCTGCCCGAACCGAAATTCGCGACTTCGCTCGACAAGCCGTGGAACATCCTGATCACCGGTGTCGGCGGGACCGGCGTGGTGACGATCGGTGCGCTGCTCGGCATGGCCGGACACCTTGAAGCCAAGGGCGCGACGGTGCTGGATCAAACCGGCCTCGCCCAGAAGGGCGGCGCGGTGACCACGCATATCCGCATCGCCAAGTCGCCGGCCGACATCCACGCCGTGCGCATTGCTGCCGGTGAAGCCGACCTCGTGCTCGGCTGCGACATGGTGGTGGTGAACGACTACTGGGTGTTGTCGAAGATCCGCCCCGAGCGCAGCACCGTGGTGATGAACACCTACGAGGCGATGCCGGGCACCTTCACCACTCGCCCCGACATGCAGTTCCCGGCGTCCGACATCGTTGCCGCCGTGCGCACCGCGCTCGATGGCGGCGCACCGCTGACGGTCGACGCGACCGAACTCGCCACCGCGCTGATGGGTGATGCGATCGCAGCCAATCTCTTCATCCTCGGCTACGCCTGGCAGAAGGGACTGGTGCCGATCTCGTTCGAGGCGCTGATGCGCGCGGTCGAATTGAACGGCGCCGCCGTCGCGATGAACAAGACCGCGTTCGCCTGGGGCCGCCTCGCCGCGATCGACATGCCTGCCGTGATCGAAGCCGCCGGCATCGTCCGCAATGCACCGACCAAGTCCGAAGCCACGCCGCACAAGTTGCAGATGCTGGCAGCGACCGCCAACGAAGGGCTCGAGTCGGGACTGTCGCCGACCGCGACGTATTCGGAAAACGAAATTCGCCGCGTGCCCGCGCACTTCGACGAGGGCGTCGCCTTCCTGCCGCTGGACGATGCCCGCCTGTCGCGCTCGCTCGATGAAGTGATCGCGCGTCGCATCGGTTTCCTTGGTGATTACCAGGACAAGGCCTACGCCGAGCGTTATCGCAGCTTCGTCACCAACGTCCGCGATTTCGAACAGCGCCATGCGCCCGGCTCCACTGTGCTCACCGAAGCCGTCGCGCGCTATCTGTTCAAGCTGATGGCCTACAAGGACGAATACGAAGTCGCGCGCCTGTACACCAGTGGCGACTTCCAGCGTCGCATTGAGCAACAGTTCGAAGGCGACGTGACGTTGAAGTTCCACCTCGCGCCGCCGCTGTTCGCCAAGAAGGACGCCAAGGGCCGCCTGATCAAGAAGCAGTACGGCCCGTGGATGATGACCGCGTTCAAGCAACTGGCGAAGCTGAAGTCGCTGCGCGGCGGCACCTTCGACGTGTTCGGCTACACCGAAGAACGCAAGATGGAACGCAAGCTGATCGAGGACTACCGCACGACCATCGAGACGCTGCTGAAGACGCTGGATGCCGGCAACGTCGGACTCGCGGCGGAAATCGCCAGCGTGCCCGAACACATCCGCGGCTACGGCCACGTCAAGGAAGCGAGTTTCGCCAAGGCCAAGGCGCGCGAAGCCGAACTGATCAGGGAATGGAACAACCCGTTGCGGGTGGTGCAGGTGGCGTAAACATCATCGCCAACCAAGGGCATGCCCGGCTCAGCGCCGGGCAGTGCTTTCAAGCCGTTCGAGCGCCATGCGGCGGCCGCTGTCCAAATCGACAATGGGCTTGTCGGGATATCCCGGCATCGTCCGTCGCGCCTCCCATGGCGCATGGATGCTCGCGTCGTCGAGCTTCGCGAGTTCCGGCAACCATCGCCGCAGGTAGGTTCCGTTCGGGTCGAATTTGCGGGACTGCGTGACCGGATTGAAAATGCGGAAGTAGGGCGCCGCATCGACGCCGGTCCCCGCGACCCATTGCCAGCCCAGCGTGTTGCTGGCGATGTCGGCATCCACCAGCGTGTGCATGAACCAGGCCGCGCCTTCCTTCCAGTGGATGCCCATGTGCTTGGTGAGCCAGGACGCGACCACCATGCGGACCCGGTTGTGCATCCAGCCTTCGTGCCAGAGCTGGCGCATCCCGGCATCGACCAGCGGCACGCCGGTGCGCCCCTGTTTCCATGCGTCCAGGCCGACCCGATCCTGCCGCCACGGGAAAGTGTCGAAGCGCGGATTGAAGTTCCCGGTCAGGCTGTCTGGCCAATGGCGGAGCACGTAATAGGCGAATTCCCGCCATCCCAGCTCGGCGACGAGCTTGTCCGCGCCCGCACCGCCACGCGATCGCACGGCGTCGAACACCCGACCGGGGCTGATCTCCCCGAAATGCAGGTGCGGCGACAATCGCGAGGTCGCATCGACGCCGGGATGGTCGCGTTCGTCCGGGTAGGCGTCCAGGCGATCGAGGAATGCATGCAGGCGATCGCGCGCCGATGCTTCGCCGGGTGACCACGTGCGCCAGAACCCGAGATCCCATCGCGGATTCGGCGCGGCCACGCGAGTCACGGCACTGGCCAGTTCCGCAGGCAAGTCGACGCCGGCGATGCGCTCCGGCGCTTCGTGCGCACGGTATTTCCAGGTCAGGAGCGCGGCCTTGAAGAACGGGGTGAATACCCGATACGGCGCATCCGATTTGCTGCGGACCTGGTCGGCGTCGGTCAACACGCGCCCACCGGCACGGCGCATCGTCACGCCCGAACGCGACAACTGCGCGGCGAGTTCCGAATCGCGGGCGTCCCACTGCGGTTCGTACAGGGAGGAAACATGGACGGCATTCGCACCACTGGCGGCAGCGAGCTGTGGCAGCAGGATCTTCGGCTCGCCGGCGAGCACGTGCAGCATGGCCCCGCGGCGTTCGAAATCGGCGGCCAGCGCTGCCAGGGACTTGCCGAGCCAGGCGCGACTGGCGTCATGACGGTTTCCGGGTCCGGCTTCATCGATGTAGACGAACAGGACTTCATCGTGCGACTGGAGCGCCCGCGCCAGCGCCGGATTGTCCGCGATCCGCAAGTCGCGCCGGAACCAGAAAATCCCGCGATTCATGGCCATGGAACGCGTTTGGCGATGCCGTTCATCGTGTGCTCTTGGATTGGGGAACCATGCGCAGCCTGGAAACGTCGTACCCCAGCGCCTTGATGCGGGAGATCGCCGCCTGCAGTTCCGCATCCGGAAGTTGGGGCGTACGCGCCATCAACCAGACATAGTCGCGCTTGCTGCGCCCTATGATGGTGCGCGAATAGTCGGGCGCGAGATCGACCACGACATACTCGGCATTGATCGGCCAGATGAACTGCATGCCCCATACCGCATTGTGGGTGCCGGCGACGACCGTGCCAACAGGTGTCATGGTCTTCACCGGCGCATTGAAACTGCCCTTGCGATACGTGAACGTGGTGTGGATCCGCCGGTCGGGATCGAGACGATAGGACTCGACGGCGTCATAGGCATCGCGTTCCGGCCACGACGGAATATGCGCGATCACGTACCAGTCGCCCATGAAGCGCGGCAAATCCACTGCCGCGACCGGCGGGATGGGCGGGCGGCTGGTCGCGCATGCCACCAATGCGGTCGCCAGCAATGCGGTCAGTGCGAGACGAACGATCATGGCGTCCCCTTCGCGAATCGGTAGTGGGCGACCATCCATTCCCGACCACCGCCGTAGCCGAACAGCTCCGCACATGCCATCCAGAACATGCGCCAGCGCTGGAACCATAGCGCCGCCGCGTCGCCATAGGCTTGGTGGAGGATGCGCATGACGGCATCGCGGCCCGCGTCCTGATTGACCAGCCAGTGGTCCGCGGTGCGCTGGTAGTGGGTGCCATCGACGAGCCAGCGATCTTCTACCTTCAAGTTGTCCTGGAACCACAGCAGGGTGTCCGCCGCGGGCATCAATCCGCCGGTGAAGAAATGGCGGCCCATCCAGTTGTCGCTGCCGGCCGTCTCGAACGGGTAACACAAGGTGCGGTGGCAGAAAATGTGCAGGAACAACTTGCCATCGTCGCGCAGCCACGTGCCGATCCGCTGCAACAGCGTGGCGTAGTTCCGCATGTGTTCGAACATTTCCACGGAAACGCAACGATCGAATCGGCTGGACGGCAATTCCAGCCGGTTGGCATCGCAGGTGATGATGCGGACGTTGCGGAAGCCGCGCAGGAGGCATTGCGACTCGATGAACCGGCGTTGCGACACGGAGTTGGAGACGGCGGTAATCGTCGCGTTGGGATATCGCTCCGCCATCCACAGCGTGAGCGAGCCCCAGCCGCAGCCGAGTTCCAGGATGTCCTGCCCATCGGCCAGCTGCGCTCTTTCCCCATACAACGCGAGCATGGCTTCCTCCGCTTGCGCGAGCGTCTCGTTGCCCTTCGGGTAATAGCATCCGGAATATTTCAGGCGCGGGCCCAGGCAGCGCAGGAAAAATTCCGCCGGCAACTCGTAGTGCTGACGATTCGCGGCATCGGCATGGATGGCGACCGGACTGCATCGCAGCTCCTCGATCAACGCCGCATTGCGGCGCGCCGCCAGAGCAGGATCGCCGGCGTGTTCGTCGCGCAGGCGCTGCGCGCACTGGCGACGAATGCCCAGCCGCAGCAACGCATCCGGCAGGTAGCCGCGCTCCGCCAATCCGAGCAGGCCGTCGGCGGCCCGTTCCGAAGACAGTTCAATCACGTCTGCAGTGGCGTTCATCGTTCCTCCTTGGGTAACCACGGGATCAGCATGGGGGTCGTGCGCTGGT
>JAFEBZ010000171.1 GCA_018242405.1 Pseudomonadota bacterium | reverse complement strand
GGTGCCGCCGGGCAGCGTGGTGGTGTCGGGATCGTTGCCGTCGGCCGATGGCAGTCATTCGCTGTACTCCGCGGTGATCGTCAAGCAGGTCGACGAGAAGACCCGCGCCAAGACGTCGGTCAACGAATTGCTGCGTGGTCTCGCGGATTAGAGTCTCGCGGGACGCATCCATGACTTTCGGCCTATGCCGGGAGTCACGGTAAATGCGACAACGGCAGGATTCCTCCCCGGATTCCTGCCATGCGCCTGAAAACCTCATTGCTCGCCGCTGCGCTGATCGCCGCGTCGGCCACGACTGTCACCGCCCAATCCACCGCACCTGCAAAGGCGCCGACATCGGCGATGGCCGACATGATGGCGGAGATGAAGGCGCGCGGAGAGTACGTCAAGGCGCACTACGACAAGCAGGAATACGACATCGCCATGCGCGATGGTGTCCACCTGCACACGGTGGTCTATTCGCCGAAGGACGCCGGCCCGAGCAAGACCTATCCGATGCTGATGCAGCGCACGCCGTATTCCGCCGGCCCCTATGGCGACAAGTACAAGAACACGCTGGGCCAGACCGCTGATTACGAGAAGGACGGTTTCATCTTCGTGTTCCAGGACGTGCGCGGCCGCTTCATGTCGGAAGGCGAGTACGTCAACATGCGCCCGGTCGGCGGGAAGGTCGATGAAACCACCGACACCTGGGACACCGTCGACTGGCTGGTCAAGAACATCCGCGGCAACAACGGCAAGGTCGGGCAGTGGGGCATCAGCTATCCCGGTTTCTACACCGCGATCGGCGCGATCAACACGCATCCGGCGCTGGTCGCCGTTTCGCCGCAGGCACCGATCGGCAACTGGTTCCTGGGCGATGACATGCACCGCAACGGCGCCTTCGTGCTCAACATGGCCTACGGCTTCTTCAACGGCGGTTTCGGCTATCCGCATCCCAAGCCGACGCCGGAGCAGCCGAAGGGCGTCGATTTCGGCACGCCCGACGGCTACGACTATTACCTGAAGCTCGGTGCGCTCTCGAATGCGCCGAAGCGTTTCCTGCAACCGATCGCGTTCTGGGACGACATCACCGCGCATCCGAATTACGACAGTTTCTGGCAGGCGCGCGATCTGCCGTCGAAGATGAACAACGTCAAGGCTGCAGTGTTGTTCGTCGGCGGCTGGTTCGACACCGAGGATCTCTACGGTCCGCTGCATCTGTACAAGGCGGTGGAGGAGAAGAATCCAGGCATCCACAACTCGATCATCATCGGGCCGTGGACGCATGGCGGCTGGCTGCGTACCAACGGTCGCACGGTGGGCGATGCCGAATTCGGCCGCGATACCGCGCTCGACTATCGCCCGGTGGAATACGCCTTCTTCAAGCACTGGCTGAAGGGCGGCCCGGATCCGGACCTGCCGGAAGCCTGGGTGTTCGAGACCGGCAGCAACCAGTGGCAGCGGTTCGACAGTTGGCCGCCGAAGAACGTCACGCCGCGCACGATCTACTTCCAGCCGGGCAATGGCCTCAAGTTCGATGCCAAACCGACGGTTGCATCGAGTTTCGGCGAATACATCAGCGATCCCGCGCATCCGGTGCCGTACACCACCGAGATCATCAATCGCTGGAGCCGCGACTACATCGCCGCCGACCAGCGTTTCGCGTCGTCGCGCCCGGACGTGATCACCTACACCAGCGAACCGCTTTCCGCCGACACCACCATCGCCGGGCCGATCAAGGTCAAGCTGTGGGTGAGCACCAGCGGCACCGATTCCGATTTCATCGTCAAGCTGATCGACGTCAATCCCGACAAGATGCCGGACTACACCGATGCCGATCGCAGGGCCGGCAAGCCCGATCGCGGTGGCCAGCAGACGATGGTGCGCGGCGAACCGATGCGCGCGCGCTTCCGCAACAGCTTCGAGAAGCCGGAGCCGTTCGTGCCCAACCAGCCGACCGCGGTGAACTACACGCTCAACGACGTCTTCCACACCTTCAAGGCCGGCCACCGCATCATGGTGCAGGTACAGTCGACGTGGTTCCCCTTCATCGACCGCAATCCGCAGAAGTTCGTGCCGAACATCTACCAGGCGAAGGACAGCGACTTCATCAAGGCGACCCAGCGCGTCTACCAGGACGCGGCACACCCGACTTCGATCGAGGTTTCCGTGCTGCCATGACCACGCTGTACGGACTGAAGAACTGCGACACCTGCAAGAAGGCGCAGAACTGGCTGAAGCGCTTCGGAGTCGCGTACACCTTCGTGGATGTGCGCGAATCGCCGCAGGCGCCGGAAACGTTCGTGGCGTGGAAGGACGCGGTCGGTGGCTGGGATGCGCTGATCAACAAGTCATCGACGACCTGGCGCAACCTGCCAGCCAATCGCAAGACGCCGGGTTCCGATGCCGAGTGGAAATTGCTGTTGCGCGAGCATCCGACGCTGGTGAAGCGTCCGCTGGTGGTGATGGAGGATGGCAGCGTCCACCAGGGCTTCAGCGACAACGGTTTCAAGAAATTGTTCGAGGTTTGACTGTCATCCCGAGCGAAGTGGGGGATCTGTTTTCTGCCGGGCTCGCCGAACAGCAGATTCCTCGCTATGCTCGGAATGACAATCCGGGCTGCCAATGAACGACGTTCTTCAACTCACCAAAAATCTGATCGAACGCCGTTCGATCACGCCCGATGATGCCGGTTGCCTGCCGCTGATCAGCGAACGTCTGGAGAAATCCGGGTTCCGCTGCGAATCCTTGCGTTACGGCGAGGTCGACAACCTGTGGGCGACACATGGCGAGGGTTCGCCGGTGCTGGTATTGCTCGGCCATACCGACGTGGTGCCGCCGGGGCCGCGCGAGGCATGGAGCAGCGATCCCTTCGTCCCGGAAATCCGCGATGGCGTGCTGTACGGACGCGGTGCCGCCGACATGAAAAGCGGCGTCGCGGCGTTCGTGATTGCGGCGGAGCAGTTCGTTGCAGCCCATCCCGATCATCGCGGCACGCTGGCAATCCTGCTGACCTCGGACGAGGAGGGCGTGGCGATCGACGGCGTGCGGCGCGTGGCGACGACGTTGCGCGAGCGCGGCCAGCGCATCGACTGGTGCATCACCGGCGAGCCGTCATCCAAAAGCACCTTGGGCGATCTGGTGCGCGTCGGTCGTCGCGGCACCTTGTCGGCGAAGCTGCATGTGCGCGGCATCCAGGGGCATGTCGCCTATCCGGAGAAGGCGCGCAATCCGATCCATCAGGCCTTGCCTGCGTTGTCGGAACTTGCGGCGCGACGCTGGGACGATGGTTATGAAACTTTTCCGCCGACCAGTTTCCAGATCACAGACACCCACGCCGGCAACGGCGCCAACAACGTGATCCCCGGCCAGCTCGACGTACTGTTCAACCTGCGATTCAATCCGAACTGGAGCGCTGAACGATTGGAGCAGGCCTGCGAAACGGTGCTGAAGTCGCATGGCCTCGATTACGCGATCGAATGGCAACGCGGCGGCGAACCGTTCTACACGCCCGAAGGCGAATTGCGTCGCGTGGTGCGCGAGGTGCTGATGGAAGTCTCCGGCAGTGCGCCGGAGGAAAGCACCGGTGGCGGAACCTCGGATGCGCGCTTCATCGCGCCGCTGGGCGCGCACTGCGTCGAGATCGGGCCGGTCAACGCCAGCATCCACAAGGTCGACGAGCATGTCCGCGTCGACGATCTGGAACGTTTGCCTGGACTGTATGGCGCGGTGATCGGACGCCTGCTGGCTTGATCCGGCTCAGCCGCCGGGCAGCGGCAACCGTCGTTCCGTTTTCAGCGATTTCAACGAGAAGCTGGAGTGCAGTTCGGTGACGCCCGGCAATGCCTGCAATACATTCCGCGCGAATTCGCCATAGGCGGCGAGGTCGGTGGCGACCACTTCGAGCAGGAAATCGTAGCGTCCGGAAACGTTGTGGCAGGCGATCACTTCGGGGATGTCGCTCACGCGTGCCTCGAATGCGCGCGCCACTTCCTGCGTGTGGCTGCCCATCACAACGCTGACGAAGGCGGTGATGCCATAGCCCAGTCGTTCCGCCGACAGCTGCGCGTGGTAGCCGGTGACATAGCCGGCCTGTTCCAGCTGGCGCACGCGGCGCCAGCAGGGAGAGGTCGAAAGCGCGACGCGTTCGGCGAGTTCGGCCACTGTCAGGCGGGCGTCGTCCTGCAGGGCAGCCAGCAGGCGGCGATCGGTGCGGTCCAGATCCTGCGCCATGGAATATCCTGCCCATTATTTGGATTAATTAGAAATAATTTACCGGAATTTTGGGAAAATGTCCGAATTTTTGGGAAACATGGTGGATGACAGAGGCATAGGCTATCGGTGTCAGCTTGCAGAGCATCGCCATGTCCGGTTTCTCGACCACTGCCATCCATCACGGCTATGACCCCCGCGACCACCACGGCGCGCTGGTGCCGCCGGTGTACCAGAGCGCCACGTTCACGTTTGCCAGTGCCGCCGAGGGCGGTCGCTGTTTCGCCGGCGAAGAAAACGGCTACATCTACACCCGCATCTCCAACCCGACGCTGGCCCTGCTGGAGTCGCGAATGGCGGCACTGGAAGGTGGTGCGGCGGCAATCGCCTTCGGCTCCGGCATGGGTGCGATCACGGCCACGTTGTGGACCCTGCTGCGCCCCGGTGACGAGATCGTGGTCGACAAGACCGTGTACGGCTGCACTTTCGCTTTCCTGCATCACGGCCTCGGCCAGTTCGGGGTGCGCGTGACCCATGTGGACCTGACCGATCCGGTGGCGGTCGAGCGCGCGCTGGCAGGCAAGCCGAAAGTCGTCTATTTCGAAAGTCCGGCCAACCCGAACATGCGGCTGGTCGATATCGCCGCGGTGACGGCGGCAGCGCATCGCGTTGGTGCGCGGGTAGTGGTCGACAACACCTATTGCAGCCCTTACCTGCAGCAGCCGCTGGCGCTGGGCGCGGACGTGGTGGTGCATTCGGCAACCAAATACATCAGCGGGCATGGTGACGTCACCGCGGGTATTGCCGTCGCAGCGGACATGGAAGTGGCCGAGCGCATCCGCCTGCAGGGACTCAAGGACATGACCGGCGCAGTGCTTTCGCCGCAGGATGCCGCGCTGTTGATGCGCGGATTGAAGACGCTGGCGTTGCGGATGGATCGTCATTGCGCCAACGCGATGGCGGTGGCGCGGGTGCTGCAGGCGCACCCGGTGGTGGCCGAGGTGCATTACCCGGGGCTGGAAAGCGACCCACAGCACGCGCTGGCGAAGCGGCAGATGCGCCAACCCGGTGGAATGATCGCGTTCGAGTTGCGTGGAGGCATCGATGCGGGGATGCGCTTCATCGACGCCTTGCGGATGGTGGCGTGCGCGGTGAGCCTGGGCGATGCTGAATCGCTGGCGCAGCATCCGGCCAGCATGACCCATTCGACGTACACGCCCGGGGAGCGGCAAGCAGCGGGAATCTCCGATGGCCTGATCCGTTTGTCGGCGGGTCTGGAAGATACCGCAGACCTGGTCGCCGATATCGAGCAGGCACTGCAGGCCGTGCAGTCGGCACGACCTGCTTGCGCACGACCGGAGCTGCAGGCAATGGTTCCAGCTTGATCAACGCAGCGGTTGCGGTGTCTCGAGGAACGCGTGGACGCGCGCGAACGGGATGCGGTCTCCGGCGTCATTGCCGTACCACGCCTCGGCGATGTGGCCGCGTTCGTCGATCAGGAAATCGGCCGGCAACAGGTTGGTGGTGTTGAGTCCGGCCAGGCCGACAATGCGCAATCCGCGCAGCAGCACCGAAACGCGTGTCGTGATCGCCTTGAGCTTGCCGGCCAGCGAGGATTCGATCCGGTAAGCGGTGTGCGCGGAAGACGAAGGATCGGCGATCACCGGGAAAGGTCGCGGAGTGCGCGCCACGAAGCGCTTGAGCGCGGGAACATCGGAAGTGAACACCGCGATGATGTCGAGGCCCTTGTCCGACAGCGCCTGGTGATGCAGCGTCAATTCGTGGATCCTGAAATTGCAGAACGGGCAGGCGGCATCGCGGAAAAAGCACACCAGCGTGCGTCGTCCCGAAGGTTGTCCGAGATGCACGGGCTGGCCGTGCATGTCGAACAGTTCGAGTCGCGGTGCAATCGCGTTCCGGGTCAGGCGCATCAGCGTGTTCCAATTCCATGGTGGTAGACGAGTTTGCCCCCGCACCAGCCACCCACGGCGAGCGCAAGAAACCCGGCAATGTCGAGAACGAGGGAGGCATTGCCGGGCCGATGCAACTGGAACTGTTCGGCGCGCAACAGCAGACTCGCCAGGTACAACGAGAACGCGCCAAGCATCGCCGCCATGTGCACGTACACGGCTTTGATCGCCGGGCTGTCGGCGAGGATGCGCGTCATTTCGTAGAGGCCGGCGAGCATTGCCGGCAGCGCCATCAAGCTGCCGACGAGCAACAGCATTCCAGCCATCCACCACGAGCGTTCGCCGAAATGCAGGCTGGCGATGTCGGCGAATGTCGCCAGCGACCAGCACGCCACCGGGAAATGCACCAGCGCGGGATGCAGTGGATGGCGCGTGGCCATGTCAGATCGCCAGGCTCAGCAGGGTGAGGAAGCCGGCGACCGCGACTCCGGCGTGGATGATGACGACGGCTTTCGGCGGCAAGGCGCGACGGAGATGGAACGAGGCGAGGAAGAAACCGCCAAGCGCGGCGATCACCAGCAGTGCGAAACCGATCATCACCCGCTGCGGTGTCGAGCCCTGGAGCAGCAGCATGATGACGAGGACGAGGCCGGTCGCACCGAGCAGGGCGTGCAGGATCGAGAGCGCCCACGGCGCGAAATGACCGCGCAGCACGCGGGTGGCCATGACCAGGCCACCGAGTGCGGCGATGGCGAAAACGATGAGGGCATATCCGAGCATGTCAGGAATCTCCTTGGGTGGATGGATCGCGAGGGACAGGTTCGAGCCGTCGCATCACGGCATCGGTCAGATGCGCGCAACGCGGGCCGAGGAACGGGAAGGCGTCGTGTAGCGAGGTTTCGACGCTGTCGTGCAGGGCGTCGCGCAGTTGCCGGCGCGCGCGATGCAGACGCGTCTTCACCGTTTCCTCGCGGATGCCGAGCGCCTGCGCGGTTTCCTCGACGCTGCAACCTTCGATGTCGCGCAGCACGAAGACCACGCGGAACGCTTCGGGCAGCATGCCCACTGCGGATTCGATCAGTCCGCGGATCTCGACCCGCGCGGCGGAATTCGCCGGATCTTCCATGCCGTACCTCGTCGGGAATTGCAGGATGTGGGTGTCGTCGTGCGCGGCTTCGACCTGGCCGAGATCGACTGCCGGACGGCGTGAACGCAAACGTTGGTAGCAGGCGTTGAGGACGATGCGCGTCAGCCAGGTGGTGACTTCGGCGTCACCGCGGAAATCGCCGAGTGCCGCGAACGCACTGGTATAGGCGTCCTGCAGGGCGTCTTCGGCTTCGGCGTCGTCGTTGAGGACCGCGCGCGCGGTGCGGAACAGGCGCTGGTTGGAGCGCTGCATGATGTAGCGATAGGCCTCGTGTTCGCCGCCACGGGCCAGCGCCACCAGTTCGGCGAGCGACGCTGATGCGTAATCGGCAACGATGCGGATGTTCGGCATGGTGGATTCTCCGGCCTCTTGTTACGTCGGATGCAGCGGGCGCGAAAAAGGTTCCCGCCGGCCATGATCGGACGGTTGCCCGTGCAACCGTTGCGCACTGCGGCAAAACTGGGGTAAGGTCAGACCATGACCCGCGCTTTCGCCATCAATAATCGCAACAACGCCAGCCCCCCGCGGGTCGGTCGTTAGCGCGCGCGTCACACGCTCAACACCCGAAAGCCCGCACCGAAACGTGCGGGCTTTTTCGTTTGCGTCCCTCGGAAATCGCAGCCCTTCAAACCCAGGAGTTCCACCATGTGTTCCATTCTCGGCGTCTTCGATCTCCGTCCCGGCGCGGACCTGCAACCCTTGCGACCGCTGGCCCTGTCGCTGTCCGCGCGCCAGCGCCATCGCGGTCCCGACTGGAGCGGCGTGCATGCTGGTGCCAATGCACTGCTGGTGCACGAGCGACTGGCGATCGTCGATCCCGCCGGCGGTGCGCAGCCGATCCGATCCGCCGATGGCGAACTGGTCCTGGCGGTGAACGGCGAAATCTACAACCACCGCGATCTCGAGCGTCGTCTCGCGCATCCCTATGCATTCCAGACCGGCTCCGACTGCGAGGTCATCAACGCGCTCCATCGTGATGGCGAAGCTGCGGAAACCTGGCTTGGCCGCCTCAACGGCATCTTCGCGTTCGCGTTGTGGGATGAAAAGGCGCGACGCTTCCTCATCGCCCGCGATCACATGGGCATCTGCCCGCTGTACTGGGGCCACGATGCCGATGGCCGCGTTTGGGTGGCATCGGAGATGAAGGCGCTGGTCCGAGTTTGCGACGATGTCGCCCCGTTTCCACCCGGGCACGTCTATGACAGCGCGCGCGGAGAGTTGGTGCATTGGTACAAGCGTGCCTGGCGCGACTACGACGCGGTGGAAGGCGTTGCCACCGACAAGGCGGAATTGCGCGCGGCCTTCGAGCGCGCGGTGCATCGCCAGCTGATGAGCGACGTGCCCTATGGCGTGTTGCTGTCGGGTGGGCTGGATTCGTCGCTGGTCGCGGCGTGCGCGGCCAAGTTCGCGCGCCAGCGCATCGAGGATGACGATCGCGGCGAGGCGTGGTGGCCGCGCCTGCACAGTTTCGCCATTGGTCTCGAAGGTTCGCCCGATCTTGCGGCTGCCCAGGTTGCTGCCGATGCACTGGGGACCGTGCACCACGGTTTCACCTACACCTTCGCCGAAGGGTTAGATGCATTGCCGGAGGTGATCCGGCACATCGAGACCTACGACGTCACCACCATCCGGGCCTCGACGCCGATGTTCCTGCTGGCTAGACGGATCAAGGCGATGGGCGTGAAGATGGTGCTGTCGGGCGAGGGCAGTGATGAATTGTTCGGTGGCTATCTGTATTTCCACAAGGCCCCGAACGCGCGTGAATTCCATGACGAACTGGTGCGCAAGCTCGATGCCTTGCACAGCTACGATTGCTTGCGTGCCAACAAATCGATGATGGCCTGGGGCGTCGAGCCACGCGTGCCGTTCCTCGACGTCGAATTCATGGACGTGGCGATGCGGATGGACGCGAAGCACAAGATGTCCGGCGACGGACGCATCGAGAAATCGGTGTTGCGCGAAGCCTTCGAAGGCTATCTGCCGAAGGAGATCCTATGGCGGCAGAAGGAACAGTTCAGCGACGGCGTCGGCTACGGTTGGATCGACGGACTGAAGGCGCACGCCGAAGCCTGCGTCAGCGATGACGAGTTCGCGAAGGCCGGGCAGCGCTTCCCGATCAACGCTCCGCAAACGAAGGAGGCGTTTTTCTATCGCCGCATTTTCGAGGAGCAGTTCCCGGGCGAGGCTTGCGCGCGTACGGTGCCGGGCGGCAAGTCGATCGCGTGTTCGTCACCGGCGGCGATCGCCTGGGATGCTGCCTTCGCCAACATGGCCGATCCGTCGGGGCGCGCGGTGACTGGCGTGCACAACGCGGCGCTGGGCGGTTAGCGTTTGCGCAGGGTGTAGACGGCGGTATCCAGCCGCGACACGCCGCCGATGAACCCCGGGTGGTCGGATGGAATCGGGCGTCGATCGATGTGCTCGACGCTCCAATCGCGATCGAACCGGGCGTGCACTTCGTCTTCGGAAACGGAGAACGGTGGGCCGGCGCGCTCGTCCTGCGGATATTCGAGGGTGATCAGCAGGCCGCGGCAACCCGCAGGCAGGCGTGCATAAAGTTCGTCGGCATAGCGAGCGCGCAGTTCCGGCGGCAGCGCGATGATCGCTGCGCGATCGAATACTGCAGCACAATCACCGAGGATTCCGGCATCAAGCCCGAAGGCATCACCGACGATGATCTCGATCGGGCCGGCGCGGTAGTGCGAACCGTAACGGCTTTCCGTGATCTCCGGCGTCAACCCGTGTTCGGCGAAGAATTGTTCCACCGCCGTGCGTGACAATTCGACACCGAGCACGCGATGGCCTTGCGCTGCGAACCACGCCAGATCCAGCGATTTCCCGCACAACGGCACGAACACACGCGCATCTGCCGGCACATTGAGCGACGGCCAATGCTTCAACATCAATGGAGTGGGCGTGGATTGGTGGAAACCGATTTGACCATCGGCCCAGCGCTGGTGCCAGAACGCGGCATCCATCATTCGATTCCCAGCGCGTCGACTTTCTGCCAGCCTCTCGGTAACAGGCTGCCACGGCTCGCCCGCGCACCAATGTAGTCGTCGAGTTCCTTCCACGACAGCGTCATGTTGCGCGATCCCGATTTCACCATGAGCTTGCCATTCTGCGGCACCACCGCGATCGCGATCACCTGTTCGGTGCCGCGCTTGGCCTTGGGAATTTCGATCAGCTTGTTGCCCTTGCCCTTGTCGAGTTCCGGCAGTTCCGACAGCGCGAACACCAGCACGTGGCCGGCACTGGTGGCGATGGCGATGCGATCGCTGGCGACATTGCTTGCAGCTGCCGGTTGCAGCACCTTGGCGCTTCCGCCAACGGAGAGCATCGCCTTGCCGGCCTTGTTGCGACCGGTCAGGTTTTCGAAGCGGGTGACGAAGCCGTAGCCCTCGCTCGATGCCAGCACGAAGCGCGCGTCGTTGTCGCCGGTGGCGATGCCGCGGAAGGTCGCGCCCGCCGGTGGCGAGAAGCGGCCAGTCAGCGGTTCGCCGTTGCCGCGTGCCGAAGGCAGCGTGTGCGCCGCGGTCGAATAGCTGCGGCCGGTCGAATCGAGGAAAGCCACCTGCAAGTTGCTGCGACCGTTCGCCGCCGCGAGCAAGGCATCGCCCTCGCGATAGGAGAGTGCAGCCGCATCGACGTCGTGGCCCTTGGCGGCGCGCACCCAGCCCTTTTCGCTGAGCACGATCGTCACCGGCTCGCTGGCGACCAGTTCGGTCTCGTCGAGTGCCTGCGCGGCTTCGCGCTCGATCAGCGGCGAACGGCGGGCGTCGCCGAACTTCTTGGCGTCGGCCAGCAATTCGTCCTTGATCAGCTTCTTCAGCTTGGCCTTGCTGCCGAGGGTCGAAATCAGGCGATCGCGTTCGGCGTCGAGTTCGTCCTGTTCGCCGCGGATCTTCATTTCCTCGAGGCGCGCCAGCTGCTTCAGCTTGGTGTCGAGGATGTAGTCGGCCTGGTCCTCGCTCAGTTCGAAGCGCGCGATCAAGGCCTGCTTGGGCTCGTCCTCGGTGCGGATGATGCGGATCACTTCGTCGAGGTTGAGGAACGCGACCAGCAAGCCTTCCAGCAGGTGCAGACGGCGTTCGACTTTTTCGAGGCGATGCTTGAGGCGGCGCGTCACCGTGTTGGTGCGGAACTGCAGCCATTCCTCCAGCAGCATCTTCAGGTTCTTCACCTGCGGACGCCCGTCGAGGCCGATCACGTTGAGGTTGACGCGATAGCTCTTCTCGATGTCGGTGGTGGCGAACAGATGCCCCATCAGCTGTTCGGTATCGACGCGATTGCTGCGCGGGATCAGCACGATCCGTACCGGATTGGCGTGGTCGGATTCGTCGCGCACGTCTTCCAGCCATGGCAGCTTCTTGCTGCGCATCTGGGTGGCGATCTGTTCGATCACCTTCGACGGCGACACCTGGTAGGGCAGCGCCGTGATGACGATGTTGCCGTGTTCGCGCACGAAAGTGCCGCGTGCGCGCACGCCGCCAAGGCCGGTTTCGTAGATGTTGCGCAGATCGGCTGCAGGCGTGATGATTTCGGCGGTGGTCGGATAGTCGGGCCCGCGCACGTGTTCGCAAAGATCGGCGACGGTTGCGTCGGGATCGTCGAGTAGGCGCACGCAGGCGCTGACCACTTCGTTGAGGTTGTGCGGCGGCACGTCGGTGGCCATGCCCACGGCAATGCCGGTGGTTCCGTTCAACAACAGGTGCGGCAGGCGCGCCGGCATCCAGGTCGGTTCTTCCAGCGTGCCGTCGAAATTCGGATCCCAGTCGACCGTACCCTGGCCGAGCTCGCCCAGCAGCACTTCGGCGATCGGCGTCAGTTTGGATTCGGTGTAACGCATCGCCGCGAACGACTTGGGATCGTCGCTGGAGCCGAAGTTGCCCTGGCCGTCGATCAGCGGATAGCGGTAGGAGAACGGCTGCGCCATCAGCACCAGCGCTTCGTAGCAGGCGCTGTCGCCGTGCGGATGGTATTTGCCGATGACGTCGCCGACGGTGCGCGCCGATTTCTTCGGCTTGGAGCCGGCGCCGAGGCCGAGTTCGCTCATCGAATAGATGATGCGACGCTGCACCGGCTTCAGGCCGTCGCCGATGAAGGGCAGGGCGCGATCCAGCACCACATACATGGAATAGTCGAGGTAGGCGCGTTCGGCGTACTCGCGCAGCGGGATCTGCTCGAAACCGTGGAAGGCGGGGCGGGACGTGGAATCGGGCATCGAGGTGCTGACTGGAACAGGAAGCGCACAGTCTACCGTCGCGGCGGTCGCGGCTACGTTCCTGAACACGGGTTTCAGCTTGGGGATGCGGGACGGGGAAGGTTCACGCTCAAACACTTAGCGTTTACGCGTGAATCCCGACTCCCGACTGGAGCCTCGCATGAAAACGCTGAAACTTTTCGCCGCGATCCCGCTGTTCGCCGCGCTTGCACTGGCCGGAACCGCCTCCGCGCAGAGCACGCCGGGACACGAAGCCAACGAGATCGGCCACAACGCCAGGCAGGACGGCGGCTTCGTCAGCCGCAACGTCAAGCAGGATTGGCGCGATCTCACCCACGGTCGCATCGGCGCCGCCCACCAGCGCCACAAGCGCGAACTCTCCAGCGCGCATCGCCGCCATCGCAATGCGGTCTGGCATGCGCACCAACGCCACAAGGGCGCGGTCAAGTGCTTCTTCAAGACCGGGCACAGCAACTGCCGTCGCTGACAACCGGACTTCCGCTGTCCCTGCAAGGCCCGCTTCGGCGGGCCTTCGCTTTACCGTACGCCATCGTCCGGGACAATGCTGCGCTGCCACGTAGAATGCCTGTTCGCTCATGGATGCTTTTCAATGACCCGCGCTTCATCGTTCGATCGCGAGCAACTGCTCGCCTGTGCCCGCGGTGAGCTGTTCGGCGCCGGCAACGCCAAATTGCCGGCTCCGCCGATGCTGATGTTCGATCGCATCACCGACATCAACGAAGACGGCGGCAGCCATGGCAAGGGCTTCATCCGCGCCGAGCTCGACATCCGCCCCGACCTCTGGTTCTTCGGCTGCCATTTCATCGACGATCCGGTGATGCCGGGTTGCCTCGGTGTCGACGCCATGTGGCAACTCGCCGGCTTCTACCTACCGTGGCTGGGCGAAAGCGGGCGTGGCCGTGCACTGGGCGTTGGCGAAGTGAAGTTCACCGGACAGGTGCTGCCGAGCGCGCGCGTCGTCTCCTACGAAATCGACATTCGCCGCGTGTTGCGCGGCAAGTTGCGCCTGGTGATCGCCGATGGCCGCACCCTGGTCGATGGTCGCGAGATCTACAACGCCAGCAGCCTGCGCGTTGGCCTGTTCAACGCCATGGACGAATTCTGATGCGGCGCGTCGTCGTCACCGGAATGGGCATCGTTTCACCGCTGGGCAACACCGCGGATGACGTGTCGCGCGCGTTGCGCGAAGGACGCTCAGGCCTGCGTTTCGTCCAGGAATACGCCGACATGGGCCTGCGCAGCCAGGTCGCCGGCGTCTGCGAGATCGATCTCGAATCACGCATCGATCGCAAGCAGAAGCGTTTCATGGGAGATGCTGCTTCCTACGCCCATGTGGCGATGGGTGATGCCATCCACGATGCCGGTCTCGACGACACGATGATCAGCCAGCCGCGCGTCGGCGTGATCGCTGGTTCCGGTGGCGGTTCGCCGCGCTGGCAGACCGAAACCGCCGACCTGATGCGCGAGAAGGGCGTGCGCAAGGTCGGGCCGTACATGGTGCCGCGCACGATGTGCTCGACGGTATCGGCGGCGCTGGCCACCGCATATTCGATTCGCGGCGTCAGCTATTCGATCTCCGCAGCCTGCGCCACTTCGGCGCATTGCATCGGTGCCGCCGCCGACCTGATTCGCCACGGTGCGCAGGACATCGTCTTCGCCGGAGGCGGCGAAGAGCTCGACTGGTCGATGACCTGCCAGTTCGACGCGATGGGCGCACTTTCCACCCACTTCAACGAAACCCCGCATCTTGCATCGCGTCCCTACGACGCCGATCGCGACGGTTTCGTGATCGGCAGCGGTGCCGGCATGCTGGTGCTGGAAGACTACGAACACGCGATGCGCCGCGGCGCGCGCATCCATGCCGAGCTGCTCGGTTATGGCGTGACCAGCGACGGCGCCGACATGGTGGCGCCGAGCGGCGAGGGCGCGGTGCGCTGCATGCAGATGGCGATGCAGGGCGTCGATCGCCCGATCGACTATCTCAACACCCACGGCACCTCGACGCCGGTCGGTGATTTCACCGAACTGGAAGCGGTGCGCGCGGCGTTCGGCGAGTCGGTGCCGAAGCTGTCGTCGACCAAGGCGCTGACCGGACATTCGCTCGGTGCGGCCAGCGTGCACGAGGCGATCTATTCCCTGCTGATGATGCGCGATGGCTTCATCGCCGCATCGGCCAATATCGCCAGCCTCGACCCGCGCTGCGAAGGCTTCCCGATCGTGCGCGAGACCATCGATGCGCGCCTCGACACCGTGGTGTCGAACAGCTTCGGCTTCGGCGGCACCAACGCGACGCTGGTGCTGGGCCGCGTTTGATCGGCACTCAATGCTGCAGTTCCGCCAGCTTTTCGCGGGCGCGCTTCGAGTCCGGCCTGATCTCCAGCATCTTGCGTACCTGTGCGATCGCCGCAGCACGATCGCCTGTTTCCAGATAAGCGTTGGCAAGGGCCTCCAGGGCTTTCAGCGATTGCGGGTGTGCATCGCGATTGAACTCGAGCACCGCGATCGCCTTGTCGCCATCCTTGCGCCGCAGCAGTTCGCCTGCAGCTTGTTGTAACGGCTGCTCCGGGAAATCGTAGCGTCGCGGCGTGCGCGCCGATTCTTGCTGCAGCCACGCCTTCAGCTCGGTGGCATTCATGCTGCTGGCGCGACGATACAGTTCCCAGTGGGCGGGTTCGAGCAACTGCGGGCGCGGTTTTCCGGCGATGATGGCTTCCACTGCATCGCGTGCGGCTTCGACACTGTCATCCTGGCTGTTGTTGGTGAGCATCAGGATGTGGATGCCCTGGCGCGGCAGCAGGGTGAAATCCGCCTTGAATCCGCGCCAATCGCCGCCATGCGCGACCCTCGGCTGCCCGAGCGGGGATGGTGTCAGGTTGAACCCGAAACCATAGGGGGCAGTGGTTCCGTCGTTGAGACGGACAGGCGTCTGTGCCAGGGCCCAGTCCTGCTTCGACATCACCTTGCCCTGTTCCAGCGCTTGCGCCCAGCGTTCGAGATCGCTCGTGGTCGAATAGATGCTGCCGGGACCGACCGGATAGAAATTCGCGATCTGGTCGAATGGCTTGCGGCTGCCGTCGGCGCGCACCATGAAGCCGTAGGCCCGGGGGACGATGGCGGCATCGTTGCCGGGCAGGCGCACGCGCGTGTGCGTCATTCCCAATGGGGTGAAGAATTCGCGCTGCATGAAGTCCGCATAGTCGCTGCCCGAAACGTGCGCCACCACCTGGGCCAGCAGCAGGTAGCCGGTATTGCTGTATTCGAACGCCGATCCTGGCGCGAAGCGCAGTTGCATCTTGTGTTCGGCAAGAATGTGCGCGGCATCGTTGCCCAGAATCGGCGCAGTGACCTTCCCGCCGACGAGCAATTGCTGGTAGACGGAGAAAACATCGGGCGTCCCCGATGTATGCGTCAGCAGCTGGCGCAGGGTGATGTCCGGATAAGGCAGTTCCGGCAGATATTTGTCGGCTTGATCGTCCAGCGACAGTTTGCCGCGTTCCATCAGGCGCACGACTGCGGCGGCAGTGAATTGTTTGCTGACCGATCCGATGTCGAACTGGTCATCGACACCCAGCTGCGCCTTGCCCGTGGCGTCGGCGTTGCCCAGGGCACCGCGATACAGGACCTTGCCTTGCCTGACCACGAGGAAGCTGCCGTTGCACACCTGCACTGCATGGCATTGCTCGAAATAGCGGGCAATTTCCACGGTCATCTGTGCAGGCGTGGCGGACGCTGCTGCTGCGGTAGTGGGCAGTGCCAATGCCAATGACGTTGCGATGGACAGGGCAAGACGAGTAGTCATGCCGGAATTGATGGGGTGAATGCGCATGGCAGGTTCTCCATTATCTGTACTATTTAAACTAGTACAGTAGTTGCGTGACGAGACGCAGGGAAAGGGATTCCCGGCGTCAGGGATGGGTTGAGCCGCTGCAGTGGACAGCGGATGAAATCAACTGTACTATTCGTATTAGTACACGTCAACAGGACTCATGACATGGCCCGAACCGTTGCCCTGATGATCCAGATCGCCACCGGCGATCCGCGCCCGATCGTCCGCCAGATCGTCGACGCCGTGCGCATGAAGATCGCCACCGAAGAGCTCGCCAGCGGAGACCAACTGCCGAGCGTCCGCGGATTGGCGCAGCAGTTGACGATCAATCCGAACACCGTAGCCAAGGCCTACGCCGAACTCACCACCGAGGGTTGGCTGGAGTCGCGCCAGGGCATGGGCTTCTACGTCGCGTTGCCGCGCCAGCGCCTGTCCGATGCGGAACGCGAACGCCGACTGGATGACGCCGTCGGTCGCTTCGTCAACGACGTGGTGCCGCTCGGCTTTCCGCCGGACGAAGTGGAGGCGCGCATCGCGCACGAGTTTCGCCTGCTTGTTCCCCGCAAGACCGCCTGAGCCGCATTGAGCCGACTGCACTGGAAACCGACATGGACGCAGACCGCGACTACATCATCGAAACCCGCGCGCTGAGCAAGCGCTATGGGCGCAAACTCGCGTTGGATCATCTCGATCTCGCGATCCCGCGCGGACGCATCCACGCCATCGTCGGTGCCAATGGCGCCGGCAAATCGACCCTGTTCCGCATCCTGCTGGGGTTCCTGCCGCCCACGACGGGCGAGGCGCGCATCCTTGGCAAGGACAGCCAGCAGCTCACGCCGGATGACCGCAGCCGAATTGGCTTCGTCAACGAGGAACACACGCTGCCGGGCTGGATGCGGGTATCGCAGGTGATGGCGATGCAGCGGCACCAGTATCCGCGCTGGAACCAGCAGGCTTTCGATGGCGTGATCGGCCACTACCACGTGCTGCCGGAGCAGAAGATCAACCAGCTTTCGCGCGGCGAACGCGCCGGCTTCAATCTCGCGCTGGCGCTGGCGCAGCAACCGGAACTGCTGGTGCTCGACGAGCCGACGCTGGGCCTCGACGTGGTCGCCAAGCGCGCTTTCCTGGAATCGCTGATGTACAGCAACGCCACCGACGACTGCACGGTGATCTATTGCTCGCACCAGATGGAGGAGATCGAACGCGTCGCCGACAACCTCGTCATCCTCGAACAGGGGCAGCTGAAAAACATGTCGGCGCCGGAGGAGTTCACCGCGCGGGTGACGCACTGGGTGGCCGACGTGCCGTTCAAGGGCCCCGATCCGCGCACCTTGCCCGGTTTGCTGGAAGTGCAGCGACTCGATGGCCTGCATCACTACCTGGTGCTTGACCAGGACAGCAGCTTCGAACACCTGTTGCGCGAAGCCGGGGCGCGCAACGTGCAATCGATGCCTGTCAGCCTCGATCGCGCGGTCAACGCCTTTCTTGCCAAGAATCATGCCGCGCCGGCAGCCGCCTGAGCGCACGGGGACACGAGGACATACACATGATCGATCTCTTCAAGGGCGAGCTGCTGCGCTTCCGCCTGTGGGCGGCGATTGCCGCCTTCGCCAACGTCGCGGTGCTGGGCTTCATGAGCCGCATCGTCGACCTGGCGCAGCAACCCATCTTGGTCTACCAGGTGTTCGCCGCGGTGTATGCACTGGCGGGCATCGCGCTGGGCCTCTACCAGATGGGCAGCTACCGCAAGCCGAATCACTGGCTGAATTTGCTGCACCGGCCCTTGCATCGCCTGCGCATCGCCGGCGCGCTGACCGGCGCCGGTACGCTGCTGTTGCTGGTCGCGGTGGCGCTGCCGATCGCCTTGGTCGCGCTGTACCAGGAGACGATGACCGCGCGCGTGGTGGACCTGCGCCACTGGCTGCTGCCGATTGCCGGCTGGCTGATCGCGGTGTCCGGCTACCTCGCCGGTGCCTACACGATGGTCGGCAACCGCCGTTATTCGTTCGCCGCCTTCCTGCTGCCGAACCTGTTCATGTATTCGCAGGCCTCCGGCGTGGCAATGCTGGGCGTGCAGGTCGTCGCCATCGGCTTCCTCGCGCTCTTGTTTGCGATCGCGTTCAAGCCGGATCCGGCGGCGCCCTCGCGCAATCCCGCCGCGGTACTGGCGGTGGCGCTGCCGGTGCAAGTGGGCGCGTATTTCCTGCTGTGGATGCTCGGGTTCGGCGTCGAACTGTTGTGGACGGTGAGCGGTACGCATCCGCTCAACATGCCCGTGCCGCCGAAGGGCGGATACATCGAGGCGGACCGCGCCGAAGGCAAGGACATGCTGTTGATGGGCATCGCCGGCAGCCGCGATCCGGAGGCCGCACTGTGGCGCGAGCAGATTGCGCTGTCCGACGTGTACACGCGCTATCCGCTGCGCAACCTGCCGCGCCGTGGCGAGATGACCAATCTCCAACCGATGGAATTCACCGACGGCGAGCGCAACATCAACTGGGTGTTCACGCACGACCGCATGCGTTTCGTCGGTTACGGCACGCTGGACAAACGCGCGCGCGGCGAGCTCGGCGTGGGCGAGGAAACACAGCTCGCATTCCCGGCGCCGACCATGCCGTTCGCCGCCGACTACCTGTACAACGCGCACGCTGCCTATCAGTACGACGACGGGCAGGGGCGCATCTACGAACGCATCCGTCTGCCGCAGGGCGAAGTGATGGCGAGCCCGCCGGAACCGGCCGGCGACAACCTGCTGGTGCTCAGCGACCGCGCCGCCTACTTCTATCCCGGCCGCGAGGCGACCAACGGGCTCGACCTGCTGCAGCCGCTGATGCGCGTGCCGATGCCGGATCAGGTGGGCAAGCTCAGCCGGATGGACGTGGTCGAACTGCTCGACGGCTACCTGATCTCGTATACATATACCTGGGGCGTGTGGAGCGGCGAACTGCAGCATCCCTACCAGCAGGTCCTGCGCGTGGACGGCAAGGGCCAGGCGCGGGAAGTCGCGCGCCGCGCGTTGTCCATCGACGTGCCGTCCCTCTACACCAATCGCAATACCTGGCTGTCGCCGGTGCTGCGCGTGATCTGCCTGGGCGCGCAGGATCTGTTCGCCGCGAAGGATCCGCTGCGCGCGAAGCCCGAGCCGATGCCGGCACCGGTGTTGTGGTTGGCTGCCGCATGTTGCCTGCTGTCCCTGCTCGGGGCGGTGTGGTTGAGCGGGAAGCAGGCGCATTCGCCGCGCGGCCGCTGGGCCTGGGTATTGCTCTGCGGCGTGGTCGGGCTGCCGGCGCTGGTGAGTTTGTGGCTGATGTATCCACGCCGCGACACCCTGCCGCTGGCTGCGCCCGATTCGCAGCCGGTCGTGGCCTGAGCAGGACGGAGATTGACGATGACGATCTTCCGTCACCTGTGCGCTGCGTTCGCGCTGTGCGCCTTGCTGTCCGCGCCGCGCGCCTTGCCGGCGCAGGCGAAAGAAAGTCTGCGCAGCGTGGAAGCCGCTCAGCGCGCCTTGCCGCGAGCGCCACGCCTGCCGCGCACGGCCTTCCTCGAGAACCGCACGCTCACCGCCGCGCAGCTGTCGCCGGCCGGCGATTTCGTGGCCTACCTGCGCGAGCAGAAGGATTCGCGCGGTTTGTGGCTGCTGCCTACGAAGGGCGGCGCTGCACGCCTGTTGGTCGGCAGCACCCAGGCTGAACAACTGCTGTGGTCGCGCGATGGGCGCTGGTTGTTCCTGCGCGCGCCGCGTTCGCTGGTCATCGTCGGCATCGATGGCCGTGGCGGCGTGCGCGTGCCACTGGGCGGCAGCGAACGGCGCCGGGTGATGAAGCTCGATCCCTCGCAGCCGGCTGCGGTACTGCTGCGCGAACGGATCGCGGTGGGCAAGGGCGAGCGTTGGCGCGTCATGCGCCTGGATGCGCGCGGCCAGTCCACCCTGCTGCGCGAAGAGGCGCGCTGGATCCACGATGTCGCACTCGACGCGCGCGGCCGCGTCGTTGCGCTGGCGCGCTTCGAAGGCGACCACGATGCGCTGTATCGCGTGCTTCCGAATGGATCGTTGCGCGGAGTGCTGCACCTCAAGCCGACGGAAAAGCTGGACCTGTTGGCCGCAATGCCTGACGGCAGCCTGCTGATGGAAGGCAATCCCGGCAGCGATGCAGCGGGAGGAAACTTCCGTCGCGTGCTGCGCCTGACGCCGGACGACAAGCTGCAGACGATCCATGAAGATCCGCGCCACGAGGCCGATCTCGACGAAATCGAACTCGATCCGCGCACACAGCAACCGCTGATCGCGAGTTATCGCAGCACCGTCGCCGCGACCTACGGCATCGGCGCGGCGCAGGCAACCGTGGCGGCCATCGTGAGTAAATTTCCGGGCCGCGACATCGACGTGCAGGTCGGCGACGGCCCGTCCGCGCGCTGGTTGTTGACGGAGCGCGCCTCGACCCTGCGCGATCCGCGCTGGTGGCTGTACGACCCGCGCAACGGCAACCTGCGGCGGATCCTCGACGATCCCGGGATCACTGCTACATCCTCATTGGGAGCACCGCCGAAGGAAGCCGCGCTGGCGCGCAAGATCGCCATCGACTACCGCGCCTCGGACGGCATGCGCGTGCGCGGCTTCCTGCTGCTCCCGCCGGGCGTGGACGCCGCGCGCGCGCCATTGATCGTGCAGGTGCATGGTGGCCCGATCAACCATTTCCGCCCCGGCTACGACGGTGTCGCCCAGTTCCTCGCCAACCGCGGCTATGTGGTGTTCCAGTCGAATTTCCGCGGTTCCAATGGCCACGGACGCGATTACACATTCGCCGCGAATGGCGACTACGGCAACGGCCGCGTGCAACAGGACATCGTCGAAGGCACGCGCTGGTTGTTGGCGCAGGGCATCGGCGACGCCGATCGCGTCGGCATCGTCGGCCATTCCTTCGGCGGATATTCGACCTTGCTGGGCGTGACCTTCCAGCCCGAACTGTTCAAGGTCGGCGTGGCCGGCTCGCCGCCGGCGGACCTTGGTCATGCGATGCGCTGGCTGATCGATGCCGGCGACCAGGGCGATCTGCCCGACCGCTCGCTCAAGCAGACCCTGGCGGCGTTGTCGCTGGATTCCACCGATCCGGCGACCTATGCGCGCCTGCATGCGCAATCGCCGCTGGCAAACGCCGTGATGATGCGGCGTCCGTTGCTGATCATCGCCGGCGGCGCGGACCGCACGGTGGCGATCCGCGAGGTGGTTACCTACGCCGCGACGCTGAAGATGCTGCATCGTCCGGTCACATTGCTGGTCGAACCGAACGGCGGCCATTCGCCGGTCGATCCGGTGCCACGCGAGGCCTACCTGTTCGCGATGGAAACGATATTGCAGAAGCACCTCGGCGGTCCCGCGCCCGAGCTGCCGGGCCAGCGCCTGCGCGCCTATCTGCGCAAGAGCCTGCGGATGGCGGGGCAGGAATTTTCGCAGCTTGCCGATGCGCCCGCGCGCTGAGGCAGTGATCCTCTCTCACAGGTCATAGCGCAACTCCGCCATCCACGTCCGCTGGTTGTAGGGATGGAAGGCCCAGTAGGTCTGGTTGCCGAGATTGTCGACACCGAACGCACCGCTCCAGTGTGCGTCGCGGCGATAGTGCAGCTTGATGTCCGCAACCAGGAACGGACTGGTTCCGGTGTAGGCGTGGCTGTGGATGTCGCCGTTGTCGAGCGTGTTGTATTGCTGGCCGCTGTAACGCACGCCGCCGGTGATGCTCCAGTGGTCGTTCGCGCGCCAGGTCGCGAGCAGGTTGGCGCGCCAGCGCGGCACGCGAGGCTGCCATTTTCCTTCACTCGCGGGGAAACGATGATTGCGGGTGATCAGCGAATCGGTCCAGGTCAGGCTGGCATCGAGTTCCAGGCCGGCGATGCCGACATCGTTCGCATGCGTCGCCAGTTCCAGTCCGCGGGTGCGGATGGCATCGATGTTCTGGATGCTGGTCACGTTCGGCACGACGGTGACGTCGGTCTGCGAATACAGGGCGTCGCGCGTGAATTCGTTGAACACGGTCGCGCGCACGTCGCCGTGGTCGCTCTTGCGGATCGCCGACAGTTCCGAGGTGACCGAACGTTCCGGTCGCAGGCTCGGATCGTTGTTGACGATGCTGCCACTGGCGATCGTGCCCTGGTACAACTCGCTCACGGTGGGGAATCGCACGGCGCGGCCGATCGATGCCTTCAGCGACCAGTCCTGCGAGGGCAGGAATTCGAGCGCAGCCTTGGGCGACAGCGACGACTGGTTGCGCGGAGCGAATCGCAAGACTGTCGCCGCATTGGCGAGCAGGCCGTCGCGTGCTTCCCAGCGTTCGCTGCGCAAACCCAGCATCGATGTCCAGCGTGGCGCGATGCGCCAGGTGTCCTGCACGAATACGCTGGCCAGCCGCGTGGTTCCCGCGAACGCCGATGCGCGCGGGCCAGCGGCGTCATGCTGCCAATCCTGCAATGACGAAACCTGCGTGCGCAGGCGATATGCATCGTCGCCGATCCCGAATTCGACGGTGTGTGCAGCAGGATGCCAGGTCGCGCGGGCAGTGAACGTCGTCCAGCCGGTACCGTGGCTGTCGGCCACCAATCCACTGCCGCCAATATCCGAGAACGGAAGCGCCACCAATGGTGAACGCACGCGATCGACGACATAGTCGTAGCGACTTGCAGCCAGCGACCATGTCCATCGACCATTGCCGCCCTGGCGCAGGGTGATGCCCTGCATGCGGTGTTTCATTTCCGTCTGCTGCAGCGGCAGTGCGGTGGCGGCGAGCGTGTAGTTCAGGCCATCGATCGCCACGTTGCCCGAGTACACCGGAGTTCCGTTGGCATCGCGCAGGTAGGTTTCAGCGCCGCGTTCGGCATCGTTATGCCATTGGTCGACGAGATAGCTCAGCCGCAGTCCGGGACGGATGTCCCAGGCCAGCTTCAACTTCACCAGATCCTGCGTGGTATGCGTCTGTCCGGATGCGCCGACCACGTACCACGGCTGGCCGCGCGGATTCTCGCCGGCAATCGCGCCGGTCACGGCTGTCGCAGGCGCGCCGCTCTTGCCAGTACTTACGGGCAGGGTGGCGAAGGAAATCGGATGTGCATTGCTGTCGCTGCGGTTCACGGACAGCCATGCCGACAGCGTGCCCCAGCGATCACCTGCGGAGACTCCAAACGTGCGTGCCGGGAAGTCGCCACGCGTCCCGTAAACCCGCGCACGCTCCAGTGCATAGCCGGCGCGCGCGTGGACTTCGAGACGATCGGGCATCCGCGTCACGTAATCCACGGCCGCGCCGACGGAGTTGCCGGGATAGGCCGCCGAGAACGGCCCGTAAAGGACATCGACGCGTTCGATCTCGGCGGGATCGACCATGCCCCAGCGCGGCGTGAACGTCGCACCGTTGCCCAGCAGGTTCGACAGCAGGATGCCGTCGGCATAGACCAGCGATCGTGCGCTGTTGTTGGTCCCCGATGCGCGCGTGGCCAGCACCGCGTGGTCGTAGTCGCCGACATAGCGCTTGCGGACCAGCAGGCTGGGGAAATATTTCAGCGCATCCTCGGCATCGGTTGCGTTGATGCGTTCGCGCACGGCATCGCCGGTGATCCCTTCGATCGTGGTCGGGACCTGGGTCGGCAGCGAAGTTGGCTGCAGGCCGCGGATCGTCAGCGTGTCGAACACTTGCGCCGACGGCTTGGCGGGCTCGGGAGATTGCGATGGCGGGGACTGCGCAAGCGAGATCGCGGGCAGTGCCAGGACGATGGCAGCAGCCAGCAGCGATGCATGCGGCATCGCACGGGGAGAAACGGACATGTGGACTCCGGACAAGACGGATGCGCGCGAACGCGCGGGCGGATCAGGTGGTGATCGACGCGAAGTTGTACGGAGGGCCGCGTGCACCGAGCCCGGTGTTGGCGACCGAGGTGATGCGTGTTGTGGTTCGAGCGTGTGGCCGCTTGCTTGCATCAGGTGGCGGCAAGTACAGGGCAGGCGTGACCGCCAGTTGCACGAGTCCGGCCAGCAGCGGGCAATAGGCGCAGTCGTCGTGCTGGTGATGTTCGGGTGCGACTGGCGTCGTCGCGTCGTGCGACGGCGCCAGCTCCAGTTGTATCGAACGCAATCCGGAGACGGTGCACAGCGCGACCTTGGTGGCGTGCATGCCGGCCATCGATGTGGTGGCCTGCAGCCGCCCCAATGTCGGCAGCGTCGCCAGCAACAGCACCGCCAGCAGGGCCGGCAGCCTGACGAAGCGAAGGGCGGGGTGGCGCAGCAGGTTCACGGCGCGCAGTTTAGTCGACTTGTCGATGAAAGAAATGCCTCGCCTGCGCTCGAATCCTGTGCCGATTCGCCCAATGTGCCCGGGATGGGAATAAACCGGCCATCAGGGTGTCCTATCAGTAACCGCGATGACGAACAGGGAGCACCAATGGAGAAAAACGGAACCGTCGGGAGCACGATCCTCGCCCTCGTCCTGTGGGCGGCAGGAAGCCCAACCGCACTCGCCCAGGCTTCGCATCTGCATTCTCCGGGCCATGGAGCGACATCCCCGATGTCGCCGGAGGCGATCGAATTCCTGGCTGAAAACGATGCGGCGATGGAACGCATGATGCAGGACATGCACGTTGCCCCCACGGGGGACGTGGATCGCGATTTCGTCTCCATGATGATCCCGCATCACCAGGGCGCGATCGACATGGCCCGCGCCGTATTGCGTTCCAGCCACAACGAAGCGGTCCGCCGCCTCGCCCAGGAAATCATCGTCACCCAGGAGGATGAAATCCGGGCCATGCGGCTTGCAATCGAACCTCCAGTCCCCGGCCTGCCGAAGGCTCTTTCTCCCCACTCACAGGAACACTGACGATGCGCGCCCGCCAACTTGCACTCCCGCTTCTGTTCGGCCTTGTTTCCGCTGGCTTGGCCTCCGCGGGACAGGCGCCGCGATCCGCTGCCTCCCCGGATATTCCGATTTCCGCCAGCGATCGCCTGTACTCCGCGGACCAGTACTCGAATACGGTGTCCGTGATCGATCCGAAACAGAATCGCCTGTTGGGCGTGGTGCGATTGGGGGATGCCCAGCCTTCCAGCCTCAGCCCGCTGTATCGCGGACAACTTCTGGTTCATGGACTCGGCTTTTCCCCTGATGGTCGCACGCTCGCGGTCGTCGCCATCGGCTCCAACTCGGTGAGTTTCCTCGACACTGCGACCAATGCCGTCAAGGCGACGACTTACCTCGGCCGTTCTCCGCACGAGGCGTTCTTCACGCCGGACGGGCGCGAACTCTGGGTGACGGTTCGCGGCGAAAATTACATCTCGGTGATCGATCCCAAGACCTACGCCGAGAAGACCCGGATCAAGGTCGACAATGGCCCCGGCATGCAGATTTTCTCGCCTGACGGCAAATACGGATATGTCTGTTCCTCGTTCATCGCGCAAACGGTGGTGATCCGGGTGTCCGACCATCGCGTTGTCGGGCGGATCAGGCAGGATTCACCGTTCTGCCCGAATATCGCCGTCACTCCTGATGGAAGCCAGGTCTGGCTGACCCTCAAGGACATCGGCAGGGTCATGGTGCTTGATGCCAAACCGCCGTTCGCGCTGAAGAAAACGCTGGACACCGGTCCCCTCACGAATCACGTCAACTTCGCGCGCACGCAGGCGGGATCGTTCGCATATGTCACGGTGGGTGCGCTCAACAGCGTCAAGGTCTTCAGGACGGATACGTTCGAGGCGGCGGGCGTGATCCCGGTCGGCACGTTGCCGCACGGGCTTTGGCCTTCCGGCGACGGCACGCGCATGTATGTCGGTCTTGAAAACGCGGATGCGATCGCCGTCATCGATACCAAGTCCCAGCGCGTCGTGGCGGAAATCCCGGTCGGCCAGGCACCGCAGGCAGTGGTGTATGTGCCGGGTGCGGTGCGCGAGGGCGAGGGCGTCGCGGGCCTGCAACCGCTTGGCCCGGCCGCCGCGAAAATCCAGCTCTCGCTCCGTGCGCTCGGCGCGCCATCGAATGCCGGGCCGGCATCCAGCGTGTCGCTGTTCGACCAGGGCCTGGTGCAGGTCCTGCAGGCGGCCATCGCCGGACTGGAACCGCGCCAACCATATATCCTCGGTCTGGCAGACAATCCGGATGGATCGGGCCGGATCGAGCCGTTGGCTTCGTTCAAGGCAAATCCCGCCGGATCCGCAGTGGTCAATACCGTCGGACCGATCCGGCAAGTCGTGCATGCGGGTCAAAACGAACGATCACGCTACGTCGTCGTGGCGCCGGGCACCATCGAGACGCACGGTGCGCCCGTGCAGGTGCAGTCGAACGGGCCGTGACGCGGCAAGAACGGGAGATGCGCGTTGCACGACATGATGCCCCTGGTCGAACCGTTGATCCCCTCGTTGCGACGCTATGCCCGCAGCATGATCCGGGATCCGGAGGCCGCCGACGATCTCGTCCAGGACTGCCTGGAACGCGTGATCAGTCGTTGGCATCAGCGTCGCGTGGATGGCAATCCCCGGGCCTGGGTATTCACCATCCTCCACAACCTGGCGATGAACCAGCTGAAACGCAGCGCCCGTCGCGGGACGCATGTCGGGATCGAGGACACGGACGAATCGGTGCTCGCCGTTCCCGGGTCGCAGGAGGATCATCTCCAGTTGCACCGTGTCCTCGGCTTGCTGGCCACGCTGCCTGAAGACCAGCGCAGCGTGCTTTTGCTGGTGTCGGTGGAAGCCTTGAGCTACTCGGAAACCGCCGACGTCCTCGGTGTGCCGTTGGGTACGGTGATGTCGCGACTGTCCCGCGCGCGGCATCGCCTGCACGCGATGATGGAGACGGGCATGCCTGGCCGGGGACACAACGCGGGGCATCTCAGGAGGGTCAAATGAATCGCCCCATTTCCGAAGACGATCTGCATGGTTATGTCGACAACGTCCTGTCGCCATCACGCCGGGCCGAAGTCGAGCAATACCTGAAGGAGAACCCCGAACTGGCAAATCGCTACGAGGGATTCGCGCGGCAACGCGCCATCCTCGCGGAAGCACTGGATCCCATCGCCCGTGAGCCCGTGCCGCCACACCTCAATCTGGCCAATCTCGTGGCCGCGCGTCGGCGTCCGCGTCGGTTTGCCTGGCAAGCGGCGGCGGCCGCAGCATTGCTGTTCCTGGCCGGAGGCAGCGCGGGCTGGTTGCTGCGGGGCGTCGGTGCAGAGGAACGGCATGGCATCACGGCACTCGCCAACGAAGCCACGTATGCCTACATGGTGTTCGGTCCGGACCAGCAGCGCCCCGTCGAGATCGTTTCCAGGGACAAGGCCGCGTTCGCCAGCTGGCTCGAAGCGCGATTGGCACATCCGGTGTCATTCCCGGATCTTTCGAGCGAAGGTTACCGGTTCATCGGTGGACGAATCGTCGCCACTCAAAATGGTCCCGCCGGCCTTCTGATGTATGCGGATGCAAAGGGCGCCCGCATCGCCATTTTGATGCGGCCCATGGCGATCGACCAGAACGCGCCCATGGCCGAGCACCGTGCGACCGG
>JAFEBZ010000170.1 GCA_018242405.1 Pseudomonadota bacterium | reverse complement strand
GCCGCCCGCAGTGGCGATGCCATCCGGTTGTCGCGCTGGTGCACCCTGGTGTTGGCGTGGCGTTCGGCCCGTGGCCGTTAAAATGGCCCGATGAATCTGGAATCGCGCAAATCCCCCCTGGCCGATGTCGCCCACGAAACCGCCGCACATGCGCGCGGGCTGGACTGGGTCGGGATGGAAGGAATCGCCCTGCCGCTGCGCCGCGATGGCGTCGTTGTGCCGGCCATCGCCGATGTTTTCGTCGACCTTGTGGCCGGCACGCGCGGCATCCACATGTCGCGCCTGTATCTGCACCTGCAGGAATCGCTGGCCAATGGCGACATCTCCGTTTCCCGCATCCGCGCCTTCCTGCAGGACTGCATCGATTCGCAGCAGGGCCTGAGCACCGCGGCGCGCCTGCGCCTGCGCTTCAGCGACTTGC
This sequence comes from Pseudomonadota bacterium, assembly GCA_018242405.1. Classification (GTDB taxonomy): domain Bacteria; phylum Pseudomonadota; class Gammaproteobacteria; order Xanthomonadales; family Xanthomonadaceae; genus Solilutibacter. The sequence goes on along the minus strand of JAFEBZ010000170.1, from coordinate 4,700 downwards.
TCGAACGCCCGGCGCTGGCCAGTGCCAATTCCGGTTGGCGCGACTATCCGCTCGAAGTGGAAGCGCAACTCGGGCGCGACGGCTTGCAGATCGCCTTCACCGTCGACATCCAGTACTCCAGCACCTGTCCGGCGTCGGCGGCGCTGTCGCGGCAGGTGATCTCCGAACATTTCCTGCGCGCCTTCCCCGATGGCGGCAGTGCCGCGGAGATCGCTGCGTGGCTGGTTTCGCCTGCGGGCATGGCGGCGACGCCGCATGCGCAACGCAGCATCGCCCGCGTGCGCGTCGAGCTCGCCGATGGCGTGGATGCATTGCCGGTCGCCGTTTTGGTCGACGGGATCGAACGCGCACTCGGCACGCCGGTGCAGACCGCGGTCAAGCGCGAGGACGAACGTGCCTTCGCCGAAGCCAACGCCGCCAACCTGATGTTCTGCGAGGACGCAGCGCGTCGCGTCGCAGCAGCGGTATCAACGCTCGATGCGTGTCGTCATTACCGCGTGCAGGTCAGCCATCTCGAAAGCCTGCACGCGCACGATGCGGTGGCCGTGGTCAGCGGTTGAACCGCAGCCGCTGCCCATCCGCCGCACCGATCACGTTCGTTCCATCCCAGACCTGACGTCCGTTGACCCAGGTCGACGCGATCCGCGAACGGAAGGTCATGCCTTCGAATGGTGACCATCCGCACTTCGACAGCACGGCCTCGCGCTTCACCGTGTAGGGCGCGTCTTCGACCAGCACGAGGTCGGCGAATTGGCCTTCGCGCACGAAGCCGCGATCGACGACATCGAACAATTGCGCCGGTGCATGCGCGGTCTTCTGTACCACCTGTGTGCGCGCCAGCAAGCCATCGTGCACGCGCTCGAGCGCGCACTGCAGCGCGAACTGCGTCAACGGCAGGCCGCCCGGTGCTTTCAGGTAGTTTGTTTGCTGCTTTTCTTCCCAAGTGTGCGGGGCGTGGTCGGTGGCGAGCACGTCGATCACGTCATCGGCGATCGCGCAGATCAGGGCATCGCGGTCGGATGCGTCCTTGATCGCCGGATTGCACTTGATCAGGTTGCCGAGGCGCTCGTAGTCGTCGCGGGCGAACTGGAGGAAATGCACGCAGGTTTCGGCGGTGATGCGCTTGCGGCTGCCATCGGCGCGGATCAGCGGCCCGCGTTCGAACAGGTCGAGTTCTTCCTTGGTGGAAATATGCAGTACGTGGAGGCGGGCGTCGTGGCGGCGCGCCAGTTCCACCGCCAGTCGCGACGATTTCAGGCAGGCCTCGCGACTGCGGATGTCGGGATGGAAACGCACCGGAACGTCATCGCCATATTGCGCAACGTAGCCGGCGAGATTCGCCTCGATCATCGGCGTGTCTTCGCAGTGGGTGATGATCGGCACCGGCGCATCGCGGAAGATGCCGTCGAGCACCTCGGGATCATCGACCAGCATGTTGCCGGTCGACGCGCCCATGAACACCTTCACGCCCGGCGAGGCCTTGGGATCGAGGCTGCGGATCTGTTCGAGGTTTTCGTTGCTGGCGCCGAAGTAGAAGCCGTAGTTGGCGCGGGCGCGACCGGCCGCGCTGGCGTACTTGGCCTCCAGGGCGTCGCGGTCGAGCGTCGGCGGCCGGGTGTTCGGCATGTCCATGAAGCTGGTGGTGCCGCCGGCGACCGCAGCGGTCGATTCGGTCGCGATGTCGCCTTTGTGGGTCAGGCCGGGGTCGCGGAAGTGGACCTGGGCGTCGATCATGCCCGGCATCAGCCAGGCGCCGCGGGCGTCGACCACCTGTTCGCCGGGTTTGGCCGCCAGGCTGTCGCCGATCAGCCCGATGCGTTCGCCCTCGATGCGGACGTCGGCGTCGAACTCGCGGCCGTCGCTGACGACGCGGGCATTGGTGATGAGGATCGAAGGCATCGGTGGGTCCGTCAGGCGGGCGGCACGGGATCGTGGCCGCCGGGGTGGAGGGGGTGGCAGCGGCCGACGCGCCTGGCCGCCAGCCAGCTGCCACGGAGCGGTCCGTGGCGCCGCACCGCTTCCATCGCGTAGGTCGAGCAGCTGGGATGGAAGCGACAGCGCTGGCCGAGCAGTGGGCTGATCAGCAGTTTGTAGGCACGCAACAGCCCGATCAGCATGCTGGAGACGAGGTCACGCAACAGGTTCACGGGAAATCACCGCATGTCCACGCGATCAGGTACAACATTCAGCGCTTGCCGAGGGGGAGTGGGCAGGTTATAACAGCCGGCTTCCCGCGCTCAAGGGATCTCGTAAGGACGTCGAAGTGGCAGTCAAGAAAACCGCAAAAACCCCCGCCAAGCCCGTCAAGAAGGCCGTCGCCAAGAAACCCGCGGCGTCCGCACCCAAGAAAGCCCCCGTGAGCAAGAAACCGGCTGCCAAGGCGCCGGCCAAGCCCGCTGCCAAGGCTGCCGCCCCGGCGAAGAAGGCCGCGCCGGCCAAGGCCGCGGCCCCCGCGAAGAAGCCGGTTCCGGCACCTAAGGCCGCACCGGCCAAGAAGCCGGCCCCCGCGCCAGCTGCCAAGGCTGCACCGGTGAAAGCTGCTGCCAAGCCGACCCCGGCGCCCGCCAAGGTCGCCCCGGCCAAGCCGGTTGCCGCGCCTGCGAAGGCTGTTCCGGCCAAGCCCGCGCCCGCTGCCAAGGCCGCGTCGGGCAAGGCTGCAACGAAACCCGCCGCCAAGGCCGTTGCCGCTCCGGCTCCGGTTCCGCCGGCCCCGCGTGCCCCGGTGCCGCGCCCGACCGGCAAGGTCGCTGTGGCGATCACCCCGGTGGTCAAGGCCCCGGTAGTCCGCGGCAAGATCCGCGTGGTCGAGTACAAGGTCGATGACGCCAGCGGTCGCCCGATCCTGCCTGCTGGCTACAAGCCTGCGGCGGACGAGGAGTACATGAGCGCGCTGCAGCTCGAATACTTCCGCCAGAAGCTGCTGGAACGCCGCGGCGAACTGGTCGAGGAATCGAAGCAGACCATCGAGAACCTCAAGGAAGAAGTGCGCGATGTCGGCGACGACGCCGAACGCGCCAGCCGCGAGACCGAGAACGCGCTGGAGCTGCGCACCCGTGACCGTTACCGCAAGCTGATCAGCAAGCTCGACAGCACGCTCAAGCGCGTCGACAGCGGCGAATACGGCTACTGCGTCGATACCGGCGAAGAGATCGGCCTCGATCGCCTGGAAGCGCGTCCGCAGGCGGAACGCACCATCGACGCGCAAGAACGCTGGGAACACCTGCAGAAGCAGCAGGGCGATTGAGCCTGCTGCGCTCGCAACGGCTCAATCTGTCGCGAGACACGACCCCGCCTTGGTGCGGGGTTTTTCGTGTCAGGCGCCGTCGGCCTCGAAGCCGGCCTTGCGATGCGAGCCATCGCAGAACGGCTTGTTCTTTGAATGACCGCAGCGGCATAGCCAGGTTTCGGTGACGCGATCGACGGTGTGGCCGGTGCCGCTGACGATTTCGAGGTTGCCGGTGACCTTCAGCGGGCCATTGCGCTGCGGTTCGACCGCGAGTTCGCCATCGCGCGCGGCCAGCGCTTCCGACTTCTTGATCGGTGGCTCGCCGCTGGCGTGGAAACCACCTTCGATATGGCTGTTGTCGCAATACGGCTTGTGTTTGGAAAGTCCGCAGCGGCACAGGGTGCGACGCAATCCGGCATCTTCCCCGGCGATTTTCAAGGGGGCGTTGAAGGCGAGCGGGCCATTCTCGCGGACACGCACGGTGTTGACGATCGGGGCGGGCTCTTCCTCGCCACCATCATGGCGCTGGTACTGGATCGCGCCGGACGGACACATCCGCGCCGTGAGTACCACGGCCTCGACAGGCTGCGCATCGGGATGGATCCACTCGCCGTCCACATTGGGGACGAAGACGTCGGGATGGGTGAGCACGCAATTGCGCGAGTGGATGCAGCGGCTGCCGTCGAACAGGATGGTGACGTGCTTGCCACGTATGGTTTCGATGGCCATGGGCGTGCCCTCGGGAGTCGCCGTCGAGTCTACGCCCGTGCGTGGCGCCGCAAGCGCCGTTGCAGCCACCAGGCGAACAGCACGGGAACGCCGGCATTGGCGAGCAGGAACGGCAGTTCCTCGGTCACCGCATAGCCGGCGCGGGCGACGCCCTGCCACATGTTCCAGGCGCAGACCGCGATCCACGCGATGGCGAAGGTGACGAAGACCGTGCGCAAGGTGCGCGCATCGCGGCGGAACAGCGCAAGCAACAGCGCGGCCAGCACGATGCCGATGGCGATGATGATCAAAGTGCGCATCGGGATTCCCGTTTTGACTCCAGGCCCGAGTATGCCTCAGTGGAGATCGCGCAGATCGAGCTTGCGCAGTTTCGGTGCGCGCCACGCGGTGATGCCGACCACGCCGAGGGTGACGCAGCCGCCGGTGATGATCGCCGGCACCAGCCCCAGCAGGCGCGCCATCACGCCGTCGTAGAACGCGCCGAGTTCGTTCGACGAACTGATGAAGATGCTGTTGATCGACGAAACACGACCGCGCATTTCATCCGGCGTGACCAGTTGCAGGATGGTCGAGCGCAGCACCACCGAGACGCCATCGCACATGCCGCAGAGCCCCAGCACCCCGCCCGCCACCCACTGGAAAAACACGCCGGTCGCGTGCTGATATACGCGGTTTCCGGATTCGGCCTGTGCACGATCGCCTTTGCGCTGTCGCGCAACATGTGGGTGTCGGGCGCGCTGCTGGT
>JAFEBZ010000016.1 GCA_018242405.1 Pseudomonadota bacterium | reverse complement strand
GCGCTCAACGCGACCTATCCCTACTACCTCGCGCGTCTCGGCGGCGGACTGCTGGTGCTGTCCGGCATGGGCCTGATGGCGTGGAACATGTGGAAGACCTTCGCGATGGCGAAGTCGCCGGCGCCGCAAGCGGTGCTGACTCCCGACATCAACGATGCGCGCGCCTGAGGAAACGACATGAGCGACAACACGCAACACGGCGCGCACCCCGCCAATCCGCACGAGAAGATCGAGAAGAACGTCGGCCTGATGGCGATCCTGATCGCGGTGGCGGTGTCCTTCGGCGGACTGGCGGAAATCGTCCCGCTGATGTTCCAGGCCGAGACGATCAAGCCGCTGCCGGGCGTCAAGCCCTATCCGGCGCTGCAACTCGCCGGTCGCGACATCTACGTGCGCGAAGGCTGCTACAACTGCCATTCGCAGATGGTGCGCACCTTGCGCTTCGAGACCGAACGCTACGGCCATTATTCGATGGCCGGTGAATCGGTGTACGACCGCCCGTTCCAGTGGGGCAGCAAGCGCACCGGTCCCGATCTCGCCCGCGTCGGCGGCCGCTATTCCGACGATTGGCATCGCGTGCACCTGAACAATCCGCGCGACGTGGTGCCGGAGTCGAACATGCCGAGCTTCCCGTGGCTGGCGAAGAATCAGCTCGATGGCCAGGAGATCGCCAACCACATGCGCGCGTTGCAGCGCCTCGGCGATCCCTACAGCAACGCCGACATCGCCAGGGCCGCAGACGACGTCGCCGGCAAGACCGAACTCGACGCCGTGGTCGCCTACCTGCAAGACCTCGGCAAGCACGCACCGAGGGGGAACTGAGCCATGGTGTCCGGAATCGTGAGCCTGATGTTGCTGGTGATCTTCCTGGGTGGCTGGGCCTGGGCGTGGAGTCCGAAACGCCGCGCGGAATTCGAGGAAGCGGCACGCCTGCCGCTGGAAGATGACAATGGGGAGACGCGCGAATGATGAGCAGCGGCTGGTCGATTTACGTGATGGCGCTGATCGTGCTCAACATCGGCGGGTGCGCGTGGCTGTTGTGGTGGACGTCGAAGCGTCGCCCCGGCGACGGCAAGCCGGAAGACACCAGCCACGTCTGGGACGGCGACATCACCGAATACAACAAGCCACTGCCCAAGTGGTGGATCAACCTGTTCTGGATCACGATTGTTTTTGCCATCGGCTATCTGGTCTGGTTCCCGGGCTTCGGCAACCTGCCCGGCGTCAGCCACTGGACGTCGCAAGGCGAACAGGCCAAGGAAAAGGCGGCCTATGACGCCACGCTCGAGGAAACCTTCGCGCCGTTCAAGGGCCAGTCGATCGACGCGCTCGCCGGCAATCCCGAAGCGGTGAAGCTGGGGCGCTCGATCTTCAACAACACCTGCGCGACCTGCCACGGTTCGTCGGCCAAGGGCGCGATCGGCTATCCCAACCTCACCGACCAGGAATGGAAATGGGGCGGTTCGCCCGACCAGGTGCTGCAATCGGTGCTGGACGGCCGCGACGGCGTGATGCCGCCATGGGGTCCGGTGCTGACCGGCATGGAAGGCGACAACGCCGTCGACTACGTAGTCGCCTACGTGCGTGCGATGGGGCAACCGGACAAGCCGCTCGACTTCATGGCCGTCAAGGGCAAGGCCCTGTATGAAGGCGTGTGCGTGGCCTGCCACGGCCCCAATGGCAAGGGCAACCAGGAACTCGGCGCACCCGACCTGACCGACAGCGTGTGGCTCTATGGCGGCAGCAACGCCGCCATCCACGAGAGCATCGCCAATGGTCGCCACGGCATCATGCCGGCGCATCGCCCGATCCTCGGCGAAACCCGCTCGCGCCTCGCTGCCGCTTATGTCTGGTCGCTCTCGCATCCGGGCGGCAATGGCAAGCTGGCGACACCTGCCACCAAGTGACGACGATGACGGAAGGCAATCGCGACTTCGATCACCCGCCGCGGCCGCTGGCGCAACGCATCGGCGCGATCGCCTGGCCGAGTTTCTTCGCCGCGGGCGTGGCGACGATGGTGTTCTTCGCCTTCGTCGATCCGCTGACACTGCGCGACATGACCTTCCCGTCGCTGCAGATCACCCGCGAGCTGGGTTACACCGTCGGCTTCTTCATGTTCTGGCTGGCCACGGCGTCGTCCAGTCTGTTCACCTGGTGGCTGCTGCGCCCGGGCAGTCGCTTCAACCACCCGCTTCCGCTGGATTGAACGTTGAAGAAATCGATCGACATCGCCCTGACGGACGACGACACCTCGTTCTACGTCAGCGAACGCAAGGTCTATCCGCGCGATGTCAGCGGCCGCTTCGATCGCCTGCGCAAGGTCGCGGTGGCATGGCTACTCGGCATGTTCTACGGCTTCGCATGGCTGCGCTGGGACGGCCACCAGGCGGTGCTGTTCGATCTCCCGGCGCGCAAGTTCCACGTCTTCGGCCTGACCTTCTGGCCGCAGGATTTCCCGCTGCTGGCGCTGCTGCTGATGATCGCCGGCGTCTCGCTGTTCTTCTTCACCGCGCTAGCCGGCCGCCTGTGGTGCGGCTACGCCTGCCCGCAGACGGTGTGGACCGAAACCTTCCTGTGGATCGAACGCTGGTGCGAAGGCGACCGCAACGCGCGCATCAAGCTCGATGCCGCGCCGTGGTCGCGCGACAAGTTGCTGCGCAAGGGCGGCAAACACCTGCTGTGGGCGGTGTTCGCGCTGTGGACCGGCTTCACCTTCGTCGGCTACTTCACGCCCATCCGCGAGTTGTGGTCCAACCTGCCATTCCACGCCAGTGGCTGGGAAACGTTCTGGATCCTGTTCTACGCGTTCGCCACCTGGGGCAATGCCGGCTTCCTGCGCGAACAGGTCTGCAAGTACATGTGCCCCTACGCGCGCTTCCAGAGCGCGATGTTCGATCGCAACACCCTGATCATCGCCTACGACGCCATGCGCGGCGAACCGCGCGGCCCGCGCAAGCGCAGCATCGCCGACGTGTTCGCGCGCGGCCGCGGCCTGCTCGATCTCGCCACCGCCTACGACTACGTCTTCCGCGCCAGCCGCCATCCCAGCGCCGCCGACTCGCGCGCGCAGGCCAAGGGCACGATCACCTTCGATGGTGCCGTCGGCGCCGAAGTTCAGCCGCTGCCGAAATTCGCACCGGAAGATCTCGGCGACTGCATCGATTGCACGATCTGCGTCCAGGTCTGCCCGGTCGGCATCGACATCCGCAACGGCCTGCAATACGAGTGCATCGCCTGCGGCGCCTGCATCGACGCCTGCGACGACGTGATGGCGAAGATGGGCTACCGCAAGGG
>JAFEBZ010000169.1 GCA_018242405.1 Pseudomonadota bacterium | reverse complement strand
TCGTCGCCGAACTTCTTGTGCAGCGTCGCCATCAGGCCCTGCAGGGTGCCGTAGGCGGTGAACGGCGAGGGATCGCCCGAACCGCCGTGGACCTGGTGCACGCCGGTGACGTACTCGGTTTCGCGAAACACGAATTCCATGTCGTTGACGTCGATGCCGACGTCTTCGGCGGTGATGTAGCGGCCGCCCAGCGATTCCACGAACTGGCCGAAGGCGCGGAACAGCGCTTCCGACTTGTCCTTGGCGGGATCGCCGATGATCACGGCCTTGCCGCCGCCCAGGTTCAGGCCGGCCACCGCGTTCTTGTAGGTCATGCCGCGCGACAGTCGCAGCACGTCGTTCAACGCCTCGTCCTCACTCTTGTACGGCCACATGCGCGTGCCGCCCAGCGCGGGGCCGAGCACGGTGTTGTGGATGGCGATGATCGCCTTGAGGCCGGCATCCTTGTTGTGGCAGAAAACAACCTGCTCGTGGCCGGTGGTGTCGAGGGTTTCGAAAATCATTGCGTGAACTCCGATGGGCGCCAGCAGTCATGGCCGGCGCGGGTCCGGGGGTGGGGAATGACGCCGACGCCGGTCGGCGAGGGCGCCATATTCTAGTCCTTCTGCACGGGGCAGGCATTTCGGCCCGCGCTACAATCACGGATTCCCCGCAATCCGCCGTGAATTCCGCCATGAGCACGCCCGCCCAGACGATGACCGAACGCCAATCGACGACTGCCAGCGAGACCGCAGTGCCATTGCGATTCGTGACCGCCGCCAGCCTGTTCGATGGCCACGACGCCGCGATCAACATCATGCGCCGGCTGATCCAGTCGCAGGGCGCGGAAGTGATCCATCTCGGCCACAACCGCAGCGTCGAGGACGTGGTGCGCGCGGCATTGCAGGAAGACGCCGACGGCATCGCGCTGTCGTCCTACCAGGGCGGCCACGTCGAGTACTTCAAGTACATGGTCGACATGCTGAAGGAACGCGGCGCACCGCACATCAAGGTGTTCGGTGGCGGTGGCGGCACGATTACCCCCGAAGAAATCCGCGAGCTCGAAGCCTACGGCGTCGAGCGCATCTATCACCCCAACGACGGCATGAAGATGGGGCTGGTGGAGATGATCGAGGACGTGGTCAAGCGCGCCAATGACGGTCGCAATGCCAATGCGAAGAGCGCGGGCAACGATGCGCCGAACATCGAGGACGAGATCGGCATCGGTCGCGTGCTGTCGGCGATCGAGGACGGCCAGCTCGGCGAATCCGAACTCGCGCACCTGCGCAAGCAGTGGCAGCTGGCCGGGGGCAAGACGCCGGTGGTCGGCATCACCGGCACCGGTGGCGCCGGCAAGTCGTCGGTGACGGATGAACTGCTCAATCGCTTCCTGTCGAACTTCCCGCAGATGCGCGTCGCAGTGATTTCGGTCGATCCGACCCGCCGCCGTACCGGTGGTGCGCTGCTGGGCGATCGCATCCGCATGAATTCGCTGCGCAGCCATCGCGTCTACATGCGTTCGATGGCGACGCGCCGCCAGAACGTGGCGACGAATGCGGTGCTGAAGGACTGCATCAGCTTCCTGAAGTCGCTGGGCTACGACCTCGTCATCGTCGAGACCGCCGGCATCGGCCAGTCGGATTCGGAGATCGTCGATCTGGTCGATTTCCCGATGTACGTGATGACCAGCGATTACGGCGCGGCGTCGCAGCTCGAGAAGATCGACATGATCGATTACGCCGAGCTGATCGTGCTCAACAAGTACGACAAGCGTGGCGCCGAGGACGCGTTGCGCGACATCCGCAAGCAGTGGAAGCGCAACCGCGTCGCGTTCCAGACCAAGGACGAGGATGTCCCGGTCTATCCGACCATCGCTTCGCAATTCAATGATCCCGGCATCAGCTGGATGTTCGCCAATCTGTGCCGCCTGCTGCGCGAGAAGTTGTCGCTGCCGGCAGAGAAGTGGTCGCCGGCCATCGATACCGCGCTGAAGGAGCCGCGTGCGACCGTGCTGATTCCCGGTGCCCGCGTGCGCTACCTCGCCGAGATCGCCGAGCAGGGTCGCTCGATCAACAGCCAGATCGGCAAGCAGTCCGAGATCGCCGATCGCGCCCAGAGTTGCTGGGAAGCGCTGCGCGAACTCGAGGATGCCAAGCTGCCGAAGGCGCTGGAACTGTATGCCAGCGACGATGTGCAGCCGGGTGCGGGCGACGTTGATCGTTCGCTGCTGACCCTGCGTCAGCGCTACAACGACGCCGTGCAGTCGCTGACCAGCGAAAACCTGAAGCTGCTGCGCGAGTGGCCGCAGCGCCTGAAGTCGATCACCGACGAGGTCAACGAATACCAGGTGCGCGGCAAGACCATTCGCGTCGAGAACTATCGCGAATCGCTGAGCCACCAGAAGGTGCCGAAGATCGCCGCGCCGACCTACAAGTCCTGGGGCGAGTTGCTGACCTTCCTCGGCAAGGAAAACCTGCCGGGTTCGTATCCGTACACCGGTGGCGTCTACCCGTATCGCCGCACCGGCGAGGACCCGATCCGCATGTTCGCGGGTGAGGGTACGCCGGAACGCACCAATCGCCGCTTCCATTACCTCAGCGTCGGCCAGCCGGCCGCGCGCCTGTCGACCGCGTTCGACAGCGTGACGCTGTACGGCGAGGATCCTGCGCCGCGTCCCGACATCTACGGCAAGATCGGCAATTCCGGCGTCAACATCCCGACGCTGGACGACATGAAGAAGCTGTATTCCGGCTTCGATCTGTGCGCGCCGACCACATCGGTGTCGATGACGATCAACGGCCCGGCGCCGATCATCCTCGCGATGTTCATGAACACCGCGATCGACCAGCAGGTCGAGAAATACCTGAAGGAAGATCCGGCGCGCTGGGCCGAGGCGCAGACGAAGATCGATGCCTTCTTCGCCGGCCATGAGCGT
>JAFEBZ010000168.1 GCA_018242405.1 Pseudomonadota bacterium | reverse complement strand
TACATGTATGACGGCGCCGGCGTTCCCTACCTCGACCTGCAGATGTGGTATTCCGCCTGCAACTTCGGTTACGCCAACCCGCGTCTCAACGATGCGCTGAAGCGCCAGATCGACACCCTGCCGCAGGTCGCCAGCCAGTACCTGCATCCGACCCGCATCGAACTCGCCAAGACCATCGCGCTCGACGCGCAGGCCAAGTTCGGTCGCAAGGGGCGTGTGCATTTCAACGTCGGTGGTGCGCAGGCGATCGAGGATTCGCTGAAGATCGTGCGCAATGCCAGCAACGGCAAGAGCCTGATGTTCGCCTTCGAGGGCGGCTACCACGGCCGCACGCTCGGCGCGTCCTCGATCACATCAAGCTATCGCTATCGTCGTCGTTTCGGCCATTTCGGCGAACGCGCGATGTTCATCCCGTTCCCCTATCCGTTCCGTCGCCCCAAGGGCATGACGCCGGATGAATATTCCGATGCCTGCGTGCAGCGTTTCGAGCGTCTGTTCGAGACCGAATACAACGGCGTGTGGGATCCCAAGGTCAACCAGGCCGAGTATGCGGCCTTCTATGTCGAGCCGATCCAGGGCACCGGCGGTTACGTGATCCCGCCGCGCCACTTCTTCCGCGACCTCAAGAAGGTGCTGGACAAATACGGCATCCTGCTGGTGGTCGACGAAATCCAGATGGGCTTCTGGCGTACCGGCAAGCTGTGGTCGATCGAACACTTCGGCGTCGAACCCGACGTGCTGGTGTTCGGCAAAGCACTGACCAACGGCCTCAATCCGCTGTCGGGCCTGTGGGCGCGCGAAGAACTGATCAACCCGACGATCTTCCCCGCCGGTTCGACTCACTCGACCTTCAACTCCAATCCGCTGGGGACCGCGCTCGGGCTGGAAGTGATGCGTCTCGGCAAGGACATGGATTACGAGCGCACGGTGCCGCTGAAGGGCGCGCACTTCCTCGACGGCCTGCGCGACCTGCAGAAACGCCATCCGGAAATCGGCGACGTCGACGGCCTCGGCCTGGCACTACGCGCGGAAATCTGCGAGGCCGACGGCTTCACGCCGAATCGCGCGTTGCTCGATCGCATGGTCGACATCGGCCTGGCCGGCGACCTGCGCCACAACGGCAAGCCGATCGGTCTCGTGCTCGACGTCGGCGGCTGGTACAAGAACGTGATCACGCTGGCACCGTCGCTCGACATCACGCATGAGGAGATCGATCTCGCGATCGCGCTGCTCGACCAGTTGCTGACCCGCGCCAAGGCGAGCGCCTGACACCGATTCCATGAGGGAGGAACCATGAGCGACACACCGGACGAGAAAGCGATCTTCAACGAGATCGCTTCACAGATCGCCGTGAAGGCCAAGATCGACCTCGCGACCATCCATCCCGAGTCGACGCTGAAGGACATCGGCGTCAGTTCGCTGGACGCGATCGAGCTGCTGTTCGACATCGAGGAGCACTACGGCATCACCTTCCCCGACCAGGGTCCGAACTTCGGCAGTGACACCGTGCAGCAACTGGTGGACGTGGTGAAGGGCGCGTTGGCAGCGAAGGCGCAGGACTGATTCGATGAACAAGCGGCGGGTCGTGATCACCGGCATGGGTGCGGTGAGTCCTTACGGCGTGGGCGTCGCTCCGCTGTGGCAGGGCTTGCGCGAAGGGCGTTCGGCGATCGCGCCGCTGCGTCATTCCGAGGCTGCGCGGGTGCGGATGAAGGTCGCCGCGCAATTGCCGGAAGGTATCGATCTTGCCGCGATGATGAGCGAATCGATGTTGCCGCTGCTCGATCGCTGCTCGCAATTCGTGGTGGCTGCGTCGAACGAGGCGGTGCGCCAGTGCGGCCTAGACATGCGTGCCGAAGGCGAGCGCATTGGCGCGATCATCGGTACCGGCATCGGCGGCGTGACCTCGCACGACGAGCAAAGCAAGCGCCTGTATGGCGACAACGCCGAACGCATGCATCCGCTCACCATCGTCCGCACCATGGTCAACGCACCGGCCAGCCACGTCAGCATGGTCCATGGATTGCGCGGCCCGGTGTTCTCGGTGTCGAGCGCATGTGCGTCGGCCAACCATGCGGTGGCGCAGGCGCTGGCGGCGATCCGTTCCGGCGCGGCCGACGTGATGTTGAGCGGTGGCACCGAAGCCTGCCTGACTTTCGGTTTGCTGAAGGCGTGGGACGCGATGCGCGTGGTCGCCGACGACAGCTGCCGACCGTTCAGTGCAAATCGTCGCGGACTGGTGCTGGGCGAGGGCGCGGCGGTCTTCGTGCTGGAAGAAATGGAACACGCGAAGGCACGTGGCGCGACCATCCTCGCCGAACTTGCAGGCGCGGGCATGAGCGCCGACGCCGGCGATATCGTTGCACCATCGGCGGAAGGCGCCGCGTTGTCGATCACGCGTGCGTTGCAGAATGCCGAACTGGAAGCTGCGGACATCGGTTACATCAATGCGCACGGCACCGGCACGCTGGCCAATGACGCGACCGAGACCCGGGCGATCCGCATCGCGCTTGGTGCGCACGCGCAATCGATTCCGGTGACGTCGACCAAGTCGATGCATGGCCATGCGCTCGGCGCGGCTGGTGCGCTGGAACTGGCGGCGATGGTGTCTGCACTCGGCGATCAGTTCGTGCCGCCGACCGCCAATTTCGAGCAGGCTGATCCCGCCTGCGATCTCGACATCGTGCCGAACGTTGGTCGTCCGGCGAAGATCCGTGCGGCGCTCAGCAATTCCTTCGCATTCGGCGGCCTGAACGCTGTGCTGGCGGTGCGTCAGGCGTGAACGCAGCAGTACGCGCGATCGATGTCGACGCGCGCTGGACCGCCCAGCTCGAACCCGATGTGGTGATCCGGGCGTGGCTACAACATCCGCCGAAGGATTTCGTCGCCGGCACCGTTGCCGGCGTGCCACGCTTCCTCGCGAAGTTCGACATCCTCACCACGCTCGAGCCGCCGTTGTTGCGGAAACTGCAGCGATGGCCGGGGTATCGCCACTGGTCGCGGTGGTTGCGCTGGAACACGCAATTCGTCGGCTGCACCTCCAGCGAATATGCGCTGTTGCCGAAGGGTATGGGTGCCCGGGCATTCGCCGACACCATCGTGCGCGATGCCGATCCGGATGCGCGCCTGCTCATCGTCAAGGATCTGGCGCGCAATTCACCGCTGTTGGGTGATGACGAAAATGCCGCTTGCGACGCGCTGATCACCGAACTGGAAGCGCGCGGCTTCGTGTTGCTGGAAGGCATGCCGCTGGCGTGGGTGGCGATCGATCACGCCAACGAAGAGGAATACCTCGGGCGCTTGTCTGCCTCGCGACGCAAGAACATCCGTCGCAAGCTGCGTTCGCGCGCGGATGTGGAGATCGAGGAAATCGCCTGCGGCGACTCGTGCTTCTCAGACGAGGCGACGATCGACGCCTTCCACCAATTGTTCGCCAACGTCCACGCGCAAAGCGAAGTGCATTTTGACGAATTGACGCGAGATTACCTCGCGACGTTGCTGCGCCAATCCGAAGGTGATGGCGTTGTGTTCGTTTACCGCCGCGATGGCCGCATGATCGGCTGGAACCTGTGCTATCCGTGGCATGACATGCTGGTCGACAAATATGTCGGTTTCGCCTACCCGCAGGCGCGCGAAAACAATCTCTATGCCCTCAGCTGGATGCACAACCTGGAGTTCGCGCGCCTGCTGGGCCTGAAGCGTTATGTCGCCGGCTGGACCGACGCCGAGGCCAAGCGCCAGCTCGGTGCGCGATTCACCATGACCTGGCACGCGGTGCGCCCGCGCAATCCTATGCTGCGCTGGCTGCTGCGGCGGATGCGCGGTTTGTTCGAAGGGGCGCCGGCATGAGTGTCCCGGACAAGCGCGCGCCGCTGATCCTCGATCTCGACGGTTCCGTGCGCGACATTGGCGCGGCCGAGCGCGTTCCGCTGCAGGATTGGCAGGAACGATTGCGTTTCTCCTGCAGCCGAAAGGAGTTGCGGAGATTCGGTGAACACATCGCACCTGCACTGGCGCAGCCGCACGGGATGGTGTTGCTGGGCAGCGGCGATTTCCATCATCTCAGCCTGCCGCTGATCGAGCACCAAGCGCGCCAGCAGCGGCTGCGTGTGGTCGTTCTCGACAACCATCCGGACAACATGCGCTTTCTTTTCGGCGTCCATTGCGGGTCGTGGGTCGGGCGTGCGGCGAACTTGCCGGGCGTGGTCGACGTACATGTCCTCGGGATTTTTTCCGCGGATGCCGGGAGCGCCCACGCCTGGGAAAACCAGCTGGGTGCCCTGCGCAGTGGCCGCGTGCATTACTGGTGTGTCGATGTCGATACGTCGTGGGCGGCGAAACGTGGTGTCACCACCTTGCATAGCTTCGCCTCGCCGGAACAATTGCTCGCGGAGTTCATTCCCGCGATGGCGAATGACCAAACACCGGTCTATTTCTCGATCGACAAGGACGTGTTCGCGCCGGAAGTGGTGCGCACCAACTGGGACCAAGGCCGTTTCCTGCTCGACGACGCGCTTGCCGTCATCTCTGCGCTGAAGCCGCGGATCGTCGCCAGCGACATCACCGGCGAGGTCTCGATCCACCGCTACCGCAGCCTGTTCAAGCGATTGTTGAGCTGGCTCGACGACCAGCCGCAGCCATCGATGGTGGAGATCGATGCGTGGCAAAGCGAGCAGGCGGCGGTGAATCGTGCGTTGATCGCCGCACTGGCCTAGGCGGATTCGATCACGCGACAGACTGCCTCGAAATCCTCATCGCCCAGCCACGGACTGTTGCTGATCGTGAAACTTCGTGCAGCGAGACTGGTCGCATTCGGACAATGCTGGCGCGGGACGATGTCGCGCAGTTCGGCGTAGTCGGGCAGGGCATGGATGAACATCCGGCTCACGCCGAGCCCGGCCATCCACAAGCGATCGAGCACGGTATCGCGGCGACGTTCGCTGTCCAGTCGCACGAACAATGTCGGCCAGACGCCGCGTTCGCCATCTCGATCACCATGCACATGCACGCCCGGAATCGCACGCAGCCGATCGATCCGCGGCAACGCACAGGCGCGGCGTTCGTCGAGGAATGTCGGCAAGCGCCGCGCTGCACGCGCGCCGACACCCTGCCGCCATCCACCCATGCGATGCAACGGGACATCCATTGGAAAGCGATCGCCGATCGCGCCGACAGGATCACCGCGTTCCAAGGCGCGATGCAAGGGCAGGCCATAGACCCAGCGCATCGGCAGCGGGCGATAGAACAGCGTGTAACCGATCAGCTCGATGCAACGACGAAACTCGAATGCCGATTTTCGTGGCAACGCATCCTGCAATTCCCGCATTGCATCCAGCCACGCAGGATCGCGCGCGATCACCACTCCGCCTTCGTACGTCGACAAGCCCTTGCCGGCGGCGAGGCTGAAGAAGCCGATGTCGCCCGCCAATCCGATGCTGCGGCCATTGATCGTCGCGCCCAGCGATTGCGCGGCGTCCTCGATCACGGCGATGCCGGAATCCGCAACCAGGCACTTGACGGCAGCGACATCGGTGACGCGTCCGCCAAGGTGCGTTGGCACCACTGCCAGCACGCGATCATCAAGCTGTGCGCGCAGCGAATCGAGATCGATATCAAGACTGTCGCAGGCGAGGTCGGTAATGCGCAGGCGCAGGCCCAGTGCATGCACGGCGATCGCCACCAGCGGGCAGGTGAACGCCGGCACGATGACGGTGTCGCGGCGCGGTTGGCGTTGCCGGGCGACACGCAATGCCAGCATCAATGCAGCGGTGCCGGAGCAGGTCACGAGTGCGCCACCGGTGCCGAGTTCTGCCGACAATGCCCGTGGGAGATCGCCTTTCGATGCGAACAAATCGGACAGCCGTGGCGGCAGTCCGGCGGTCGGCGGGATTTCAGCCAGGCGTCGCATCAGTCACGTCCGCGGGTTCCCGCGATTCCGATACCGCCAGCAATCCTATCCCGAGCACGATCACCAGTGCGCCGAGCATTTGCAATGGGGTGATGCGTTCGTGCAGCCACCACGCGGAGACCAGCAGCACGCTCACCACTTCCAGGTGTGACGCGGCGAACGCGGGGCCGATCGGTGCGTCGCGCAACAGGCGCATCCAGGTCAGGAAGGCGCCGAGATAGCCGCACAGTGCGACCCACGTCCACGGCTGTTCCGCCACGCGCAGGATCCACGAAATATCCGGCGAGAACGGCAGAGCATGATTGCCGGCGAGCTTGAAGCAGGTTTGCGCCAGCGTGTCGAACGCCATCAGCGTGGGGAATCCGATCGCGTAGAGCTTCCTCATGCGCCGATTCCCACCAGCGCCACGCCGATGCACACCAGCAGGATGCCGCCGACGCGCAAGGGCGTGAGTTTTTCGCGGAAGAACAGCCGCCCGCAAAGCATCACGACGACGATGTTGATCGATCCCAGCAGCACGCCGAGCGACAGCGGCACCTGCGACAGGAAGGCGATCCACGCCAGGAATTCGCCCAGGTAACAGAGCAGGCCGAGCCATAGCATCGGTTGCCGGGCCAGCGTGCGCCAGTCGTTGTCGCCATGATGGGCAGCAGCCTTGAAGCAGAGTTGTCCGCCGGTATCCAGCGCGGCATTGGCGAGCCAGAGCGCGGTGGCCAGTGGCGTCATGCGGCGGCGCGTTGCGGGCTGGCGGCGATGCGATCGAAGAAGGTGGCGCTGCGATCGATCAGCAGGCGATGTTCGCGATCGATGGTGATCATGTGGTAGCTGTTGTCGAGCAGCAGCAATTCGGTCGGGCCGGAAACGCTGCGCAGCACCACTTCAGCGTTGTCGAGGCTGGCGATGTCGTCGTCGCTGGCGTGCGCGACCAGGCAGGGCGCGTTGACCTGTGACAACTGGCGGCGGACACGTTTCGCCAGCTGGTGGAGTTCTGCCAGCGAATGCCAGGGATTGCCGGGCAGGCCGGCGATGCTGCTGTCGTTGCCCTGCATGGCGGTGCTGATCTGCGCACGCAGGCGTTCGTCGCGGATGCCGTAAGGCGGCTGTTCCATGAAGACGCGGTCGCGGCCGATGTTGAATTTCTTCAGCAGTGGCAGCAGTCCAGACAAGCGCGCGATGCGCGGCACGCTCCAGCCGTCGTAACGGAAAGTCGCACCATAGACACCGACGCCGTCAACCAGGTCGGGACGATCGGCGGCGAGATTGAGCGCGAGCAACGCACCCATCGACAGGCCACCGACGAACAGGCGATCGCAATGTCCGCGCAAGCGTTCGGCGGCGGTTTGCACGCTCGTCGCCCAGTCCTGCCAGCGTGTTGCCAGCAGATCGTCCATGTCGCCGCAATGTCCGGCCAGCTGCACCCCGAACACGGTGAAGCCGCGGCGGTTGAGACCGCGTGCCAGCAAGCGCATTTCGTTGGGCGTGCCGGTGAGTCCGTGCGTCAGCAGGACGGCATTGGGGCCGCCTTCGTAGAAGAATTCGGCCGGCTGCAGCGGGAAAGGTGCATTGTTCACGCCGCCAGCTTGTCAGCTGGCGGTTTCATCCACCTTTCCGGGAATATCAGCGGCGGGGAACAGCAATTCCACCCGCAAACCGCCCATAGCGCCGCGCGCATAGCGCACGCGACCGCCGTAGCGCGACAACACTTCCTCGACGATCGCCAGGCCCAATCCGCTACCACCATTGCCGCCGGCGATCTGGAAGAAGCGTTCGCCGAGCCGGGCCAGCGCAGCGTCGTCGACCCCCAGGCCGTCGTCTTCCATCGCCAACTCGATGGTGCCGTCGCGTTGCGACAGGCTCACCGTCGCCACGTGGCCGCTACCGGCGTGGCGCAGCGCGTTGTCGATCAGATTGTCGAGCGCCTCGTGCAACACCGCGATATCGATCAACGCGAACAATGGACCTTCCCGTGGCGCTTCGTAACCGAGGTCGACGCCGGCCCGCAACGCATCGGGCACGCGTTCGCCCACCAATTGCGGGATCACGGCGGCAAGG
>JAFEBZ010000167.1 GCA_018242405.1 Pseudomonadota bacterium | reverse complement strand
GGCCGGAAAAGCGCTTTGGGGCCGCGCGACAGATGCGAGCATCTGCTGCGCGATCCCTGCAGCGCTTTTCTAGCATGTCGCCTCGCATTAAGTCACTTGGGACAAATACGCTTGAGCGGGTCGGAGTTGCCAGGGCAGGGGTCGGTTGTTCCTGACGTCGACCAGAAAACCACTGCCCGAATTCTCGTTCCGGTGCCGCATAACACTCTATTGGATTCAAAACTAAGGGTGTAGCCGAGGCGTCTATGTAACCCCTCAGACAAAACCCACCCGACATCAACAGCTTATCCGATAGCGAACCGGGCCGGACACAATCAGCATCCTGCATATGTGGCATGTCGCCCGTGTAACAGGTGATTACAGGTGCAGACTGAGGGTGTAACACGAATATGGCAATGGTTTCTCCCGTCCGTCCCGTTGCTGATCCACGATCCCGGCGACGAATGGTGGGAGCGGGATGACCGTCGCGGCCATGATCGCCCCAGCGATCCTCCCAAGACCGTTGTCGTGGAAACCAGGCGAACTGATCTCGCCCAGCTGCAGCGAGAGGCGTCCGGTTTCCAGCCCGAGCTGTTCGAGGCGATTCGCCAGCGGGTGCGTCGCCTCAATTACAGCAAGCGGACGGAGCAGGCCTACGTCGGCTGGATCCGGCGCTTCATCTTCGCGCATGGGATGCGCCACCCGCGCCACTTGGGCGAACGCGAGGTCGAGAATTTCCTGACGGTGCTGGCCAACTCGGCGCAGGTGTCGGCGGGGACGCAGAACCAGGCGTTGTCCGCACTGTTGTTCCTGTACCGGGAAATACTCAAGATCGATCTGCCGTGGATGGACAATGTGGTCCGGGCCAAACGATCGCGCCGGATTCCGGTGGTGTTGTCGCCGGATGAAGTTCGACGCTTGCTGGCGATGATGGACGGCCAGGCGTGGCTGATGGCCGCCTTGTTGTACGGAACCGGCATGCGCTTGATGGAATGCGCGCGACTGCGGGTCAAGGATGTCGATTTCGCCCGCAATGAGATCGTCGTGCGCGATGGCAAGGGGGCCAAGGATCGGCGAGTGCCGTTGCCACGACGGCTGGTCGAACACCTCCATGCCGCGATCGAGCGCACGCGATTGTTGCATCAGCACGATATCGCCCGCGGCCTCGGTCGGGTGTGGCTGCCTGCGGCCCTCGCGCGGAAGTACATGAATGCCGATCTGGAGTTCGGCTGGCAGTACGTGTTCCCGGCGTCGAAGATTTCGGATGATCCGGATGCAGGCGTCACGCGTCGCCATCATATCGACGAGGCGTCGTTGCAACGCGCGGTGAAAACGGCGCGCGCGAAGGCGGGAATCCTCAAGCCGGCGACTTGCCACACCTTGCGGCATTCATTCGCAACCCACTTGCTGGAAGCCGGGCACGATATCCGCACCGTGCAGGAACTGCTCGGGCACAAGGATGTGGCGACGACGCAAATCTACACGCATGTGCTCGGACGTGGTGCTGGTGGCATCCTCAGTCCGCTCGATCGCGAGTACTGATCAGGACGAGATCGACAGCAGCGCGAACAGTCCGCGCGCGAGTTTCTGCCGTGTTTCGAAATCCGGCGCGGAAATGTCGGTGATCCGCAGTTTTTCCGGCCCATCCAGCTGGTAGCGCTTGGGTTGGCTCTGGATCATGCGGATGATCGCCATCGGGTCGACGTTCGGTTTCGCTTCGAACTGCACGCGTCCCGATGATTCGCCGATGTCGAGTTTGCGGATGCCGAGTCGCGTCGCGTCCAGGCGCAGTTCGGCGATCGCGAACAAGTGCTTGACCGGATCGGGCAGCAGGCCGAAGCGATCGATCATCTCCACTTGCAGTTCACGCAGGGCTTCGACATCACTGGCGCTGCTGATGCGTTTGTACAGCGTCAGTCGCGTGTGCACGTCGGGCAGGTAATCTTCCGGAATCAGCGCCGGAACGTGCAGTTCGACTTCGGCGCCGCGATGTTCGCGCGCATCGGCATCGGGCAATTTGCCTTGCTTGATGCTGCGCACGGCGCGTTCCAGCAGTTCGGTGTAGAGGCTGAAACCGACTTCCGCCATCTGGCCGCTCTGTTCTTCGCCGAGCAATTCTCCTGCGCCGCGGATTTCGAGATCATGGGTGGAGAGGGTGAATCCGGCACCGAGTTCGTCCATCGAACTGATGGCTTCCAGGCGTTTCTTCGCGTCACTGGTGATCGACTTGCGATCCGGGATCACCAGGTAGGCGTAGGCGCGATGATGCGAACGACCGACGCGTCCGCGCAGCTGGTGCAATTGCGCAAGACCAAACTTGTCGGCGCGATTGATGATGATGGTATTGGCGTTGGGGATGTCGATGCCGGACTCGATGATGGTCGAGCACAGCAACACATTGAAGCGTTGTCGATGGAAATCGAGCATCACCTGTTCCAGCTCGCGCTCCGGCATCTGGCCGTGGGCGATGCCGATGCGCGCTTCCGGTACCAGTTCCTCGAGTTCGCGTTGCATGCGCGCGATGCTCTCGAGATCGTTGTGCAGGAAATACAATTGGCCGCCACGCGACAGTTCGCGCTGGAAGGCTTCGCGCAACAGTGCGCTGTCCCACGGGGTGACGAAGGTCTGCACGGCGAGGCGATTGGCGGGTGGCGTCGCGATGATGCTGAGGTCGCGCAGCCCGGCCATCGCCATGTTGAGCGTGCGCGGGATCGGGGTCGCGGTCAGGGTGAGGAGATGGACGTTCGCGCGCAGGGCCTTCAACGCTTCCTTCTGGCGCACGCCGAAACGTTGTTCCTCGTCGACGATGACCAGCCCGAGATCCTTGAAGTGCACATCCGACGACAACAATTTGTGCGTACCGACCATCACGTCGATTTCGCCGCGTTCGAGTTTCTCCAGCGCGGCCTTGGATTCCTTCGCCGACTTGAAGCGCGACAGCACCTCGACGCGCAATGGCCAGTCGGCGAATCGGTCGCGGAAATTGCGGTAGTGCTGTTCGGCTAGCAATGTGGTCGGCACCAGTACGGCGACCTGTTTCCCGGCCGCCGCTGCGACGAAGGCTGCGCGCACCGCGACTTCGGTCTTGCCGAAACCGACGTCGCCGCAGACCACGCGATCCATCGGCAGCGATGATCCGACATCGCCGATCACCGCCTCGATCGCGGCGTGCTGGTCAGGGGTTTCCTCGAACGGGAAACTCGCGGCGAACGGTTCGTACATCGCGCGATCGACATCGAGGCGCATGCCCGCGCGCGCCTGTCGGCGTGCCTGGATATCGAGCAATTCTGCAGCGACGTCGCGAACCTTGTCGGCGGCCTTCTTCTTGGCCTTGGTCCATTGCTCGCCGCCCAGCGAATGCAGCGGCGCGGTTTCCGAAGACGCGCCCGAGTAGCGACTGACCAGATGCAGCTGCGCGACCGGGACATACAGACGGTCGCCCTTGGCGTATTCGATGTCGAGGTATTCGCCGGCTTCGCCACCGGCCTCGAGCGAGATCAGTCCGCGATAACGGCCAACGCCATGATCCTCGTGGACGATCGGCGCGCCTTCGCTGAGTTCGCCGAGATCGCGAATGATCGCTTCCGGTTCGCGGCCGGCGCGCTTGCGGCGACGCGATTGCGTCGCGCGTTCCGGGAACAGCTGGCGTTCGGTGAGGATGGCGAGCAGCGGCGCATCCAGCGCGAAACCGTCATCCAGCGGCGCGACCGTGATCGCGAAGCGTGGTGCATTCGCGGCATCCATCACTTCCGAAAGTGAAGTCGTTACCTGCGGCTGCAAACTGGCAGCACGCAACACATCGAGTAAAGCTTCGCGGCGACCCGCCGATTCTGCGGCGATCACCACGCGTCCGGGATAATTGCCGAGGAAATCATGCAGCGCCGCGGCCGGGCGATCCTGGTGCCCAGCGATCGGTACCGTCGTCACCGGTTGCACGCCGAGTGCCTGTGCTTCGCCGCGACGCGGATGCCCTTCGCCACAGACTTCGATGCGCGTGCCTTGATTCAAGCGTTCGCGCAACGCGACCGGCGTGAGATACAACTCCTCGGGCGGCAACAGCGGGCGTTCGATGTCATGGCGACGCTGTTCGTAGCGGTCGCTGGTCTGCGTCCAGAATTTCTCGGCGGCCTCGAACGCGCCTTCGCCCAGCACCGGCAACGCACCAGTAGGCAGCCAGTCGAACAGGATCGAGGTGCGCTGCCCGTCGCGTTCCGGTGCGAAGAACAATGGCAGCCACGCTTCCGCGCCAGCCGGCATCAACCCGGCCTTGAGGTCCTGGTAGAGCGCACTGCGACGGGTATCGATGTCGAAGCGTTCGCGCAGCGCCACCATCGCGCGTTCGAAGGCGGCGTCGTCGCTCGGAAGTTCGCGGCCCGGCAACAGGCGCACTGCATCGACACGATCGAGCGAACGTTGCGATTCCGGATCGAAGGCGCGGATCGATTCGATGTCGTCGTCGAACAGTTCGATGCGATAGGGCGTGTCGGTGCCGGTCGGATAGACGTCGAGCAGGCCGCCGCGCACGGCGAAATCGCCGGGATCGAGCACCTGCGGCACATTGCGATAGCCGGCCGCTTCCAGCCGGCGTTTTTCGGCATCGAGATCAAGGCGTTGCCCGGTCGCGTAATCGAAGCGACCGCCTTCGAGATGGCGATGCGGCGCCAGTCGCTGCATCAAGGTTTGCACCGGCACGACGACAATGCCGCGGCGCAGGTTTGGCAATGCGTGCAGGGTCGCCAGTCGCTGCGACACGATGTCGGGATGCGGACTGAACTGGTCGTAGGGCAGGGTTTCCCAATCCGGGAACGGCTGCACCGGCAACGTGGCATCGCCTGCAAGCAATGTGCGCAGATCGTTTTCGAGCTGATGCGCGTGCTGGGTGTCGGCGGCGATCGCCAGCACCGGGCCGTCGTGTTCGCGCGCGGCGCGGGTGATCGCCCACGCCAGCCCCGAACTGGTGCCAGGCGCAC
Organism: Pseudomonadota bacterium; assembly: GCA_018242405.1. Classification (GTDB taxonomy): domain Bacteria; phylum Pseudomonadota; class Gammaproteobacteria; order Xanthomonadales; family Xanthomonadaceae; genus Solilutibacter. Next base: position 325 of record JAFEBZ010000167.1, on the reverse strand, counting down.
GCCACCATGCGCGCGATTGGCCGGCGCGCGGCAGCGGAATACCTGGAACGGGGGATTTATCGCTCATTGAGCCACTCATTTTAACGTGCGAGCGGGCGGCTAAGCACGCGCTGGCGACCCACTTCCGCGCGCGTGTTGTTGCTTGGCGGAAACTTGAAAGCAACAGCACGCGGGCTGTTGCTCTCTCACTCCCCCTGAAAGCCGCCACCGGCGGCGCCTATGCGGTTCGTCTGTAGCGCCGACCGTACGCAGCATGGATGCTGCGTACGAGCCTACATGGACGTATTCACGGCGTGTCGGCGGCTGCAGACAACCGCGATAGGCG
>JAFEBZ010000166.1 GCA_018242405.1 Pseudomonadota bacterium | reverse complement strand
CAAGGTGGAGCGGGAGACGGGAATCGAACCCGCGCTAGTAGCTTGGAAGGCTACAGTTCTACCATTGAACTACTCCCGCACCGGGAATGCCGTTCAACGCTTCGAGCTGGTGGAGGGAGGTGGATTCGAACCACCGAAGGCGTAAGCCAGCAGATTTACAGTCTGCCCCCGTTGGCCGCTTGGGTATCCCTCCGCCGAAACAACGAGGCGGTGAAACAGCCCACTATTCTGGCGTGCGACTTTGGCGATGTCAACGCGCGGAAGGCACGACATCACCGGTCATGCCATCGTCCGCATACAGGGCCACGTGGGGAACGCCATCGGCACCGATCCAGCCGCGATACATGCCTTCGGTATTGAAGGGGAACGCGAACTTGCCGTCGGACGTCAGGATGATGGCGCCGCCGTTGCCACCCATCTTCACCACTTCGCCGTTGATGACGGCGGCGCCGGCCTGGGCGGCAGTCTCCTTCAGGAATTGTACCCGGGCACAAACATTGCTGGCCGCATGAGTGCGAATGTAGTACTCGCCCCAGCCGGTTCCGGAGAAGGCACAACCGCTGTCGGCCCAGGTTCCGGCACCGATGATCGGTGAATCGCCGACGCGGCCCCAGCGCTTGTTGGTCATGCCGCCGGTCGATGTTCCGGCAGCCAGGTGGCCCTTGCTGTCGAGCGCGACCGCGCCGGTGGTGCCGATGTGCTTGACGTATTCGGGATCGGTCGACGCCTGCTTGGCGGCTTCTTCCTTGAGGATCTTCTGCAGCTGCTGCCAGCGTTTCTCGGTGCGGAAGTAGGAAGGATCGACCAAAGTGATGCCCTGCTCCTGCGCGAATTTCTCGGCACCGTCGCCGACCAGCATCACGTGCTCGGAATGCTCCATGACCGCGCGCGCCAGGGTGATCGGGTTGCGCACGCGATGCACGGCCGCCACCGCACCAGCGCGCTGGCCCTCGCCTTCCATGATCGAGGCATCCATTTCGTTCTTGCCATCATGGGTGAACACCGCACCCTTGCCGGCATTGAAGTGGGGATCGTCTTCCAGCACGCGCAGCGCGGCGACCACCGCGTCGGTCGATGACTTGCCCGCCTTCAGTTCGGCGTAGCCGTTGCGCAGCGACGTTTCGAGCGCCTTGCGGATATCGGCTTCGTCGGCGCCATTGTTGCTGCGACGAATTACCCCGGCACCACCGTGGATGACGAGGATGGGCTGCACGGGTTGCGCAGCGGAGGCGACGCCGGCAGCGGCGATCGCGAGGGAGACGATGGCGGAACGAATCATGGCGAACATCCTTGAAGGGATATCCGGATTCTAGAGGCACTTTCCGCGCGATGGATCGCACCGTCGCGAGCGAAGTCAGGCCGGGATGCGCAAAGGCGCGCAGTCACCGAAGTGGGCTAAAGCCCATGAGGTGACGAGCGCCGAATGCGCGCCCGGGATGACGAGCGCAGCAGGTGCGATCAGACGTTGAAGCGGAAGTGCAGAACGTCGCCTTCCTGCACTCGATATTCCTTGCCTTCCAGGCGCATCCGCCCCGCTTCCTTCGCGCCCTGCTCGCCACGGTACTTGATGAAGTCCTCATAGCCGATGGTTTCGGCGCGGATGAAGCCCTTCTCGAAGTCAGTATGGATCACGCCGGCCGCCTGCGGCGCAGTGGCGCCCTGCTTCACCGTCCACGCGCGCACTTCCTTCACGCCGGCGGTGAAATAGGTCTGCAGGCCGAGCAGCGTGTAGGCTGCGCGGATCACGCGATTCAGGCCGGGCTCGGCAAGTCCGAGATCGGCGAGGAAGGTGTCGCGATCTTCGTCGTCGAGCTGGCTGAGTTCTTCCTCGATGGCCGCCGACACCGGCACCACCTGCGAACCTTCGGCGACGGCGCGAGCGCGCACGGCGTCGAGGTGCGGATTGTTCTCGAAGCCGTCTTCCAGCACGTTGGCGATATACATCAACGGCTTCAGGGTGAGCAGGAAGAGATCGCGCACGGCGGCGCGGTCTTCGTCGCTCAGGCCCATGCCGCGTGCGGGCTTGCCTTCGTCGAGGCCGGCGCGGATGCGGCCGAGCACTTCGGCGCGCGCCTTGGCTTCCTTGTCGCCCGACTTGGCGGAACGCTCGGCGCGCTGCAACGCCTTGTCGACCGATTCGAGATCGGCGAGCGCGAGTTCGGTATCGATCGTTTCGATATCCGCGATCGGATCGACCTTGTTGTTGACGTGGATGACATCGGAATGCTCGAAGCAACGCACCACGTGCGCGATCGCATCGACTTCGCGGATGTGAGCGAGGAACTTGTTGCCGAGACCTTCACCCTTGGCCGCACCGGCAACGAGGCCGGCGATGTCGACGAATTCGACTGCGGTCGGCAGCACGCGCTCGGGCTTGACGATTTCCGCCAGCGCGCCGAGGCGCGGATCGGGCACCGGCACCACGCCGACGTTCGGTTCGATGGTGCAGAAGGGGAAGTTCGCCGCGGCGATGCCCGCCTTGGTCAGCGCGTTGAACAGGGTCGACTTGCCGACGTTGGGCAGGCCGACGATTCCGCATTGGATCGCCATTAGTCTTTGCTCGTGTTGAGGCGTTTCATCGCCTCGTTGAAATTTCCCGACAGCGCCAGCGGCAATACCGCGATGGCGTCATCGATGGCGCGGCCGATGAGGATGTCGTCGTCCGCGTTGGCGCGTCCCAGCACCCAGCCGGTGACGCGATCCTTGTGTCCGGGATGGCCGATGCCGATGCGCAATCGACCGAACTTGCCGTGTCCGAGCAGCTTCATGGTGTCGCGCAGACCGTTCTGTCCGCCGTGCCCGCCATCGAACTTGAGGCGTGCGATGCCGGGGGCCAGGTCGAGCTCGTCGTGCGCGATCAGCATCTGCTCCGGCTCGATCTTCCAGAACCGCAACGCCGCCATCACCGACTTGCCGGAGAGGTTCATGAAGGTCGCCGGCTTGAGCAGCCAGGCATCGCGTCCGTCGATGTTCGCTTTCGCGACTTCACCGAACAGCTTGCCTTCCACCGACCAGCGCGCGCCGGTCCGGTCAGCCAGTTCATCCACAAAACGAAAACCCGCGTTGTGGCGGGTTTTCGCATGTTCGGTCCCGGGGTTGCCAAGACCGACGATGAGACGCAAGGGTTCCATGCACGTGATCGGAATCGTTTCGCGCGAACGAAACGATTCCTGCTGCGCCATTACTCGGACTTGGCGTCCGAACCCTTGTCGCTCGGCACTTCAGCAGCTTCCGGTGCAGCGTCGTCCACCACTTCTTCCTTGGTGGTACGCGCCACGGCCACGGCCGGGTTGTGCGCGTCATCGATGGCGTGGGCCAGCTCGACGCCCTTCGGCAGCTTGACGTCGGACAGGTGCACGGTGTCGCCGGGCTTGATGGCGCCGAGGTCGACTTCGATGAACTCCGGCAGGTTGGCCGGCAGGCACACGATCTCGACATCGTTGAGTTCGCTGGTGACGGTGGCTTCGGCACTCTTGCCGGCCGGCGACTTCTCGATGTTGACGAAGTGCAGCGGCACCTTGACGTGCAGCTTCTGGTCGGCCTTCACGCGCTGGAAGT
>JAFEBZ010000165.1 GCA_018242405.1 Pseudomonadota bacterium | reverse complement strand
TTCGCCATCGCCATGCCGACCACCACCATTACCACCGGTACCCGGTGTCGGGTGCGGCTGGGCGTCATGGACTGAATCCATCACCCCGTCCCGCATCCGAACCGGATGCGGGGCAACCCCTTCCGATCGCTGCGGGGCTCACCAGGAGCCTTTGCAAAAATGTGCCATGCCCACAAGTTCGGCGGCAGCAGCGTCGCCAATGCCGAACGCATCCGCAACGTCGCGGAATTGCTGCAGTCGGAATCGCGCCTGCCGCGCATCGTCGTGGTGTCGGCGATGCAAGGCGTCACCGATGCACTGACCGCGCTCGCCAACGCCGCACTCTCCACCAAGCCGTGGTGCTGCGACTGGACGACATTGCGCGAACATCAACTACGCGCCGCGCGCGAACTCGGTGCCGACGACAGCGTGCAGGTCTGGCTGGAACGCGAATTGCGGACGTTGCACGAACTGTTGTGCGCACCATCTTCGCGCCCGGAGTGGTTCGCATCCGTGCAGGGACTGGGTGAAGTGTGGTCGTCGCGATTGCTGCAGGTCGCACTCGGCGATGAAGCCGCGGGTTGGGCGCGACTCGATGCCCGCGACGTGCTGGTGGTGCGCCCGGGCGAACTCGGCGTCGGCGTCAATTGGGACGCCAGCCGCGACAAACTCGCGACGTGGTGCAAGGCGCATCGCCAGCCGAACGTGGTTATCACCGGCTTCGTCGCCCGCGATGACGCAGGCGCGATCACCACGCTGGGCCGCAATGGCAGCGATTACTCCTCGGCGATCTTCGCGGTGCTGTTCGATGCCGCCGAACTCACCATCTGGACCGATGTCGATGGCGTATTGAGCGCCGATCCACGACTGGTGCCCGACGCCGTGTGCCTGGAATCGATGTCCTACGCCGAAGCCTGCGAACTCGCCTATTTCGGCGCCAAGGTGCTGCATCCGCAGACGATGGCGCCGGCGATGCAGGCCGGCCTGCCGATCCGCATCCGCAATACGCTCAATCCCGCCGCACCTGGCACCCTGATCGCCGAAACCTCGCAACCGGCGGCGTCACCGGTGAAAGGGTTGACGCTGGTCTCCGACATGGCCGTGCTCGAACTTGCGGGCGCGGGATTGATCGGCGTGCCCGGCACCGCCGAACGCATGTTCGCCGCGCTGCATGCCGAAGGCGTATCGGTGACGATGATTTCGCAGGGCTCGTCCGAACATTCGATCTGCTGCGTGGTGCGCGCCGATCAGATCGAACGCGGGCGTGCCGCGATCCTCGCGGCGTTCCGCGTCGCGATGGCCAACGGACAGGTCGAAGGCGTGCGCGTCACCACCGGCATCTCGATTCTCGCTGCCGTCGGCGATGGCATGGTCGGCACGCCGGGCGTGTCGGCGCGACTATTCGCGGGACTGGCGCAGGCCGGCGTCAACATTCGCGCGATCGCGCAGGGCGCCAGCGAACGCAACATCTCCGTCGCCATTTCCGCGGCGGATGCCACCCGTGGCCTGCGCGCGGTGCATTCGGCGTTCTGGCTGTCGCCGCAGACGCTGTCGGTCGGCATCATCGGCCCGGGCAATGTCGGGCGTGCCTTGCTGGCGCAACTGGCGCAGGCGTCGGCGCAACGCGACGGCAGCAATCATGGCGGACTCGATCTGCGCCTGCGCGCCATCGCCAACAGTCGCCGCATGCATCTCGCCCAGCGCGCGCTCGATCCGGCAGATGCACATGCATTGCTTGATGGTGGCGAAGTACTCGACCTCGACCGCTTCACCGCGCATGTCCACGCGGCCCACCTGCCGCACGCAATGATCGTCGACTGCAGCGGCAGCGATGCCGTCGCCGCCCGTTACGCCGGTTGGCTAGCCGCCGGCATCCATGTCGTCACGCCGAACAAGCAGGCCGGCAGCGGTCCGCTCGAACGCTGGCGTGCGATTCGTACGGCAACGCGGCGCGGCGGCCATTTCCGCTACGAAGCCACCGTCGGCGCCGGACTTCCGGTGATCCAGACCCTGCGCAGCCAGCTCGATACCGGCGACGAATTGCTGGAAGTCGATGGCGTGTTTTCCGGAACGCTGGCGTGGCTGTTCAACAGCTTTGATGGCAGCGAGCCGTTTTCACGATTGGTCGAGAAGGCGCGCGCACTCGGCTACACCGAACCCGATCCGCGCGATGATCTCTCCGGCACCGATGTCGCCCGCAAACTGGTGATCCTCGCCCGCGAAGCCGGACGCGAACTGTCGCTGGAAGATGTCGTGGTCGAGAACCTGGTGCCGCCGGCATTGCGCGACGTTTCCCTGGAGGAATTCCTCGCCCGCCTGCACGAACTCGATGCGCCGTTGCAGCAACGCCTCGACGCTGCGCGCGCCCAGGGCCGCAACCTGCGCTACCTCGCCCGGCTCGATCCCGATGGCCACGCCCGCGTCGGTCTGGTCGCGCCGGAACCGGGCCATGCCAGCCTGCACGGACGCCTCAGCGACAACCTGATCCAGTTCCGCACGCGCCGTTACGCCGATAATCCGCTGGTGGTGCAGGGACCGGGCGCGGGGCCGGATGTCACGGCCGCCGGCGTGTTCGGCGATATCCTCGCCATTGCCCAGATGATGATTCGATGATGACGGCTCCCAGACTCCACGCCAGCGCCTTCTCTCCTGCCAGCATCGGCAACATCGGCGTCGGCTTCGATTTGCTCGGCCACACGCTGGAAGGCCCGGGCGACGTTGCCGAAATCAGCCGCATTGATGAACCGGCCGTGCGCATCACCGCGATCACCGGCGATGTCGATGGCGCATCGTCATTGCCACTGGAACCGGAAAAGAACACCGCCGGCCGCGCCCTGATCGAATTGCGCGAACGTCATGGCATCACCCACGGTTTCGAATTGCGCCTGCGCAAGGGCATCGCACTCGGCTCCGGACTCGGTGGATCGGCGGCGTCCTGCGTCGCCGCCCTGGTCGCCGCGAATGCGGTGATCGACCAACCGCTGTCGCGCGAGGAACTCTATCCGCTGGCACTGATCGGCGAGGCGGTCGCCAGCGGCAGCATCCACGGTGACAACGTCGCGCCGATGCTGTTCGGCGGCGTGGTGCTGGCGACGCCGACCCGCGCAATCCGCCTCGACGCACCGGAATTGTTCTGCGCGGCGGTGCATCCGCATTTCGTGCTGGAAACGCGCTTGGCGCGCGCCGCCCTGTCGGCGCCGTATGCGATCGGCGAATTCGTCAGGCAGAGCGAGCATCTCGCGCTGTTCCTCACTGGTCTCGCGCGTGGCGATCGCGCATTGATCTCGGAAGGACTGGCCGACGTGCTGGTGGAACCGCGCCGCGCCGCGCTGATCCCCGGCTTCGCCGAAGTGAAGGCCGCGGCACTCGCGCATGACGCGCTCGGCGCCAGCATTTCCGGCGCCGGCCCGACCGTATTCGGCTGGTTTGAGGATCGCGCGCACGCCACCGCAGCAACGCAGGCGATGCAGGCGGCATTCGCCCAGGCGGGTTTCGCCAGCGATGCGCTGGTCTCACCAATCAACGGCCCGCGCGCCGAAGTGATCGCATGAAGTTCGTCAGTACGCGCGGCGGCGTCGCGCCAACCTCGCTCGATGTCGCGCTCGCCGCCGGACTCGCGCCCGATGGCGGACTGTATGTGCCGGAACGCGTTCCGCAACTCGCGCTGCAACACGCCGGCGCCACGCTCGCGGAGACAGCATCGCAAGTCCTGGCGCCGTGGTTCGCGGAATTGGAACTGCAATCGTCGTTGACGGAACTGTGCAACGACGCCTTCGACTTCCCGGCACCGTTGCGTCCGCTGTCAGCGCCAGGCGATCACCTGCTCGAACTGTTCCACGGCCCCACCGCCGCGTTCAAGGATTACGCCGCGCGCTTCCTCGCAGGCTGCCTGTCACGCCTGCGCGATCCCGCTGCGTCCATGCCAACCACGATCCTCGTTGCCACTTCCGGCGATACCGGCGCTGCCGTCGGCGCGGCCTTCCATCGTCGCGATGGCTTCAAAGTCGCCATCCTCTATCCCGATGGTCGCGTCTCGCCGCGCCAGGCGCACGGCCTCGGCTGCTTCGGCGACAACGTCCACGCCTATCGCGTCGATGGCAGCTTCGACGATTGCCAGCGCATGGTGAAGCAGGCGCTCGCCGACGCCAATCTGCGCGCACACGTCCCGCTCGGCTCCGCCAACAGCATCAGCCTCGGCCGCCTGCTACCGCAAACGGCGTACTACGCGCATGCCGCGCTGGAATTCCGCGCGCGCCACGATGCGCCGCTCAACTTCATCGTGCCCACCGGCAACCTCGGCAACGCACTGGCGTGCTGGCTGGCGAAACGCATGGGGCTGCCGATCGGCGAGATCGTGCTGGCCAGCAATGCCAACGACGTGCTGCCGCGCTATTTCAATGGCGACGAATACGCTCCGCGCGCGACCATCGCCACCCTTGCCAATGCGATGGATGTCGGCGCGCCGAGCAATTTCGAACGGCTGCGCTGGTGGCATCGCAGTGACGCCGAACTGCGCGCGGCGATGCGTGCCTTCAGCGTCGATGACGCCACCATCCGCGACACCATCCGCCATGCTCCCGATCGTCATGGCGTGGTGCCCTGCCCGCACACCGCGATCGGGCTGCACGTTCTGGAGCAGCTACGCGCCAACGGCGACAGCCGCCCTTGGGCAGCAGTCGCGACCGCCCATCCGGCCAAATTCGAAACCATCGTCGAGCCCTTGGTCGGCCATACGGTCGAACCGCCGCCGTCGCTGGCTGCCGCATTGGCGCGACCGGCCACGACGACACCGCTAGAAGCCGGTAGCGAAGTCCTGCGTTACGCGCTACTGCAAGAATGACCAGCGTGCCCGCGCCACAGCCCATCCGATAAGATTCGGGCCATGGAAGACGCACCCGTACGGTCCAGTGGTCGCCCCAAGGATCCAGCCAAACACGAAGCCATCCTCGCCGCGGCAAGGGAGTTGTTCCTCGATCGCGGCTTCGCCCAGGCCAACATGCAGGAAGTGGCCAACCGCGCCGGCGTCTCCAAGCTGACGCTATACAGTCATTTCGGCGACAAGATGGCCCTGTTCGCCGCCGCAGTCCGCCATCACTACGAACACAACCTGCCGGAAGCGCTTTTCCGCGACTGGGACGAGAACGACTTGCGTGGCGCCATGTTCGAGTTCGGGTGCGCCTACCACGAGTACCTGATCCTTCCGGCCACGATCGCCGGTCGACGCATGCTGATGCGCACCGCGGACACCCCGCCTGAACTCAGTCTCGAGGTCTGGAACAACGGTCCGGCACGGATCAATGCCTTCGTTGCCGCCACCCTGACCCGCTTCGTCGGCCTCGGCATGCTGGAGATCGTCAATCCGCAGTACGCCACTGTTCATCTTTTGTCGCTGTTGCGCGGCGACCTCTTCGCCCAGCTGGGATACGGCGTGCAGCGCCACGTGCCCGGGGAAGACACCAAAGCCTACCTGGCCAGCGCGGTCGATCTGTTCCTTCGAGCCTATGCCTGCGCGCCAGCGCCCCGCGTCCCGGAATGATGAATTGGTGACTTCGGTTCGGTGACTTATGGCACTTAGGCCATCCGGCCCGGACTGGAATGCTGGCGCAGTCATTCCGACGCCCCTTCAGGGCGTTGAAGTTAAACTTGACGTCCCTTCGTTCCAGGCCGTTCCAGCAATGTCGATCGACTACGCCAAAACCCGCGAAACCATGGTGGAGCAACAGGTCCGCCCGTGGGAGGTGCTCGACCCGCGCGTGCTCGACGTCCTGGTGACCGTCCCGCGCGAACAGTTCGTGCCGGAAGCGCTGCGCGCCCTAGCCTATACCGACATGGAACTGCCGCTCGGCAATGGCGAATCGATGCTGAAGCCGGTGGTCGAAGGCCGCGCCCTGCAGGCGCTGTTGCCCCAGGCCAACGAGTCCGTGCTCGAAATCGGTACCGGCTGCGGCTACCTGACCGCCTGCCTGGCCCGCCTGGCGCGCGAAGTGACCAGTCTCGAGATCGATCCCGAACTGGCCGATCGTGCCCGCGCCACGCTGTCCGCCCAAGGCGTCGCCAATGCCAGCGTCGAGACCGCCGACGCCTACGCATGGACCGGAAGTCATCGCTTTGACGTGATTTGTGTCACTGGTGCCGTCGCCGCGATCCCGGAACACTTCCGTGAATGGCTGGCCCCGGGCGGCCGCATGTTCATCGTCCACGGCGAATCGCCGGCGATGCAGGCGGCCCGCGTCCATGCCGATGGCGGCGTCGACTCGCTGTTCGAGACCGACCTGCGTTACCTCAAGGGCGGGGCGCCGACGCCTCGCTTCACCCTTTAATGATTCG
>JAFEBZ010000164.1 GCA_018242405.1 Pseudomonadota bacterium | reverse complement strand
TGATCCCGAAATCGCAGATCGAGACCGCCACGCCGGTCATCACGATCACCGGCGACGACATGAGGAAAGAGGGCTTCCGCAACGTGTACGACGCGTTGCGTTCGCTGCCGGTCGCCACAGGCGCCGTGCAGGATTCGCAGTCGCAGGCGAGCTTCACTCAAGGCGCCAGTACGATCAGCCTGCTCGGCCTCGACCCGAGCTTCACCCTGGTGTTGATGAATGGCAAGCCGTTGGCGGATTATCCGTTCCTGTATAACGGCAATAGCAACTTTGTCGATCTCAATACCATCCCGAATTCCATTGTCGATCATATCGATATCGTGCCGGGCAACCAGTCGGCCATCTACGGTTCGGCAGCTATTGCCGGTGTCATCAATATCGTCACCAAGCAGAAGATCGACGGCGTCACGCTCGACTACCGCGCCGGTGGTTATTCTGACGGCGGCGGTGCGCAACAGCGCTTGCAGTTGGGTGGTGGCCATAGCTGGGGCAAACTCGACGCAACCTTCGCCTTGCAGTTTGAAAATCTGGAACCGGTATATTTCCGTCAGCGCTCCTACACCGACAGCGTTGCCGACAATCCGACGTTGAATGGCAAGCCGCCGATCGTGCCGCGCACCTTCCTGGCATTTAATCCGCTCACCACGTCATACGTCACCCCGCCACCTGGTGCGTGTGCTGGGCTTGCGTATCTATTTCATAACTCCATCGCGGAATACAATCGTCCCGGCCGCGGCCTTTATTGCGGCACCATGACCGGCATTGGCGACGGCACCATGGCCAACGGCTTCAAGTCGGTCAACGGCTATCTCAACCTCAAGTACCAGTTAAACGACAACACGCAGTTGTATAGCGATGTCTTGCTCAGCGCGAACAAGGTCAATACTCATACGGGCGGCAACTACTCTGAGTTCTGGGCGACCGGATTCGGTACCCCCAGCTACATCTACGATCTGGATAACCATGCGCTGGTGCAGTACCAGCGGATTTTCGCTCCGGAAGAAGTCGCAGGGCAGAACGACGGTAATTTCCTTCAGCGCAGCTATGTCTTGAACATTGGCGCGCGCGGTACATTCGGTAGTTCCAATTGGAACTATGACGCGTCGTTCCATCGTTCCCAGAGCGATTCCGACTCCAAACAGCGCCGTGGTTTGGTCGATGCGGAAAATAACTTCTTCCTCGGCCCGCAGGACGGCACCGATCCATACGGTTATGGCTATCCGGCCTATCACGTCAACCAGAACGGCCATTTCTGGCAGCCGATGACCCCGGCGCAATATCTGGCACTCTCGGGTATCGTGCGGAGCAATTCCGAAACCTACACGCAGCAAGCGAACATCACCGTCACCAATACGGATCTGTTCGAACTGCCCGCCGGTTCGGTCGGCTTTGCCGGCTTGGCCGAGGTCGGTAATCAATATTGGGACAACCCGGTCGACCCTGGCATCTTGGCGGGTGAGTTCTTCGGTCTGGGCGGCACGAGCGGTAACGGCAAGCGCGATCGCCAGGCCGTGGCAGCGGAATTGAACGTGCCAATTTTCAGCATGCTGACTGCCGATGCGTCGGTTCGTTACGACAACTACAAGCCCGATGGCGGCAGCAGCCAAGGCAAAGTCACCTACAAACTGGGCTTGGAATTCCGCCCGCTTGATACGTTGTTGCTGCGTACCAATTACGCCACTGCGTTTCGTGCGCCGGACATGGGCTATGTATTCTCGAACGGCAGCAAGTTCTTTAATTCCTATACTGACTACTATAACTGCCGCCTCAAGCAAGGCGACAACTACACGGATTGCAATCCGCCATACAACGCTGTGCAGGTCACCGGTTTCCAGAACGGCAACAAGGATCTGAAATACATCACGGCGAAGTCGTTCGGCGCAGGCGCGGTATGGTCGCCGACCAGCAAGTTCAACATCAAGGCCGACTACTACCGGGTCAAGATCAACAATGAAGTGTCCAGCTACGATCCGGACACGATCCTGCAAAAAGAAGCCGACTGCCGCTTGGGCCATACGCGCGGCGGTACGCCGGTCGACGGCAACTCGCCGGCATGCAAGCAGTTTGAATCGCAGGTCGGGCGCAACCCGGCGAATGCGCCTGTCAATCCGGGCGGCTTGAACACGATTTCCACCTATCCGATCAATATCGCCGACGAAACGGTTTCCGGCATCACGGCGAGTGCCGAGTACAAGGTCGACGCGGGCCGCTTCGGCGACTTCACGTTCGACGCCGACTACAACACCACGCTCAAGCACGTGTACAAGCAGTTCCCGGACGATCCGGAAACTGACCTTCTGCGTGAGAAACAGTACGGTAACCAGTTCAAGCAAATCGGCGCTGGCAGTGTTACCTGGGATATCGGCAAGTGGAGTACGACGGTACGTGGTACCCGTTACGGCAAGACCTGGAGCTACGATGGCAGCTATACCGTGGGTCCGTGGGTTACTTACAATGCCAGCTTGCAGTACAACTTCAACGATGATGCAGCGATGACCCTGATCGCGAACAATGTGTTCAATTCGCGTCCGCCGAAGGATCGTACCTTCGCTGCCTTCCCGTACTACGA
>JAFEBZ010000163.1 GCA_018242405.1 Pseudomonadota bacterium | reverse complement strand
CTCGTCCAAAACCAGTGCGCCGGCGGAAATTCAATGTGTTTCCACACCCATGGGGTTCAAATCAATGGCATCCAATTCAATCAAGCGTAGTGCCTTGGCCGTAGCGCTGGGCCTTTGCTTCGCAGGCAGCGTCCACGCCCAGTCCACCACTGGTACGTTGGCAGGTACGGCTTCGGCCGGAGACACCATCACCGTTGTCAGCGAAACCGGCTTCACGCGCACCGTCGCCGTCGGCAAGGACGGCAAGTACGCACTGGCCAACCTTCCGGTCGGTAACTACAGCGTGACCGACAAGAAGGGCGACGCAGTCGTCGGTACCAAGAACGCGCTGGTTCGCGTCGGTGCCGCCATCGACGTGTCGTTCGCCGCGACCACGACTTCTTCCGGGGAAAACAACCTCGGCACGATCACCGTCACCGGTCAGAACAACGCGATCGACGTGACGCAGGTCGACTCCCGCGTCGTGTTGACATCGAAGGATCTGGCTCGCCTGCCGATCGGCCGCAATGCCGAATCGGTTGCGCTGCTGGCGCCGGGCGCCGTGCAGGGTGATGCCAACATCCAGTCTTCGGATGGTCGTGCGCCGAATACCGTTTCGTTCGGTGGTGCAGGTGTCACTGAAAATGCTTACTACATCAATGGCTACAACAGCACCGACCCGGTCGGTGGCTTGGGTGGCGTTGGCTTGCCTTACGGTTCGATCGCCCAGCAGGAAACCTACATCGGCGGCTACAGCGCAATGTATGGTCGTTCCGACGGCGGCGTGATCAACCAGGTCGGCAAGCGCGGCAGCAACCAGTGGCACTTTGGCGGCCAGCTCATCTACTCGCCGGCTTCGCTGAACGAAGACCCGAAGGACGTCTACTATCCGCACACGAAGATGCCGCCAGCCCAGGCCGGTGGATCCTTCGACTATGAAGATCCGTCCAAGCCGGGAACGCTCTATCGTCCGGGCAAGGGCTCGCGCTATGAAACCAAGACCTATAGCGCCTACATTGGCGGCCCGCTGATCCCCGACAAGCTGTTCTTCTTCCTGTCGGCCGAAAAGGCCCAGACGGACAGGACGGCGACGCCGAACACGGCCGGCCAGCCGGTCGCGACCAAGACAACGACGTATTCGCCGAAGTTCTACGGCAAGCTGGACTGGAACATCAACAGCTCGAATATCGTCGAGTTCTCGTGGATCAAGAACACGACCAATTCTTACTACGACGCGTACGACTACGACTTCTCGAGCAACAAGGTCGGAGCGTTCAACTCCCCGAATGGCGCCAACAAGTACGCCGTCAATGTCATGTCGGGCAAGTACACCAGCTACCTGTCGGAAGACATGACGTTGAACGTGATGTACGGAAAGAGCGTCACGCACAATCCGTACCTGCCGGTTGGCAATACGGCGTATCCGTTCATCAGTGGTGCAACGAGTCAGAATAAGTTGCTCAACGGGGGGACCCCGATTCGCAATCCGCAGTTGGCTTCAACCGGCGCATCGACTGATGGTGCCGCTTATACCAACGGATTGCGAGTTGACCTGAACTGGCGCCTGGGCAACCACAACTTGACCGGCGGCATCGACAACATGCATTACGAAATGCAGAACCAGGGTACCGTGACCTATGGTGCCGGATATTACTGGGCATATAGCCGAATCAAGATGACGGCTGGCCAGCCGGGCGTGATCAACCAGAAGTTCGATGTCGCATTGCCGGCCTCGGAGATGCAGGCTGACGGTTACGGCTACTACGTCACGCGTGGCATTACCCGGACTGCTACCGGGTCGAAGGTGGATCAGACTGCGTATTACCTGGAAGATGCATGGAGCATCACCGATCGCTTCCTGCTGAAGCTGGGTATCCGCAATGACGTCTTCACCAATCGCAACTCACTCGGCACCCCCTATGTGCAGATGAAGAACCAGTGGGCGCCGCGTGTTGGCTTCAGCTGGGACATGAATGGTGATTCCACGTCCAAGCTCTACGGCAATGTCGGCCGTTACTTCCTGGCCTTGCCCCCGAGCGTGGCCATCCGTGGCGCGTCTGCATCGACCATCACCCGCGAATACTTCACCTACAGCGCCATCAATCCGGACGGTACGCCTGTCACCAGTGGCCATGTGCCCACGGCAACTGGCCCCGTTTCGACCAACGGTGAGTACGGCACGCCCGTCGATCCGAACACGGTTACGGCCAAGGGTCTGAAGGCTCAGTATCAGGACGAGTTCATCCTCGGCTTCGACAAGAAGCTGTCGGCGAATTGGAATGCCGGCGTCAAGGGCACATACCGTGTTCTGCGCAGCGCCATCGACGACTTCTGCTACCTGCCCATGATCCAGGACCACATGGCGGCACAAGGCCTGAATCCGGATGATTACAGCTTCCCGGGTGACGGCAACGGTTGCTACATCATCAACCCCGGCAAAACCAATACCTTCCAGGTTAATCGCAAGGATGGTACGGGCCACTCGATGGTGACGCTGACCAACGAAGAACTCGGCTTCAACACTGGACCGTCGCGTAAGTACACCGGTCTGGATCTGTATCTGGAACGTCCGTTCGATGGCAAGTGGTCGCTGCGCGTCGACTACACCTGGGCGCGCTTGACCGGCAACACTGAAGGTCAGGTCAAGTCCGATACCGGACAGGGCGATACCTCCAAGACGTCCGACTGGGACTACGGCCAGCTGATGGAGTACTCCAGCGGCGTGCTGCAGAACGATCGCACCCACCAGCTCAAGCTGCGCGGTACCTGGCAGTTTGCGCGTGATTGGCTGTTGAACGGTACGGCCAACATCATGTCTGGTCGCCCGAAGAACTGCCTGGGCTTCTACGGCACGAATGAAGACGATCCGGCAGGTGGTTATGGTTCGTACATGCACTGGTGTGGCGGCAGCCCGTCCACCCCGGGTGCAGCGGGCCGCGGACCGTGGAGCAAGGTGATCAACCTCGGCGTGCAGTACCAGCCGGTGGCGCTCAAGAAGAAGCTCACGATCGGCCTGGACGTCTTCAACGCGTTCAACGATCGCAGTGCGATCTCGTTCGATCCCAACTTCGAAACCGATCCGTACACCATCAGCAATACCTACGGCATGGGCCAGTCGTTCACGACGCCGCGCCGCGTGCAGTTCAGCGTCACCTACGATTACTGATCATCGTCTTCGTAGTTGCTTCAAACGAAACGGCCACCTTCGGGTGGCCGTTTTTTTACATGCCAGGATGAATCGCACAACATCGCTCTGTTCCACTTTCTTCATGCGCCAACAAAAAACCGCCTTGCGGCGGCTTCTTCTTCCTTCCTGGTCGGCGATGCTTTCCCGTGGCGGCGGCCGGATCAGAGATCCTGCTGATAGCGCACGTAGGGAACGGCGTTGTCTTCCTTGCCATCCTTGCCGGGAACGGCGAAGGGGTTGCTGCCCTTGGTGACGATGTTCTCGGCGCCGACCGAGAGTTGGCCGCTCCACGGGGTGCGCCAGGTGACGCCGAGGCCGAAGCCTTCGAATTTCGGTTGGCCGGGAACATTGACCACGCGACCGAAGATGTTGGCGCGGATGTTGCCGACGCCACCACCGACGCTGAGCGACTGGGTGTTCCAGCGATCAGCGAGCACGGGCATTTCGGAAGCCGGGACAAGGCGGGCGTTGGCGGTGGTGCCGGCGATCGAGACCACGCCATTGCGGCCGATGTTGCGCTCCGCGAACAGGGCCATGTCGGTCTGTTGCACCTTGCCGTTGACCGGCGTCAGCCATTCGGGAAGGCCGGAATTGCCCTTGCCGAGATTGAAGCCGGCGCGATTGCCGCCTTTCTGGACGCTGGCGCCGACGCCGTGGTGATTGCTGCCGAGCGAGCCGAGCATGCAGCCGCTGGAAAGATTGCGGATCGACTGCGGCGTGGCGCCGGAGTCGCAGAGCAGGGCCAGCGATTCGCCATTGCCAAGCCCGAAAGCGCTATCCAGCG
Organism: Pseudomonadota bacterium; assembly: GCA_018242405.1. Classification (GTDB taxonomy): domain Bacteria; phylum Pseudomonadota; class Gammaproteobacteria; order Xanthomonadales; family Xanthomonadaceae; genus Solilutibacter. The sequence goes on along the minus strand of JAFEBZ010000163.1, from coordinate 5,464 downwards.
AGTTGCTGCCGAAGCGCCATTGCGTGCGCTTGCCGGTGGCACTCATCGGATCGAGTTGCAGGAATGCTTCGACCTTGCCGCTCTTGTTGTTCACGATCGGAACATAGGTTGATGACTGCGCGTACGCGGATCCGCTGCAGGCGAGAGCCAGCAGGGATACGGCGACAACGGTACGGAACCGGTTGTTCATCGGCAGTCAGACCGGGCCTGGTGCCCGAAGTTCCCCTCTTTGAACGGATTGATTCTAGTCCGTTTATGTTTCCTTAACAACTTCGGTGCGGGCTCGATTCGCCCTCATTCAGCTACTGGAGGCGTGAAGAAGGTGTCACGGTGGGAGGTGTCAGGAACAACTGGTCGATCTCATCATGGCTGAGATGGTAGTGCTTGCCACAGAACTCGCAGATGATCTCGGCTCGGCCCGAATCAGACACGGCGGCAGCGGCCTCGGCTTCCTCGCGGCCCAGGGCGCGCAGCATGTCCTCGACTCGCCCCTGTGAACAGGAACAGCCAAATTGCAGCGGTTTCGCCCCGAGATCCTGCAAGGCTTCCTGATGGAACAGGCGGGTCAGGAGGATGTCGGGGGGGAGGTCGAGCAATTCCCCGCGGCCCAATGTGGCGGCCAGCAGGGAGATGCGGTTCCAGCCGTCGTCGTCATTGCCGGCACCGGGAAGGACTTGCAAGAGCAGGCCGGCGGCGCGCTCGCCATCGGCGGCAAGGATCAGCCGGGTCGGCAACTGCTCGGAACGATCGAAGTAGTCTTCGAGGGCGCCCGACAGGGTCGGTGATTCCAGCGGCACCATGCCCTGGTAACGCACGGGTTCACCGCCACCGAGGCCGGGGTTTTCGATGGTGACGGCGAGCATGGCGTCGGCGCCGAGCGAAGCGAGATCCTGTGGTGGCGCTTCGCCATCGGCGAGCCGGGCGATACCGCGCAAGGTGCCGGCGGCGGTGCATTCCGCGAACAGCGTACGCAGGGCGCCATTGCTGCGGGCCTGCAGGGACAGTCGTCCCTCGATCTTGGTGTGCGCGCTGAGGAGTGCGCTGGCGACCAGGGCCTCGCCGAGCAGGGATTCGACCGCTTCGGGGTAGCTGGCATGCGAGAGAACGTGTTTCCAGGTGGCATCGAGACGCACGTGGGCGCCGCGGACATGTGCGTCCGGTAGCAGGAAACGATGAAGGAGGTCGCTGGAATCGCTCATGACGTGTGTCGGCAAGGATAATGTCCGGATGGGTCGGACTTCAGACAACTCAGATGGGGGCGCATCGACCGGTGCGCAAGGGACGCGACGCCGGCGCCGGCGTCGACGGCTGCGTAAATGGCTGATGTGGCTGCCGGCGATCGCGATCGTTTTCAGCATCCTGCAGGTGGCGAGCCTGCGTTTCATCAATCCACCCTTTTCCAGTTTCATGACGATCCGGCTGCTGGGTGCGTGGGCGTCCGGCGATACCGGGTTCCGCATCGCCTACGACTGGCGGCCGCTGGCGAAAATTTCGCCATCGTTGCCGGTGGCGGTGATGGCATCCGAAGACCAGAAATTCGCCGAGCACGATGGTTTCGATTTCGACGCGATCCAGGCCGCGGAACGCTACAACGCACGGATGAAGGCGCGCGCGGAAGCGCGTGGCCGGCCGGTGACGAAAGTGCGTGGCGCCAGCACCATCAGCCAGCAGACCGCGAAGAACCTGTTCCTGTGGCAGGGCGACAACATGGTGTTGCGCTGGTCGCGCAAGGGGCTGGAGGTCTGGTACACGTTCCTCATGGAGCACTTGTTGCCGAAGGAACGCATCCTCGAGTTGTACGTCAACATCGCCGAGTTCGGCAACGGCGTGTACGGGGCGCAGGCGGCGTCACGCAGCTTCTTCGGTGTCGATGCGTCGCGGTTGTCGTCGGTCCAGGCGGCGCGACTGGCGGCGGTGTTGCCGAGTCCGCGCCGGTTCAGCGCCGCGCGCCCGAGCGCGTATGTATTGCGGCGCGCCAATGCCATCCAGCGCCAGATGGGCAATCTCGGCGGTGTCGGTGCGTTGCAGGACGTGGAAGACGCCAGTCGTTGACCCGGGCATGGCGTGCGGGAGTATGCTGAAGAGCAGGCTCGACGCGAGGGAACAGTCATGGGTCAGGTCCGACATCTGCTTGAGACGAAGAAGGTTTCCGGGGTGTTGTCGATCGCGCCGACGGCGCCGGTGATCGATGCCCTGAAACTGATGGCCGAGCATGGCATCGGCGCGGTGCTGGTGATGGAGGGATCGAAACTGGTCGGCATCCTCTCCGAACGCGATTACGCGCGCAAAGTCGTCTTGCTGGGACGTACCTCGGCAACCACGCCGGTGAGCGAGATCATGAGCCACGAAGTCGTGTGCGCACGGCCCGGCGACGACATCCACCAGTGCATGCAGGTGATGACCGAGAAGCGCGTGCGCCATCTGCCGATCCTGGACCACAAGGAAGTCGTCGGCCTGGTGTCGATCGGTGATCTGGTGAAGGCGGTGATCGACGACCAGAAGATCGAGCTGCGGCATCTGCAGGACTACATCACCTCCTGAAGCAACACGTCCTGATTTGCGTCACGGCACGACCAGTTTCCACACCGCGACGAAATGACACGCGGTGCCGGCGGCAACGAATACGTGCCAGACCGCATGCGCGTAGGGCAGTTTCTTGCTGAGATAGAACACGGTGCCGAGCGTGTAGCAGAGACCGCCGGCGATGATCCAGCCGAGTACCCACGGGGTGAGTGCGCTGCGCATCGTTCGCCATTCAAAGACACAAAGCCAGCCCATCGCGATGTAGACGAGGGTGGAAACCAGCTTGAAGCGACCGGTGAAGAACAGCTTGAAGGTGATGCCGATGGCGGCGAGTGACCAGATGATGATGAAAAGTCGAAGTCCGCTGGGTTGCGGCAATGCCAGCAGCGTGAACGGCGTGTAGGTGCCGGCGATCAGCAGGTAGATCGCGCAGTGATCCATCACCTTGAGGCGCGCGCGGCGCGTGGGTTCGCTGGCGTGGTGGTACGCGGTGCTGGCGCCATAAAGCGCGAGCATCGAAGCGGTGAACATCGCCGCCGAAAACAATTGCATGCCGCTGGCGTGCTGCATGGCCGCGGCGATCAGCAGGGCGCTGCCGGCGATCAGCGCGGCAAGCGCGCCAAGCCCGGCACTCCAGACGTTGGCGCGTTCTTCTTGTGGGGTGTAGGTGGAAATGCCGTAGGCCATGACCGCAGCATACGGCACCGCAGGGAAAGGTGCCTGCTACTTCATGCACGGCGTCGCCAGCTCGGGGCAACGATCGCGCCGCGACGGAGCGCGACGACCAGCAGCGCGCAGGATGCCAGCACGCAAGTCGAAAGGGCGACAACGGAAGCTTCGGCGCCGAAGGTGCCGCCTGTCAGCCAGTCGGCGCCGGTGCGCGTCGATACCAGCCAGCCATCGGCTTTCAGGCCCGACACCGGGATGCCGTAAACCGTGCCCTGGAAGAAATTCCAGGCTGCGTGCAGGCCCATGCAGATTGGCAACGATCGCGTGACCATGTACAGCAGCCCGAACAGCAGGCCCGCTTCAATCGCGATGGCCGACGAGCTCCATATCGTGGCGCCGGGATTCCCGGCATGCATGAAACCGAATGCCAGTGCAGAGACCAGCAGTGCGATCCAGCTGCCCATGCCTTCTTCCACGACGCGGAACAGGATGCCGCGGAACATGATTTCTTCGCCGATACCCGCGCCGATTCCGACCATCATCAAGGGCACGATCCAGTTCGCGTGTGGATTGAAGCCGATCACGTGATAAACGCCCAGCAGCCAAAGCAGTCCGACGATTGCGCTGAACAAGGTCGCGCCGGCAATGAAGCCGACCGCTGCCCGCTGCAATGCCGTGCGTGACAGCAGTTCGGATGGTTTGCGGCGTTCGACCACGCAGGTCACCAGCAAGTAGGCCGCGAGCGCGGGAACGATGCGTCCGAACATCTGCCCGAGCCCGGCTTGCAGCGGCGTGCCGAGATGCGTCCAGCCCAATGCATGCATGGCGAGCTCCATCAGCTTCACGCCGGGCACGAATGCGGCGATGAAGATGATGATTCGTGCCAGTGGCGAATACAGCGCCCAGCGTCGCCAGCGCGGCGTACTCATGGGCGTGGCGAATGCGACCTGTGGGCCGGTGACGAACATGGAATTCCCCCTTGCGATGATATGCGGCAAGTTTCGCGAGAAGGGCGAATCACCTCTCAGTGCCGATGGTCACGCCATGGCGAAGGTCATGGATCGATGTGGGTGGCGTGCGCATGCTCGCGGGTGGCGAGGAAGCTCACGCCGGGGGCACGCTCTTCCGCAAGCTGCAGGTTGACGCGCGTCGGCGCGAGATACACCAGCTGTCCGGCGGCGTCGAGCGCGAGGTTGCTGGCGTTCTTTTCGCGGAATTCTTCCAGCTTCTTCGGATCATCGCAGCGAATCCAGCGCGCGGTCGCGACCTGCACGTTCTCGAACGAGGCATCGACGCCATATTCGTCCTTGAGGCGATAGGCGACGACGTCGAACTGCAGTACGCCGACCGCACCGAGGATGAGGTCGTTCGACATCAGCGGACGGAAGAACTGGGTCGCGCCTTCTTCCGACAACTGCGCCAGGCCCTTCTGCAACTGCTTGAGTTTGAGCGGATCGCGCAGGCGGGCGCGGCGGAACAGTTCCGGCGCGAAGTTGGGGATGCCGGTGAAGCTGATCGATTCGCCTTCGCTGAAGGTGTCGCCGATCGAGATGGTGCCGTGGTTGTGCAGGCCGATCACGTCGCCCGGCCATGCATCCTCGGCGATTTCGCGATCGCTGGCCATGAAGGTGAGGGCGTTGGCGAGTTTCTGTTCCTTGCCGGTGCGGACGTGGAAGGCCTTCATCCCCGCGCTGAAACGACCCGAGCAGATACGCATGAAGGCGACGCGGTCGCGATGCTGCGGATCCATGTTGGCCTGGATCTTGAACACGAAGCCGGTCAGCTTGTCTTCGTTCGGTTGCACGTCGCGGCCGGTGGTGGCGCGTGGCAGTGGCGAAGGTGCATGGTCGACGAAGAAGTCGAGCAGCGGCTGCACGCCGAAATTGTTCACCGCCGAACCGAAGAACACCGGCGTCTGCGCGCCGGCGCGGTACTTCGCCGCGTCGAACGGATGCGAGGCGCCTTCGACCAGTTCCAGTTCGTCGCGCAATGCCGCCAGCATGTCGGCGCCGATCGCTGCTTCCACGCCGGGATCGTCGATCGACGGGAAGATGGTCGAATCCTGACGCGTGAAGTTCTTGCCGCTCTCGTACAGATGCACTTCACCGGAGATCAGGTGCACCACGCCCTTGAGGCGCTGGCCCATGCCGATCGGCCACGTCACCGGCGCGCACTGGATCTTCAGCACGCTTTCGATTTCGTCGAGCAGGTCGATCGGGTCCTTGCCTTCGCGGTCGAGCTTGTTGATGAAGCTCATGATCGGGGTGTCGCG
>JAFEBZ010000162.1 GCA_018242405.1 Pseudomonadota bacterium | reverse complement strand
GTGGACCATGCAACCTGGTTCGCACCAGTCGTCGACCACTCCCCTCGCCCGCGACCTGCTCACCGGGCATCTGCGTGCATTGGCCGCGTCATCGCCCGTGGATGTCGTTTCCAGCGATCACCACACCGTGAAACCGTGGTTCGCCGGCAAGCTCGCGATCTCGCCACTGGTGCAGGATTTCGCCAACGAGGGCTACACTCTGGTCGGTGGCCGCATCGACTACGTGGGAGACACCCGCGTTCCGGTGCTGGTTTATCGCCACGGCCAGCACCTCGCCGATGTCTACGTGCTGCCGCAGGGTGCAACGCCTCCCGTCGCGCAATCGCAGCAGGGCTACGCCATCGATACGTTCACTCTGGGCGGCCAACCCGCCGCGCTGGTGTCCGATCTTGGTGCCAGCGAACGCGCCGAACTGTGTCGGCTGCTCGCCAACGCGCATTGACGCCAAATCTCAACCAATCGCCTTTTTCACCAGCGCCCGGATCTTCTTTTCCTCGGCATCGCCCAGCGACTTCAGGGCATAGGATGTCGACCACATCGCGCCATCATCCAGCGCCGCCGCATCATTGAAACCCAGCGTGGCATAGCGATCACCGAACTTCCTGGCGTCCTTGAAGAAACACACGATCTTGCCGTCCTTGTTTGCGTAGGCCGGCATCCCGTACCAGGTCTTGGGCATCAGGCCGGGCGCGACCGAAGTGACGATCACGTGCAGGCGCTTGGCCATCGCGCGATCCGATTCGTGCATCGCCGCGACTTTCGCCAGCAGATCGGCTTCGCCTTCCGCGCGCGTTTTCTCGGCCTTGAGTTCACGCGCGCGTTCCTTCATCGCCTCCTTTTCCGCGGAACTGAAGCCTGCGGACGCGGTGTTCTTGGCTGTCGCTTTCTTTGCCGACCTGGCGGCGGTCTTCTTCGCGGTCGTACTCATGTCGGACTCCTCGAATTCTGTGTGGATGGAAGATGCAGCCTCAACCGCGTTCCTGCACGCGCAACAGGTTGCCGGCGGGATCGCGCACCGCGCAATCGCGAACGCCATAGGGCTGCATCGTCGGTTCCTCGACGATCTCGGCGCCACTGGCCTGGATGCGCTCGAACGCGGCATCGAGATCTTTCGTCGCCAGCAACATGATCGCGTAGGTGCCCTTGGCCATCATTTCGGCGATGGTGTGCTTCTCATCGTCGGTGACACCGGGACTGGCCGCCGGTGGAAACAGGACGATCGAGGTGCCGGGCTGGTCGGGCGGCCCCATCGTCAGCCAGCGCATGCCGCCGTAGCCAACGTCGTTGCGCAATTCGAAACCGAGGACGTCGCGATAGAAGGCCAGCGAGGCGTCGGGATCGGTCTGCGGGAGGAAACTCGAATGGATGGTGATGTCCATGTGATTCATGCTCGTTGCGTGGTGGAGCCATGATGCTAGGTGGGCTCACGCTCCGGCGCTTCTCGATTCCTGATCGGTCGCGTCACCTGCCGGGCGATGCAGGACGGCATTCCCGCCGTCGCCTGAGCGGCATCGCGCTTGTAAGCACCGGGCGAGACACCGACCAGCTCGGTGAATCGGGTCGTGAACGTGCCCAACGACGCGCATCCGACGGTGAAGCAGACCTCGGTGACGCTGAGATCGCCACGGCGCAGCAAGGCCATCGCGCGTTCGATGCGGCGCGTCATCAGATAGCTGTAGGGCGATTCGCCGAAAGCGAGCTTGAATTGCCGGCTGAGATGCCCGGACGACATGCCGATGTCGCGCGCCAGTTCGTCGACGTTGAGCGGCTTGGCGTATTCGCGATCCATGCGGTCGCGCACGCGACGCAAGCGCGCGAGATCGCGCAACTGGACCGCATCGGTGGACGGGCTGGCCTGAGTCACGCGTCACCGTATCATGGCGCATGATCGAATCGCCGTACCAATTCCCTGCATGACTCGCTATACCGGCCCCTTGCTCACCCACGAGACTGGCGCTGCCCTGCTCGCCGCACGCGACAGCGGCACGGCGACGTGGACCGGCTCGCTCGATCTCGGTCGCAACATGGACGAAGTACAATTGTCGGCGGATGACTGGGAATATCGCGGCGCGCGCTATCCCTACCCCGGCAAGCTCAAGGACCGCACGATTCATTTCTGGGATGGCGAGGAGTTCATCGCCGTCTCGCGCTATGCCGGCAAGCTGATCAAGCTGGTGCCGACGGAATGGAATGTCCCCACCTTCGAGATCGACGGCATCAAGATGCTGCCGAGCGCGAAGGAATCACCGCTCGACGATGCACGACGCAAGGTCGCGCTGATCCAGCCTGCCGGCAAGACGGTGCTGGATACCTGCGGCGGTCTCGGTTATTTCGCCGCATGCTGCCTCGATGCCGGCGTCGCGCGCATGCAGTCGTTCGAGAAGAACGAAGACGTGCTGTGGCTGCGCACGATCAATCCGTGGTCACCCGATCCCGATGCGCCAGCCAGCGGCGGCCGCCTGCAACTTGCGCATGGCGATGTGTCCACCGCGATCCTGCAATTGCCCGACGCCTCGTTCGACGCCGCCCTGCACGATCCGCCGCGCTTCGGCATCGCCGGGGAACTGTATTCGCAGGCGTTCTACAACGAACTGGCGCGAGTGCTGCGCCGCGGTGGCCGGCTGTTCCACTACACGGGATCGCCGAACAAGCTCACCAGCGGCCGCGACGTCCCGCGCGAAGTGCAGAAGCGGCTGGAGAAGGCCGGCTTCAAGGCCGAGCTGGCGCTGGACGGGGTGCTGGCGGTCAAACGTTAAGACAGCAGGCATTCAACCAGCGATTGCTAGCGTGTCGCCATGGCCTCCGGCGCGGCAGGCATGGAGTGGCGTGATGAAGCAGATCCTCGTTCTGGCGGTTTCGATGATCGCCGCCGCGCCCGTCCTGGCCGCAGGCAACGGACAGTCCGATAGCACTACCGCGAAGGCGCTCGACCTCAGCGTTCCCGCGCAAACGAACTATTCCTACGCGCCCACCGATCCGCGCGGCACCTACGATCCGGCCAAGCGTTTCGCCACGCCTTATGTCGCGACGCAGGCGCAACCCGTGGATACCTGCGACGGCAAGCCGCACGGCAGCGCCACCGTTGGCGTCGGCTATTCCAGCCGCATGGGCAACAGCAACTTCCAGGCCGCCCAACTCAATACCTGCAAGCGCTATTACGACGACAACGGCAATGCCCACGAAGTCGGCGTCAGCATCGGCATCGGCCAGAGCAACGTCGGCCCCGGCCATCCCCGGCGTGGCTGGGCGGGACGCGGCTGGTAGCGCCCCCCACATGACAACTCGCTTGAACCGACCACTGCGCACATCGAGTCCACCGCAGACAACACATGTGAATCTCGGTGAGGACAAGTGTTTCGGCTGTGGGCATTCGTTTCAGGCCCCAACTGTAATGCTTCGTTCTTTGAATACTTCACGAGCAATATTTATGCCATTAATAGCAGCTGGAAATCCTGCATAAACGGCCATTTGCAAGATCACTTCAACAATTTCCGAAGGTGAGCAGCCCACATTCAAGGCGCCATGGATATGGACTT
>JAFEBZ010000161.1 GCA_018242405.1 Pseudomonadota bacterium | reverse complement strand
GGACGACGTTGACGAAGTCGTAGACCACGCGGCGTTCGCAGCCCATGATCAGGTCGAGGTTGCGCAGACCGACGTCGAAGTCGATCACCGCCACTTTCTTGCCGCGCCTCGCGAGTCCGGTTGCGATGCTGGCACTGGTGGTGGTCTTGCCGACTCCACCTTTACCGGAAGTGACGACGATGATCTCGGCCAAGGGCTGTTCCTCCAAATGATTGCGCTCAGTCGAGCGCTGCGATCCTGAGTGTTTCATGGTCCAGCCACACCTGCACCGGCTTGCCGATCAGGTGGGCGGGGGCTTCGTCGGCCACGATGTAGTGCCCGGCGACGGCCACGAGTTCGGCGTGGAACTCCTGGCAGAAGATACGCGCCTGGGTATTGCCCTGGGCGCCGGCCAGCGCGCGTCCGCGCAGCGAGCCATAGATATGGACCGAGCCGTCGGCCATCACCTCGGCGCCGGCGCCGACGGTGCCGACCACGGTGAGGTCGCGCTGTTCGGCATAGACCTGCTGGCCGGAACGCACCGGCTTGGTCATGACCAGTCCGGGTTCGGCGGCGATCACCGGGACCGCGGCTGGCGCGGGTGCCGCAGCTGCGCGCGATTCCGCGGCGGCAGGAACGGCCGGTGCGGGCGCCGGAGCGACATCACCTCCGGCGCGCTCGTACTGGGCGCGGAATTTGGCGAGGGTGGGCAGATCCAGCGCTTCGGCGAAGGTGTCGTTCTCGCTGGTGCCGTAGGCCAGCGCCACCGGGATCACCCCGGCCTCGCGCAGGGCGGCGAGCAGGGCGCGGGCATCTTCGATCGACGGAAGGTTGGTCAGACCGCCGAAATCGACGATCACCGCGGCGCGGCGGAATAGCGCCGGGGCACGTTGCACGCGTTCGCGCATTTCGTCGCCCAGGCGCGCGACGTCGAAGCTGCGGACGCGCAGGTTGGCGATGCCGACCTGGCCGATCTTGAGATCACCGGCCTGTTCATAATTCGGGGCCGCGCTCATGCGTGGGTTCCGGTGCTGCGCGGCGCGGGCAGGGGCGTGCGCGGGCGGCCGACCCACGGTGCATCCGGCAGCTGCGTGCCATAGGTCTGGTGGATCCATTCGTAGCTGCAGAGATCGCGGATCAGCATGGATGCCATGGTGCCATCGTCCTGGCGGCGTTGGCCGATTTCCTGGAAACCGAGCGCGCCGTGGAACAGCAGGACCGGATCGGTGCCGTCGCGCATGAAGACCTCGCAGGCCAGCTGCGGATAGCGCTGTTCCGCATAGCTCTGGATGTCGGCGTAGAAGGCGCGGCCGACACCGCCGCCGCGACGCTGGCTGGCAACGACGACCCGGTCGATATAGAGGGCGCGACCGCCGGCATTCTCGCGGAACCAGTGGAAATTGCCGCTATCGTGCTCGGCGTCGGGGCCGAAGGCGACCAGGAAGCCCGCCATCTGGCCATTGCGTTCGGCAATGCGGAAATATTCGGCGTCGCGATGGAAGCGCGCGAGCCGGGTGGCGTCGATGGGAAGGATGCCGGGACCCGCCGCGTTGTTCATGGCCAACACTTGTTCAAGCTCGTGCTCTTGCACGTCGCGGATCAACAGCGACATTCCCAACGCTCCGAAAGACAGAAAAAACTCGGGCGCCGTGGCGCCCCGCGGCATTATCGCACGGCCCGACGATAGGGTGCTGTATGGACGACTCGATTGGCTCAGCGACCTACAGTTCTTGCGTTGATGTGTCAAGAGTGATAATAAGTGAATGCGGTCACATTTTGTGTCGCAAAATCATATTTCTGGAGGGAATCGTGAGTAATTTGACTGTGAATACCTTGCGCGGACTGTCTGTAGCAGTAGTGCTCGCAGTAAGCGCTGGACTGGCAGCTCCTAGTGTTTCGAATGTGCAGAGTGGGACCCAGACCAATGCAAAACCCAAGCCGCCGCGGTGCACAGTAATCCCTTACGCCATGTTTCGCTGTGGTCGCTGAGAGGAATTTCAGTCGGAATGCCGCGTTCGCAATGCATCCATGACTTTTAGGTGATGCGTAAGTTGATTACGCAATAAAAGCTATTGGCATGTGGTTAAAACATGCCAATAGTCAAACACTGCTTCGAGGCGCCGGTCTCTTCACTTGGGCCATGGTTGGCCTCACGTTGATTTATTCGTCCTATCTTCCGCAGGTCGCAGAGGACGAATATGCGGGATTCAAACCGATGTCCATTTATGGATGGGCATGCTATCTGGCATATGGAATTGCCTATCTCCTGCTGACCCATTCCCTAGGCGCACTTCGAAAGAGATACCTGGATTATTTGTTGTTGATAGTGCTCAGTGCGAGCGCCATCGGGGTAAGTTATTTCAATCAGAGTGGTCTCGGCAGTCTCTTGCTGGTGGTGGCGGCTTCCATTCTGCCGTGGATATTGAAGCTCTGGACGGCCATAGCCTCGGTTATCGTCGCCCAATTTGCCGTCATTCCTGTTTTCATGTACGGCTTGGGTTTTCCCGCTCTTGATGCACTGACGCTTTCGCTTCTCTACGCCGGCTTTTCAGGCTTCGTATTTGTGACCAGCCTGGTTGCCAAACAACAGGCCAATGCGCGCGAGGAGCAGCGCCGCATCAACGCCGAATTGCGCGGCACCCGCGCGCTGCTGGCGGAAAGCGCCCGCGTCAACGAACGCACGCGCATCGCCCGCGACCTCCACGACCTGCTCGGGCACCACCTCACCGCGCTCAGCATGAATCTGGAAGTGGCCGGCCATCTCGCCGATGGCCCGGCGCAGCAGCACGTCAAGCAGGCCCACCAGCTGGCGCGCCTGCTGCTCACCGATGTCCGCGAGGCCGTGAGTCATCTGCGCGAGGGCGGGGCGATCGAGCTGGAGCCGGCGTTGCGACCGCTCACCGAACACGTGCCGGGGCTGGTGGTCGAGCTCGACATGGAACCGGGCCTGCGTACCGACGATCCCGAATGCGCGCACGTGCTGCTGCGATCGACCCAGGAAATCATCACCAATGCCGTGCGTCATTCCGGTGGCGACCGCCTGCACCTGTCCGTTCACCGCAGCGTCGACGGCATCTGCATCGACGCCGAGGACAACGGCCATGGCAGCGATGCCGTGGTCGCCGGCAACGGCCTCAACGGCATGCGGGAGCGGGTGATCGCGCATGGCGGCACAATGCAGGTGGAGACTGCCCCAGGACGGGGATTTCGCCTGCAGCTCGATCTTCCCCTCAAACGCCTGCCGCCCTCCACCGTGAGAGACACCGCATGATCCGCATCCTTCTCGTCGACGACCAGACCCTGGTCCGCCAGGGCATCCGCTCGCTGCTGTCGCTGCCGGAGGCCGACGGGCTGGAAGTGGTCGCCGAGGCCAGCGATGGCCAGCAGGCGATTGCGATGGTCCCCGAAATCAACCCGGACGTGGTCCTGATGGACATGCGGATGCCGGTGATGTCGGGCCTCGAGGCCCTGCAGACCCTGACGCGACTGGGCCAGCTGCCGCCGACCATCATCCTCACCACCTTCGACGACGACCAGCTGGTGCTGGCCGGGATCAAGGCAGGTGCGCGTGGCTACCTGCTCAAGGACGTCTCGCTGGAACAGTTGGTCGGGGCGATCCGCACCGTCGCCGGTGGCGGCTCGCTGGTGCAGCCGGCGGTCACCCAGAAGCTGCTGTCCGGTCTCGAGCACATGCAGACCGAGTTCGCCAGCCTCGATCGTCCCGATCCGCTGACCGAGCGCGAAACCGAGATCCTGCGACTGATGGCCGGCGGCTATTCCAACAAGGAAATCGCCAATACGCTGGGCGTGGCCGAAGGAACGATCAAGAACCACGTCTCCAACATTCTCAGCAAATTGGGGGTCCGCGACCGTACCCGCGCGGTGCTGAAGGCGCTGGAAGCCAAATTGGTCTGATTGGTTGCAACGGAAACTCGTACCCCGACGGCGATAATGGCTGCACGCGGGGCCGTCGGTTTGCTACGATTGGCGGCTCGTATCGGCCCGACGGACGCGCTCCGGAGACCTCCTGAATGAAGCTGCTTAAAGAGTTGTTGATTTCCGTGGCCATTGTGGCCGTGTTCTTCCTGCTGGTCGGCATCGTGCTGCCTTCGCACCGCCACCTGACGGAAACCCTCGACACCAACCGTCGACCGACGCTGGTGTATGACACCGTCAACAGCTTCGGGCGCTGGAAGGACTGGAACTCGGTGACCGCGCACGATCCGCGCGCGCAGCTCAAGATCAGCGGTCCGGAATCCGGCGTCGGCGCGCAGATCGATTACGTCGGCGGCAACGGTGTCGGCAAGGGCAGCTGGAAGATCACCGGCGGACAGAGCAACCAGTCCGTCGATTTCGCCATCACCAACGGCGACATGGGCGGCAACAAGAAGTCGACGATCTCGATCAAGCCCGACAAGAGCGAGAAGAACACCACGCTCACCCAGACCTACGACGTCGATTACGGTTTCAACCTGCTGGGTCGCTACGCGGGCCTGTATGCCTCGAGCTACGCCGGCGAGGACATGAAGATCAACCTGCGTCGCCTGACCGGCCTGCTGGCCGAGGTGCCGAACCTGGCCTATGACCAGATGACGCCGCCGCTCACCAACACCAAGTTCGTCGAACTGCCGGCCAGCGATGTCATCACCATCAATTCTGGCACGGTGATCAACGATTTCGCGCACGTCTACGACAGCGTCAAGAACAACTACCAGTGGCTGAAGCGCGTGATGGACGCCAACGGTCTTGAGCCGGTCGGTCCGTTCTACCTGGTCACCGAAGACGTCAACATCGCCAACTACGGCTACAACCTGGTGCAGCCGGTGAAGAAGAAGGGCAGCACCGCGACCACCGGCCTGACCGGCGTTGCGCTGCAGGGCACTGTCAAGTTCGCCAACATCCCGGCGCGCAAGGCAGTGGTGACCTCGGTGTCTGCAACCGACTACAACGCGATGGGCCTGACCCGCGATGCGCTGCGTGCCTGGGCGCTGGTGCACGGCTACCAGATCGCCGACAAGTCGTTCGAGGTGTACAAGGACGGCGTGGACAAGTCGTTCACCGCCGGCGCCGCCAGCTTCGACGTCTACTGGCCGGTCAAGTAATCGCGATCGCCAGACAGTCACCGAACGCCGCGCCAGTCGCGGCGTTCGTGTTTCCGGAGGCATGATGCGGAGGAGATGAGCGATGGCAGTGCGTTACACGCGCGGATTCGATATCGAGGCGGCGAGCAGGCACCTGCGCAAGGTCGACAAGCCGCTGGCGGCGTGGATGCGCCGGATCGGTCCGCTGCCGGAGCCGGAGGACTGGCGGAAAACCTTCGATCCAGTCAATGCGTTGGCGCGGGCGATCCTCTACCAGCAATTGCATGGCAAGACCGCAGCGACGATCACCGGGCGCGTTGAAGTGGCGGCGGGCAGCCGGCGACTCAATGCCGATTCGCTCGGGCGCGTCAACGATGCCGACCTGCGCGCCTGCGGCGTTTCGGGCAACAAGCTGCTGGCGTTGCGCGATCTGTGCGAGCGTGAACTCGGTTGCGAGATTCCCGGCGTGCGCAAGATGGCGACGATGGACGAGGACGCGATCATCAAGGCGCTGGTGCCGGTGCGCGGCATCGGGCGCTGGACGGTGGAGATGATGCTGATGTTCAAGCTTGGTCGGCCCGATGTCCTGCCGGTCGACGATTTCGGCATCCGCAAGGGCCAGCAGATCCTCGATGGCCTCGACGAAATGCCGTCGCCGAAGGAAACGCTGGCGCGCGGCGAGGCGTGGGGGCCGTATCGCACCTGGGCCAGTCTCTATCTGTGGAAGATCTCGGATTTCGGCAAGGGACCGATCCCGCGTTCGCAGGGCAAGTAGGGCGTTTCAGTCGATCCAGCGCCAGTGCCAGGGCTCGTAGACGATTCCGTGCGGGTTGTCGCGCGGATAACTCAGTTGGAAACCGTAATCGCCGGCATGATCGGTCAGCCAGCGGAACGCAGCGGTGCGCTCGAACGATTCTTCCGCCGGCGGCTCACCGTCGCTGCCGATGTCGAGCGCGTCGCCGGAGTGGTGTTCGGAAAAGCCCGGCGCGGCATTGACCGCCAGAATGTCGTCGACGCTTAATCCACGCGCGCGTTTGCGGGCGAAGATGCCCATCTGGTAAGCGTGGCTGCGATAGCCGGAAATCGCGTCGAGCGCGATGCCGTCATCGGCTGCTGCGGCACGCATGCGATTCCAGGCGCGACCGGCGCCGGCGCCGAGCCACAACGGACGCCGATAGCGATCGAATCCCGCCAGCGCGAGCCGCGACGGTTCGGGGATCTGCATCAACCCGGTGCGTTGCGCGTACTCCTCGGCATCGAGCCCGAGTTCGAGCAGGCGACGTTCCAGTCCATGCATCGGCAATGTGCGGACTGGCGCATGCGGCGCATCGGCATCGCGGGCGAGGGCGCGCCATGTTTCGGCATCGCGCGACGATTGCAGCGGCGGCAGTGGATGGATTCTGCCCCGCGCGGCGATGGTGGCGAGATAGGCGCCATCGCGACTCCTCACCACCCAGTCGGCGGTGGCCAGCGCGCGGGCGTCGGCACCGCGTCGTGCCCGCAGCAACCACGCCGGCCACAGCTCGATATCGGCGCTGTTGATCAGATGTCGCGGACGCAGCTGCATGGGCACAGCTTAGCGTCGTGGTGCGGGCGCGGCCAGTTCGTTCAATGCGGACAGCAACGCCTGCGGTTTTTCCATGCTCAGCAGGATCAGTTTTCCGTCGCGCCGTGGCAGCACCAGCAGGCGATGGCGCTCGGTCACCAGCACGAATGCCTTGCGGCCGTCGCGCAGGCGGAAATGGCCGGCCTTCAATCCGGGCAATGCGGTGCCCATCGACTTCATCCAGGGGCGCAGGTCCGGATGCGTATCGAGATCGACGGTTCGCGCATTGCCGAGATCGAGCTGGTCGATGGCGACGGTCTGCGTGTTCAAGCCGGCGGCGATCTTCAGCCCGGCATCGGTCAAGGTGACCCGACGGCGATGGATGATGATCGCGATGAGTGCCGTGCTCGCGGCCAGTACCACCATCGGCCCGATGTGGAACCAGGTCGTCATGCCGGTGATGTGCGGATTGCGCAGCGCCGCCCACCACAGTGCGCCCGCTGCGGCGAGCCCGGACAACAGCGGTATCGCCCAGACCAGCGCCAGGTTGGGCGGGATCACCGTGAATTCGCGCGTGGAATTCGCCACCTCAGTGCGCCTTGATCCACGCCGCAGTATCGGAAATCAGCTGCGCATCGACATGCCCGGGTTTCGCGTATTCCGCCACCGATGGCGTGCCGGTGCCGGCAATCCCCAAGTGATTGAGCGACGGGTACAGTTTCAGGGTGAAGTGCTTGTTGTCGCCGAATGCGTGCTGCAACGCCGCCCAGTCCTCCATCGGCACCTGGAAATCGCGATCACCATGCAGCAGCAGCGCGGGTACGCGGAGCGCCTTGTTGTCGGCGATGGGATCAATCGCGTCCACGCTGCGCCAGTAATCCACGCGCATGCCCAGCGCGGTGTCATCGGGCTTGGCACCGCCACGGATCGCAGCGATGTCGCTTTCGGCCTTGGCAATCGCGGCCACGGTCTGCGGGTCGTCGGACTTGCCTTGCAGCTTCGCCATGTAGTGCTGCTGGTAGGGGATGATGTCGATCAGCTTGCGGGCGGCTCCCGACAGTTCGATCACGCCAGCCACGTTGCCGGCACGCTGCGCGATGCGCGGTGCCGCCATCGCGCCGAGACTGTGCCCGAGCACGAAGATGCGCTTCGGGTCGATGCCGGGTGTCGTCGCCAATGATTTGGCCGCGGCGACGGCGTCGTCGATGGTTTCGCTGTCGATGGTGACGATGCCGTTCTTGAAATCCTGCGGACGTGCATGCGTGCGTTTCTCGTAGCGCAACACGGCGATGCCCTGCGCTGCCAATCCGCGCGCGATGTCGGTGAAGACATGGTTTGCGCCGATGGTTTCCTCGCGATCGTTGGGGCCGGATCCGTGCACCAGTACCACGGCCGGGAAGGGGCCGTTGCCCTTGGGCATCGCCAGCGTGCCGCCGAGCGGATGGCCCGCGGCACCGACGGTGACCTCGCGTTCGCTGTAGCTGGCGTCGGCGGGCACTGCGGGAATCGGCGCGGCGTTTTGCTGTGGCTGCACGAACATGCCACTGACCTTGCCCTGCGCGTCGACCGCGACGGTGAACGTCCACGTCGTTGCGCCGCCTCGATGCAACGTCTGCTTGATGATCTGCTGGCCGTTCTGTTGCGACACCTGCGGTGCGTCGTGTTTCCCGGCGGGCGGCAACGACTGCCACACGGCCTTGAGCTTGTCGACGGGCACATGCTGCTGCATCTGCGTGTTGAACATGGCTTCGGCCTGGTCGTACTGGCCGGCATCGAGGCGGTCGAGCAATTTTGCTGCGACGGCCTGCGGTGTATCCGTGGCGGCAGGGGCGGGCAGCGCCAGCGCGCAGCCGAGGGCGATGGCAGCGAGGGAATTGTGCGTGCGTTTCATCGTCATGCTTCGCGCTTGAGGGCGGCAACCATGTGGTTGGCCGGCAATGCATGGGTGATACCGACCAGTTCCCATCCCTGGGTTCCGAGCTTGTCGAGTTCGTCCTGCATTTCTTCGGGCTTGAGCCCGCCCATCAGCGTCGGTTTGAATTCGACGATCTTGTACTGCCAGCGACCGCTCATGATTCCTCTCCCTCATCGGTTGTGTGTGGAGACGACTGTTTCAGCCGTCCCGCCTTGCGCAGCGCCTCGCGCAGCACGTATTCGATTTGCGCGTTGAGACTGCGGAGTTCGTCATCGGCCCAGCGCTGTGTCGCCGCCAGGACCTCGGCGTTGATGCGCAGCGGGTAGGCCTTCTTTTCAGCCATTGCAGCGGCTCAATACAGGGTGCCGGCGTTGACGATCGGTTGCGTCGCGCGTTCGCCGCACAACACCACCAGCAGGTTGCTGACCATCTGCGCCTTGCGTTCCTCGTCGAGCTGGACCACGCCGTTCTTCTGCAGTTCTTCCAGCGCCATTTCGACCATGCCGACAGCGCCGGCAACAATGCGCGTGCGCGCGGCGATGATCGCGTTGGCCTGCTGGCGCTGCAGCATCGCCTGGGCGATTTCCGGTGCGTAGGCGAGGTGGCTGATGCGCGCGTCCAGCACTTCGACGCCGGCATCGGCGAGGCGTGCCTGCAATTCGTCCTTCAGGTGCTGGCCGACTTCGTTGGCGTGGCTGCGCAGGGCGAGCTGGCCTTCCTGGTGCTGGTCGTAGGGATAGCTGGTCGCCATCGCGCGAAGGGCGGACTCCGACTGGATGTGCACGAAGCTTTCGTAATCGTCGACGTTGTAGACGGCCTCGGCGCAATCGACCACGCGCCAGACGATCACGGCTGCGATTTCGATCGGGCTGCCGTCGAGTTCATTGACCTTGAGGCGACCGCTTTCGAAGTTGCGCACGCGTTCGCTGATCTTGCGCTTGGCGTAGAACGGATTGTTCCAGCGCAGGCCGTTTTCCTTGACGGTGCCGACGTACTTGCCGAACAGGCTGAGCACGGCGCCCTGGTTGGGCTCGAGCTTGTAGAGGCCGATCAGCGACAGGAAGGCGGCGATGGCGAGGATCACGGCGCCGATCACCTGGCCAACCGAGTGGATGCCGGCATTGTCGGGATCCGGGCCGACGCCGGTCACGAACAACCAGATGGCTGCGATAACCGCCAGCAGGACGGCGACCAGGACCGGAATGCCTGGCAGCGACTTGAGGATGCGTTCTTTCATGAGGAATCTCCGTTGTGCGGAAGAGATGATATCAAATTGATATCAATTTGTATGAATGCGCCTCCGCTAGACTTGGCGGCCCTTCCGAAGCTCTCTCGCCGAATGACCACACTGGGAACGCCACTGACCGCCAAGGCCACACGGGTACTCCTGCTGGGATCGGGGGAGCTGGGCAAGGAAGTGGCGATCGAGTTGCAGCGGCTGGGCGTCGAGGTGATCGCCGCCGACCGCTACGCCGACGCCCCGGCGATGCAGATCGCCCATCGCAGCCACGTGCTCGACATGCTCGATGGCGCAGCGCTGCGCGCGCTGATCGCGCAGGAACAGCCGCATATCGTGGTGCCCGAGATCGAGGCCATCCACACGTCGACCCTGGTCGAGCTCGAAGGCGAGGGCAAGGTGCGTGTGATCCCTACAGCACGCGCGGCCTGGCTGACGATGGATCGCGAGGGCATCCGTCGTCTTGCCGCGGAAACGCTGGGCCTGCCGACCTCGCCGTTCCGTTTCGTCGACAGCCACGCCGACTATCGCGCCGCCATCGTCGAACTGGGCCTGCCGTGCGTGATCAAGCCGGTGATGTCGTCGTCGGGCAAGGGCCAGTCACTGGTGCGCAGCGAAGCCGACATCGACGCCGCCTGGGATTACGCGCAAACCGGCGGCCGCGCCGGTGCCGGTCGCGTCATCGTCGAAGGCTTCATCGACTTCGATTACGAAATCACCTTGCTCACCGTGCGCCATGCGGGCGGCACCGCGTTCTGCGCGCCGATCGGTCATCTCCAGCGCGACGGCGACTACATCGAAAGCTGGCAGCCGCAGCCGATGTCGGCGCTGGCGCTGCAGCGTGCCAAGGACATCGCCACCGCAGTGTCGGGGAACCTTGGCGGCTGGGGCGTGTTCGGCATGGAATTCTTCGTCAAGGGCGACGAGGTGTGGTTCTCGGAAGTGTCGCCGCGTCCGCACGACACCGGACTGGTCACGCTGGTCTCGCAGGAGTTGAGCGAATTCGCGCTCCACGCGCGCGCGATCCTCGGCCTGCCGGTGGGCGCCGATGGTGATGCGATCGCCAATCGCGGACCGTCGGCATCGTGCGCGTTGCTGGCGGAAGGCGAGGGCGTGCCGTGTTTCGCCAACATCGAAGCTGCATTGCAGTCGCCCGACAGCGCGTTGCGTCTGTTCGGCAAGCCGCGGGTCTCGGGCAAGCGTCGCGTCGGCGTGACGCTGGCGCGCGCCGCCTCCTGCGATGATGCGCGGGCACGGGCGCGCGAAGCCGTTACCTCCATCCACATCACCTTCGACTGACAGGAAGCACCATGTCCGATTCCACCGGTTACGACGTCTATCTGTTCCCCAATGCCATCGAGGCGCTGGGTGATGCCGGCAAGCCCTATCTCAAGGAAGGCCAGGCCGGTACGCATTTCAGCTGCAAGGACGTCGATACTTCCGGCATCCTCACCGAGATGACGCTGGACACCGGTGACGGCAAGGAAGTGGAGGTGATGATCCCGACCAACATGGTGCGGATGATCGTTTCCAACTCGAACGTGGATGGCGCATTCGGTTTCGGCCGCCGTGGTGCGACGATCGAGCCAGGCATGGCGCCGAAGGACTGAGATCAGGCGAACGGCTGCCAGGCGCGGCCGTCGTAGCGTTCCAGCGGCTGGAAGCGGCGCTTGTAGTCCATCTTCCGGTGGCCGTCGATCCAGTAGCCGAGATAGAGGTGCTTGCGCCCTTCGCGCCGGGCCCATTCGATCTGCTGCAGCACGCCGAAGGTGCCGAGGCTGCGTTGCACTTCGAGCGGATCGTAGAAGGTGTAGACCGCCGACAGCGCGTCATCCAGCACGTCGGTGACGGCGACCGCGAGCAGGCGCCCCGGTGCGTGATCGCCGTGGGTGCGGAATTCGAGGAAGCGCCCCTGCGACCAGCGGCCGATCAGGAAGCCGTCGAAATCGGCTTCGCTGTGGTCGTCCATGCCGCCGCCGGGATGGCGGCTGTGCAGATAGCGGCGATACAGCGCGAAGTGCTCTTCGTTGCGTTCCGCCGGTACCACGCGCACCTGCAGGTCGGCATTGCGGGCGAGGCAGCGGCGCTGGCTGCGATCGGGGCGGAAATCGCTCACCGGAATGCGCACGGCGACACAGGCGTTGCAGGCCACGCAATCGGGCCGATAGATGACTTCGCCCGAACGGCGGAATCCCCACTCCAGCGACAGAGGATAGACATCGGCGATACGCGGATCGCGCGGGTCGATCAGGAGGTCGCGCGCGAAGCGATCCGGCCAGTAGCCGCAGGGATGGAACCCGGTGCGGTAGATGCGGAGATCGTCGGACACGCTCATGACGACGAGTCTAGCCCGTTGGTGAATATCGTCGGCGGGACGTCAACCGCGGGGCGGGTCGCGGCGTTCCTTGCGCATACACCCGCACAGGAAGCTGCAGATGAAGAATTCGACCCCGCTCATGTTGGCCCTGGCCTGCGCCCTCGGCGCCGCTGCCGTGACCGCGATTGCCCAGCAGATGCCCTCCGATCCGCCGGCACCCGGCGAGCAAGGTGCCCCGCCGCCGAAAGGCCATCGCGATATGCAGGCGATGCGCGCGAAACATTTCGCCGAAATGGATGCCAACCATGACGGCAAGATCAGCAAGGAAGAAATGTTGACGGCGATGGAGAAGCGCGATGCCGAGCGCGCGAAGAAGCGTGGCGAATTCGTCGACGCGATGTTCAAGCGTCTCGATACCGATGGCGACGGCATGCTGAGCCAGGACGAGATGGCGAAGGCGCATGGCCCCGGGCATTGGGGTGATCGCAAGGGCCAGCGCCCGCACATGGACATGAAACCGGCAGCGCCGGCGCAATAAGGCTCAGTGCCGGAAGAAGAACGTCCACGCAGCGACGGCCGCACACACGATCAGCAACACGATCCGCAGGCGATTCGCGCGCTGCGTCGGTGATTTGCCCGGTATCGCTGCGGCATTGCGCGAATTGAATGTCAGCGGTGCACTTTCGGGACTGTTGGAGCGATCCAGCAGTCCCGCTTCATGCAGCAGCTTGCGCGCCTGCGGCAACTGGTCGGTGCGCACCACCCACACTTCCGGTTGCGGTTCCTTGTTGCGGGCATTCTCGCGATAGCTGAACGCGTGGCGATGGGTGCCCTTGTACGAGCGTCCGTTCATGATGCGGACCTCGATGCCGGCGTCTTCCAGCAGCTTGGCCACGCCTTCGGCGTTCTCGAGTCGGCGGCTGGTGAAGATCTGGCGCATCAGCCGCCCGCCTTTGCAGGCACGGGCCCGACGCGGATCAGGCCTTCCTGCGCGGTGCTCGCCACCAGCTTGCCGTGGCGATCGAAGATCTGGCCGCGCGCCAATCCGCGCGCGTCCTGCACGCTCGGGCTGTCGATCGAATAGAGCAGCCAGTCGTCGGCGCGGAACGGGCGATGGAACCACAGCGCGTGATCGAGCGATGCCATCGCCACGTTCGGCTGGTAGTAGCTGATGCCGTGCGGGAAGGTTGCCGTGCCGAGCAGATGGAAATCGGAGGCGTAGGCGAGCAGGGCGCGATGCAGTTCGGGATCGTCGCCGACTTTTTCGGCGAGACGGAACCACACCTGCTGGTAAGGCGGACGCTTGGGCGGATTGAGCTCGTCGCGCGGGTAGACGTGGCGGAACTCGAACGGTCCGGAGCGATCCAGCCAGCGTTGCACCTTGGTCGGCAGCTTCGCCAGTTCGTCAGCCGACAGTGGCGGCGCCGGTTCGATGTCCTCCGGTCGCGGCACTTCCGGCATCGACAGCTGGTGTTCGCTGCCAGGTTCCGGCGTATGGAACGATGCCGCGCAGAAGAAGATCACCTTGCCGTGCTGGATCGCGGTGACGCGCCGCACGGAAAAACTGCCGCCGTCGCGGGTGCGATCGACCTGGTAGACGATCGGCGCTTCGATGTCGCCGGCGCGCAGGAAATACGCGTGCAGCGAATGGGCGTTGCGATCACTGGACTCGCTGTCGACCGTCGCCTGTGCCGCCGACAGCGCCTGGCCCAGCACCTGGCCGCCGAAGACGTATTTGGTGCCGATATCACGGCTCTGGCCGCGGAAGAGGTCATCTTCCAGGCGTTCCAGCTTCAGGAGTTCGACGAGTTCGAGGACGGGAGGCGTCATGCGTGCGGCAGCTGTTGCGATGCCGCAATTATAGGGAATCCGGCTTGGTCCCCACCGGAATGCGCTGCAACGCGATCGCCGCCTCGACCCGCTGCCACGGGAAATGCGGTCCGGGATCGAGTTTGCGATGCACCAGCTTCGAGGAATCATTGCTGGCCGGGACCATGTCGGTATCGAGATCCTCGTGCCCGGCGATCCAGCGCAGTCCTGGCAGCTGTTTCTTGAGGCTGTGCAGGAGGTCGATCAGGGCATCGATCTGGGTGTCCGTGTAAGGCTCGTCCATCGCCTGCTTGCGCGAATCCATCCAGTCCGGCCAGCGTCCGAGGTTGACCAGCTCGATGCCGATGCTGCGAGGGTTCCAGCCGCGCGTGTGATGGGCGATGCGGGCGTTGTCCACCCATTGGTGGACCCGGCCGCGGCGTTCGATGTAGTAGTGGCCGCTGTTGCCGGTGCCGCTGTCGGGGTAGTGGACGATTTCGCCGTATTCCCGCGCGGTGCCGATGTCGGGCAATTCGGTGCAATGGATCACCACGGTGTCGATATCCGCCAGCGGGCGTGCGGCCAGCAACGCTTCATAGGGCAGTGGCGTGCGGCGCATGGCGGGGGGTCTGGACATCGTGAAATGCTAGCATCGCAGCCACGAACAACAAGCGGATTTGCGTGAATGAAAGGCCATTGCATCCTCTCCCACGGGTTCGAAAGCGGACCGGATGCGACCAAGGTCACCGCGCTGGCGGAAGCCGCCGAAGCGCTGGGTTGGAGTCATGAACGGCCGGACTACACCGATCTCGACGCCTGCCGCGAAGTGAGCGAACTGGGTGACGTGCCGGCACGCATGCAGCGACTGCTGTCGCGCATCGATGCCGCGCCGACCGGTCCGGTGGTGCTGGCGGGATCCAGCCTCGGCGCTTACATCTCCGGTTTCGCCAGCCTGCAGCGCCCGGTGCGCGCGCTGTTCCTGATGGCGCCGCCGATCACGATGGGGCCGGCACCACGACTCGACGCCGCAGATGTTCCGCTGTCGATCCTGCATGGCTGGGACGACGAACTGATTCCTGCCGTGGAAGTGGTGGCGTGGGCACAACCGCGGCGTGCACGCCTGCTCATGGTCGATGATTCGCATCGCCTCAGTGCGCATGTCGGGGCATCGCGCGACGCCTTCGCCGAACTGTTGCGTGCGCTGTGAGCGAGTCGCGCTTCTTCGTCAGCTGCGCTCGTGGCCTGGAATACCTCCTCGCTGATGAATTGATCGCGGCGGGCGCTAAGGCAACCGCTGCGACCGCCGGCGTCAACGTGCGCGGAACCCTGCGTGACGCGCAGCATGCGCTGCTGTGGTCGCGGCTGGCCAGTCGCGTGTTGTGGCCGATCACGGAATTCGATTGCGCGGATGAAGCCGCGTTGTATTCCGGCGCGCACGAAACCGACTGGACCTTGCATCTGTACGCGAACCAGACGTTTGCGATCGATGCCCATGTCTCCGGCGAGGGCATTCGCCATGGCGGGTTCGCCGCACTGCGCCTCAAGGACGCGATCGTCGATCGTTATCGGCAGGAACGCGGCGAGCGTCCCGATGTCGATACCGAATCGCCCGACGTGCGTTTCAACCTGGTGGTGCGCAAGGGGCGCGCGATCGTCTCGATCGATCTCGGTGGTGCGCTGCATCGGCGTGGCTGGCGCGGCGAGCAGGGCGCGGCGCCGCTGAAGGAACCGTTGGCCGCGGCGGTACTGTTGCGCGGACGCTGGCCGCGAGTGCACGGCGAAGGCGGTGGCTTGTTCGATCCGATGTGCGGCAGTGGCACCTTGCTGATCGAAGGCGCGCTGATGGCCGCCGATGTCGCGCCGGGACTGCGTCGCTACGGAGATGCGTTGCCGACGGCCTGGTCCGGGTTCGACTTGGCGACCTGGCGATCCTTGCGCCATGAAGCCGAACAACGTGCGGAAACCGGGCTTGCTGCGCTGAAGCCCGTATTCCATGGTCGTGACATCGATCCCGCCGCGATCCGCAATGCGCGTGCCAACGCGATGTCGGCCGGTATCGCCGAATTGATCGATTTCGGTGTCGCCGATGTCCGCGACGGTTTCCAGCCGCCGGAAGCGAATGGGCTGGTCGCCTGCAATCCGCCTTACGACGTGCGCCTCGCCACCGGCAGCGATCTCTACCAGGCGCTGGGCGATGCGCTGAAACGCACGGTTCCGGCGTGGAGCGCGAGCCTGTTGTGTGGCGACACCACGCTGGCGCGGGCCAGCGGATTGCGCGGACGCAAGCTCTACACCCTCTACAACGGCGCGCTCGAATGCACATTGCTGGTCTGCGATCGCATCGCGCCTGAACCGAGGGGCGGCGCACATGAGGGAACGCCGGTACTGAACGAAGGCGCGCAGATGGTCGCGAACCGGCTGCGCAAGACGTTGAAGCAATCGAAGTCGTGGCGCGAACGCGACGGCATTTCGTGCTGGCGTGCCTACGACGCCGATATTCCCGAATATGCCGCGGCCATCGATGCCTATACCGATGCCGACAGCGGCGAGCGCTGGCTGCATGTGCAGGAATACGCGGCGCCCGCGGACATTCCCGAAGCATTGGCGCGACGTCGACTGGGCGACCTGCTCACGGCTGCACGCGAAGTCTTCGAGCTTCCGCGCGAGCGCGTGGTGCTGAAGACGCGGCGGATCGGCAAGGGCGGCAGCAAGTACGGCCAGTTCGACCAGCGTGGCGAACGCCTCGTCGTGCGCGAGGGGCGGGCACGGGTGTTGGTCAACCTGTTCGATTACCTCGATACCGGATTGTTCCTCGATCATCGCCCGCTGCGCATGCGGTTGAACGCCGAAGCGCGCAAGCAGCGCTTCCTCAACCTGTTCTGCTACACCGGCGTCGCCACGCTGCAGGCGGCCCTGGGAGATGCCACCACCACGACCAGTGTCGATCTGTCGGCGACCTATCTCGGCTGGCTGGCCGACAACCTGCGCGAAAACGAGATCGGCGGACCCGGGCACCAGTTGGTGCAGGCCGACGTGATGGAATGGCTGCGCGGCGAGCGCGGCCAGTACGACCTGGTGTTCTGCGATCCGCCGACGTTTTCGAATTCCAAGCGGGCGCAGGACTTCGACATCCAGCGCGAACACGTCGAATTGCTGCGATTGGCGATGGCGCGACTGGCGCCGGGCGGCACGCTCTATTTCTCCAACAATTCGCGCCGGTTCAAGCTCGACAACGATGCCGTGGCGGAGTTTGCCGTGGTCGAGGACATCACCGCCTCCACGATTCCGCCGGACTACGCCCGCGATCCACGCATCCATCGCGCATGGAGACTGCGCGCGCGGTGATCCCCGGATCCGCCGTCAACGCGTGGCGACGGCGGAAATCTTCAATGCCGAAATTTCGTTGAAGGCACGCTGCAGGCCTGCGTCATCATCGGAACGCACGACCATATGCAGGCTGGTGCCGTCGTTCAATTCCACCAGGGCTTCGCGCACCTTCAGGTTGGGATTGCCCGCCAGTGTCGAGCGATACCATTGCAGCGTCTGGCCATCGAATGTGCTGATGTCGGCGGTATTGCGGCGATCGGGATCGAACGACGGCTTGCGGGTGAAGGTGAGTGCGAACGCGTCGCTGCCATCCGTACGCACCGCGCGGCAGAACAACAGGGCATCGCTCTGGATTTCCTGCCAGGCCAGACCGCTGTTCACCGGCAAGACGGGACACTTGCTGGCTGATTGTGCCGATGCGATTCCCGGCGTGGCCAGCAGCAACGCCAGGACAGCGGATGGAAACAGGATGCGCATGGGACTCCCCTCGAATCACTGTTTCCTGAGTTATCAAGGATTTGCGTGCGTGTCAATAATCGAAACCCCTGAATTTCAAGGGTTCAAGCGAAGTGTGGCGCGTGCGCCGGGATCACGCGTGACCGCATCAAGAAAAATAGTGTGACCAGATTCGCGAAATGATTTCGGCTCGATTCCGCTGTGAAGATGGAACTGTTGCGGCTCGCTGCCGGTCTTCACAAGCTCGAAGAGGAGATCGGCGTCGCCGGCCCAGATGCATTGCACCTTCTCCGGGCAGCGGGAATCGGCAGCCACGGCGACATAGCGAAGCGTACTCCCGTCAGGCAGGGCTGTGCTCTCTCCCGGTTGCAGGGTAATGCCGGCACCCACAGCGAGTGTCTTTCGTGCAGCGGGCGATGCGGAAGCGCAGGACGCGAGCACGGGAAGCAGCATCGCGGCAAATGCGAGTTGATGGAGTTTGCATGAGGACATGGATTCAGTTCCTCTTTTCGTCACGACGCGATGCCAGGCGATCGGCGAGACGCGTCGGTTCCGGCAAGCGATAGCGGGTGACGAAGCGCATCACCAGTTGTGGCGCAGCCGCCATCGACACGCGATGCCCCGGCGAGACGATCAATGGCAGGCAACGTTCCTTGCTGCGCAACATCCAGCCGATCTGTTCGCCCTTGTCGCGCAGGGGCGCGTGCGCGCCACGCATTTCGTGGAGGGGTTTGGATGTGCCGACCAGCACCGATTTGGCGACACCGATGGTCGGCAGTCCGGTCATCACGCCGGCGTGCGCGGCGATGCCGAGGCGACGCGGATGGGCGATGCCATGACCGTCGACGAACACCAGGTCGGGGACTTGCGCGAGCGCTTCCAGCGCCGGCACCAGCGCCGGCAATTCGCGGAACGACAGCAGGCCGGGGATATAGGGCATCCGCGTCGGGATCCTGACGACCTGTTGATCGAGCACCGCCAGCGTTTCGGCGTCGAGCAGGATCGCGGCGGCGCGGGTGATCGCACCGCCATCCTCGAAACCGACATCGAGCCCCGCCACCGTGCGCAGCGTCTTCGGGAAATCGTCGCGCAGCACCACGCGTCCCGCCAGTTCAAGCTGCACTTCGCGCGCTGCCTTGACGTTGCCGTTCCATTCGGGGATGCGATCCATGTTCATCATCATCGCACGCGTTGCGCACGGTATGCTGCGACGATGAACAGATCGATATTGCTTGTTGCGGGCCTCGCTGTTTCAGGGCTGTTCACCGGATGCGCGACCGTGCCGAATGCCGCCGCCGCTGCCCCTCAGGCATGGCAGGACGCGCGCCAGATGGTGGTGGTGGTGACGCCGGACTGGGATGCCACCCAGGCGACGTTGCGTCGATATCGCCGCGATGCCGCCGATGGCGGCTGGATCGCCGTTGGCGAAGCGTCGCCGGTCGTGCTGGGGCGTTCCGGCAGTGCCTGGGGCCGAGGGCTGAGTCCGGCGCAAACCGATGGGCCGCAGAAACGCGAAGGTGATGGGCGCAATCCCGCCGGCGTGTTCACGATCGGTCCGGCATTCGGTGCCGCGCCATCATTGGCGACAGGCCTGCAATACCTGCCGATGGATGCCAACAGCTGGTGCGTCGATGTGTCGGGATCGCCGCTCTACAACAAAATTGTCGATGCACAACAGGTCGGCGCCGATGCGGTGAAGGGCGCCAGCGAACACATGCGGCTCGACCTACTGAAGGCGGATGACCATCGCTACAAGGAAGGCTTCGTGATCGAACACAATGCCGATGGCGTCGCCAATGGCGGCAGTTGCATCTTCGCCCACCTGTGGGGGCGTCCCGACCAGACCACGTCCGGCTGCACGGCGATGGCGGAAGCGACGATGGACACGCTGCTCGGCTGGCTGAAGCAGGAAGACCATCCGGTGTTCGTGCTGCTGCCGAAAGCCGAATACACCCGACTGCAACGCGACTGGAAACTGCCGACGCCATGATCCCGACTTCCGCGACTGCGCGCGTACTGATCGCGCTGATTCTCGCCGCCGTGGGCGGCCTGGTGTTCGCCGGGGTGGCGCCGCAACAGGCCGCAGCCGTCGCCGACGTTCTGCAACCCTTCGGAAAGCTGTGGATCAACGCATTGCAGATGACGGTGGTGCCGCTGGTCGGTGCACTGGTCACCCTCGGCGTCGGGACCGCGCGTGATGCCGCGGCATCGGGACGGATGGCGCGCCGTGCGTTGATCGTGTTCCTGGTCCTGCTGGCGTTCGCTGCTGCGGTCGCGGCGTTGATCGCGCCGATGGTGTTCAACCTGTTCCCGCGCAATCCGGAACTGGCGCAGGCGCTGGCTTCGTCGTCCACCGCAGTGCCGAAAACCCCGGCGGTTTCCGACTGGCTGGGCAACATCATCCCCAGCAACGCGGTGAACGCCGCGGCACAGGGCGCGATGCTGCCGCTGGTGGTGTTCTCGCTGTTCTTCGGTTTCGCGCTGACGAAAATCGATCACGACCGCGCGCAACGCGTTTTCGATCTCCTGCAGGGCATCGCCGATGCGATGACGCAGATCGTGCGCTGGGTGCTGGTGGTCGCGCCGCTGGGCGTGTTCGCCCTGGTGTTTGCGGTGACCGCGCGCGCCGGCGTGCACATGCTGGCGGCGTTGGCGGTGTACCTGTCGACGGCGATCGGTCTCTACCTGCTGGTGGCGATCGCGATGTATGTCGTGGTCGCGGTTGCCGGTCGCGATTCGCTACCGCGTTTCATCCGCGCCGCCGTGCCGGCACAGGCGGTGGCGATGAGCACGCAATCGTCGCTGGCGTCGTTGCCGGCGATGCTCGATACCTCGCTCGGAACGTTGGGCCATCCGCGGCGGGTCCCGTCGCTGGTGCTGCCGATGGCGGTGTCGCTGTTCCGGCTCACCAGCCCCGTGCAATACATGGTGGTCGCGGCCTTCATCGCGTGGGTGCATGGCGTCGACATCACCTTGCTGCAATGGACAGCGGGGATCGCGCTGGCGGTGGTGGTCAGCCTTGGCTCGATCGGCCTGCCGGGGCAGGCCAGCTTCATGATCACCAACCTGCCGGTCACGCAGTCGCTGGGGTTGCCGGTGGAGCCGCTGGGCGTGCTGATGGCGCTCGACACCATTCCCGACGTGTTCGCCACGCTGGGCAATGTCACCGGCGACCTCGCCGCCGAGAATGTCGCGGCACGCGGCGAGCCGGACGATCCGCCGGCCAGCTGAGGGCTGGCGGCCGGGCTGTCGCCACGGTATTCTTGTCAGCCCATACGGGGCCATAGCTCAGCTGGGAGAGCGCGTCGTTCGCAATCGGCCCTAAACGCCTGAAATCGTTGATGATTTCGTAGATATCAAAAGCCTCGCTGACGCGGGGCTTTCTAGTTCAAGGAGTTAGCCGGATACCGCTCAAATGCGGATGATCCACATCCGGACATCGATTTCTCGCCCGTCCTAACGTTGGCTTATCAACCACTTACGTTAGACGAGTTATGAGCATCGTTCTCACCAAGAAAATTGTGGCCTCCGTCAAACCTAAGGATCGTCCCTATGAGCTCAGGGACGCCCAGGTGCGTGGTTTGATTCTCAGAGTGCAGCCAACTGGGCGCAAAGCTTGGATCGTCACCTGGGCGCATGGGAAGCGTAGGACGCTAGGGCCTGCAGATCATCTGTCACTCGATCATGCCCGGGATGCTGCCCGCAAGGTCTGCGCTGAGTTCATCCAGCTGGGGCTCCCCACCATCGCCAAGCCCGAGCTGCCCCGAATCACGCTAGAGCGGTTCGTGCTTGACCATTACATGCCGTGGGCCGAAACAGAGCTCAAGGGCGGGAAAGATGCGCTCCGGCGCTTGAAGCAGGCATTTCCTAAGTTCCTGCCCATGCCTATGGCCGAAATCGATGCAGCCTCCATCGAGCAATGGTGGGCTGCTCGTCAAAAGGACACGATCCACCCGAAATCCCAAAAGCTTGTCAGCAAGGTGACGGTGACGCGCAATCTGTCCAGCCTTGGCGCCGTTCTCTCTAAAGCGGTGAAGTGGGAAATGTTGGAAGCGAACCCAGTGGCTAAGGCTCAATTGAAACTCGCGAAGTCTCGGAGCGTGGTTCGGTTTCTGAGCACTGCCGAAGAGAAGCAGTTGCGTGATGCCTTGAAGGAGTGGGATCTGAAATTGGCTGCAGCGCGGATCTCGGCAAACAAATGGCGTCAAGGAAAGAAGGTTCCGTTGTATCCCGAGGTGCCGGAAAACGGTTATGGCAACTACCTAACGCCGGTTGTCTTGCTGGCGATGAATACCGGGATGCGTCGTGGAGAGCTGATGTCGCTGGAATGGTCGGACATCAATCTTGAGGCGAAGATGCTGACAGTCCGCAGCGAGAATGCAAAGAGCGGCAAGCAAAGACATATCCCACTCAACGCTGAAGCGTTGGCCGTGCTCAAGCAGTGGCGCTCCCAGGTCGAAGGGGGAGGGCAGGTATTCGGGGTTGTGGGCCCGCGTAAATCTTGGGAGAGCCTAATCGTGAGATCCAAGATCGAGAACTTCCGATTCCACGACTTGCGGCATCACTTCGCGAGTCGATTGGTGATGGCAGGGGTCGACCTAAATACGGTTCGGGAGCTATTGGGACATGCCGACCTGACAATGACCCTGCGGTATGCCCATTTGGCACCGGAACACTTGGCGGCGGCGGTGGAGAAGCTAGCGGCGTAGCAATTGCCTGTTATCTTGTAAGCCATACCTTTGGTATGTAGTGCTGTCCATGGCTCGTTTTCCGTAACCATCTCGGTTGGCGAGGATGAGATAGGATGAACTCGGTTCAGATTTTCTTACAGTATGGACGACACCGAGTTGGATAGATTGGCTTGGCTCCTAGTTTCCGGCCAAGAGACTGCGGAAGATGTAATTGATCCTGCGATGGATGCGGACACTCTGGAGGAGCGTGCGTTGTGTCATGTTTATCGCGTTGCCATTCTTCCGCATATCTCAGAGCCAAAAGAATTGTTTGAAGCGTTGCAGCGTATATGGCTGGAAGCGAATTCAAGTCGAAGTAATAACTATCATGGACGAGCGCTTGCCCGCGCCCATAATGCTTCAGAATTTAACGGGCCCCAACTTGCTGTCGCGGCAATCGAGCAAGGTGGCGATCTCTTCACCGTTATCCGAATGCTCGCCGAAGCGCTTCCACTTTTTGACGAAATCGAAACTGCCGACATTATTCAGTTCTTCGAAGTGGCATACCCTCGCATCAAAAATGACTTGGCTAATGGAATACCGTATAACGCACTGGAGCAGTGGTTGATACGGCACCCCAACGCTGTGGAACCTGTTGTTTCAGCTTGTCTTGAGGCGCCAAGCGCAGCACTAGCCGTTCTATTGCGCATTGCACTGGTGAGAAGCGTTGTTGGGCAGTCTGCTGAAGCGTTGAATCGTGTTCACGCGCTTCGTTCGAACGAGAGTAAATTTATTTCACTTCCGGCAATTGAGGCGCTTGGTCTAATTGAGTGGGCCCATTTCGATAGATCTGAAGTTGACCGCGCCGTGGTGGCGCTTCGAGAAGGACTGACATCATCGGAGGAAGACACCGTCTTTTCTTCTGCACTTTCAGCATTGTGGTTGCTCAACCATTCGCCCGGCGATCATGTGCTCATTGATGAAATCGTGGCGCTTGATATGCCTTTCGTAGTCAGATTGGTTGGGGATCATTTGGCGTATCGCGCTGATGCGATTCGACAGCATTCATGGTATCCGGACAAAGTGACTTTGTTGGCGGGGAAAATGGGGCAGCATCCTGATTCCTATCATGGTGTTGACCACATCCTCTCGGAACGCTTTCAGGATACGACTGTTTCCTGGGATCCAATTCCTTGGTTAGATGCGTGGGTGGGCACCCGAGCGGAAATATCGGAGTATGAAAAGGCGTTCCCGCGCGTATTCCCTCAGCTCTTTGCGGCGCTATGCAGGAGGCCAGAGAATTTATGTGAATTGGTTATTCATTGGCTTTTGCAGTCAGATTTAGGCATACAGCGCGCCGCGAGAGATATTTTAAGTGAGTTAAATCACATCCAATATGCAGGGGTGCGCGTTCCCCAAAAGATGCTCGACAGTATGAATGCTCCCGAGTTGGTGCATTTGGTGCGGCGTATTCTTGGCAACGTATTCAATGACGGACAACTGGTATCACTCATTTGGTCTTTGACTGAT
>JAFEBZ010000160.1 GCA_018242405.1 Pseudomonadota bacterium | reverse complement strand
GAAACACGAATCCAGCGCTTCGTCGAAGGCAACCACGACATGCTGGAGATGTTCGCGCTCGATCAACTCCACCAGGAAGCGCGCGAAACCGTGGACGGCGTTGAGCGGCCAGCCGTCGTCATCGTGCCATTCGTCCGGCATCGAATGCCAGGCGCGGAACACGTACATGCTGGCATCGACCAGATACAGGGTCGGGCGCGGATGCAGCACCCGGCTCATCGCGGCGTCCAGTCGCTGATCAAGGAGGAGGGATCGGGACGATCGCGTTCCGGCGCTTCCATCACCGGCGTGCCGATGTGGATGAAGCCGACGATGGCCTCGTCTTCGGCGATACCGAGATGCGCGCGGATCGCCGGATCGTACGCGGCCCAGCCGGTCAGCCATTGCGCGCCGAAGCCGGCGGCCTGCGCCGCCTGCAACAGTGCGAAGCAGACACACGACGCGGTGGAGAAACGTTCGCTGGCCGGGATCTTTTCATCCGGTCCCTGCTTGGCGATCACGGCGACGACCAGCGGGGCGAAGCTGAAACGTTCGCGCTCCTTCTGGAGGATGGCGTCGCCGGCGCGGGGATCACGTTCGCGGGTGCGCGCTTCGAGCAATCCGCCCAGCGCCAGGCGGGCATCGCCGGTGATGCGCAGGAATCGGAACGGAACCCGCTTTCCGTGATCGGGAACACGGATTGAGGATTGCAGGATGCGGGCGAACTGGGCGTCGTCCGGGCCCGGTGCCGACAACTGGCGCGAGGGAATCGATCGGCGGTGGTCAAGGCAATCAAATGTCATGGACGTGTGAAGATTTCCTGCTTAGGATGGTGACAGGGGGGATTCTTTCCGCCGCCTTCGGGCGGCGGTCGGCATCTCAGAGGTATGGCTTGACTCGGAATGATTCCACATTTCCAGCGACAAGCCAGGTTGAAGAGCAGCAAAGGAAGGCAGCACGCCTGGTCGCCGAGTTCGTCTCGGCAAAGCTTGCGCCGTTCTGGAGCGAGCTGAAGAGCGCGCTCGACCGGATTCCGGTCGGTCCCAGCAATTTCTCGACACTTCCGCGTGATCAGTTCATCGTGCACGGCATGCTCGACGGCACGCAGGATTGGCATGCGCGCCTGCGTGCGACGCTGGAAGCCGATGCGATGGCGTGGTGGCATCGCCAGACGACGCGCAGCGGAACCGCGTTGACCCTGATGGGCGAGAGCGAGCTGCTGCTCGAGATCGACTCGCAGCAGGCCAACGAGGTGATTCGCGCGCGGCTGGGGCCGCTGGCCCAGCGACTGGATCGCGCGGTCGATGCATTCGCGCGCGGCGCTGGGCTGCACGGGCACGATTGCCCGCTGAGCGTGGAAGGCATCACCCGCAGCTTCATGTCGACCTTCGATCGCGAGGCGCTGACGCCGACCCTGATCCCGGTGTTGATGCGTCATTACGAGACGCAGGTGGCGGTGGTCCTGCGCGCGCTGATCCCCGAGCTGCTGCGGGTGATCGGTGACGGGGAATCCCAGGCCGAGCCCTACGACAGTCCGGCCTCCGGGCAGACCACAAGTGGCGGAGGCGGCAGTGGCTGGCAGCCGGATGGCGGCATGGTCGAAGCCCTGTCGACGAATGGCGGAGGCGGTAGCCATGGCGGCGCAGGTGTGGAAGAAAATCACGCTGGCGAATACGCGCAGTCATCCGCCAGCGGATCGCGCGCACCCGTCGACATCGCCAGTTACAGCGGGGTTCGTCCCGAGACCCGTTACCGCACGCGCGTCCATTCGCAACTGGATGCGTGGCGCCGACGCGTCAGCACGGGCGAAGGTGGTCCGCGCATTGCACCGACGGCGATGGCACGGGTGATCAATACCTCGGAAGTGCTCACGATCGCATCCGTCCTCCAGGGCGATGATCCGGCGCCGTTCGTGCGGGCATTGCTCGGCGATAGCGGCCAGTCGTTGCCCACCGTGATCCGCCACGAACTGATGGCGGCCGCGGGCCAGTTCGGTTTCGATCCCCAGCAATCCTCGTTTGCCGAAGTCGAAGAGGACGCGGTCGATCTGGTCGCGATGCTGTTCGATGGCCTGCAACGCGCCAATGCCTTCGAGGAACCGGCGACGCAGATGATGGGCAAGCTCGTCGTGCCCTACGTCAAGGTCGCGGTGATCGACGATTCATTGTTCGAGAATCGCGGCCATCCGGCGCGACGATTGCTCGATGCGCTGGTCGAAGCCTGCGACGGCAATACCGGCGATACCCATGCCAGCCGTTCGATGCTGGAACGCGCCTCGCAGGTGGTCGACCAGGTGGTGGCGCGGTTCCAGGAAAACATGGCGATCTTCGATCTCGCCGCCCGCGAATTGCAGGAATTGCTCGATCGCCAGCGCACGTTGGCGGAAGTGACCGAACGTCGCATTACCGAGACCCTGCAGGGCCAGGAACGCCTGCGCCAGGCGCGGATCGCCGCCGACGAAGCGGTGAATGCTTCGCTGGAAGGCCGCAAGGTGTTGCCGGATACCTTCCAGTTCCTCTCCGAATACTGGCGCAACGTATTGGTGCAGGGATGGCTGCGTTTCGGCGATCGCTCACCGCGCTACCAGGCGATGCGTGCGGTCGGCGATGCGTTGTTGCAGATGGACGCCGACGCGGTGGCGCTGCGCAGTCGCGCGCTGGCCGCCGGCTTCGAACACAACCGCGCCGCGATCCTCGAGGACCTGCGTTTCGTCGGCTTGCAGGGCGAGGCCGCGATCGAGGCGTTGGCGCGTCTTGCCGGAGGCCTGTTGCGCGCCGATGCCGCGCCGGACGAAGTCGTGTTGTCCAATCCGCCGGAACCGTTGCTCGACGAGCTGCCGCTGCACGTTCCCGACCTGGAACGGCGTGCGCGTGGAGTGGACAGCGTGCTGGTGGCGCGCGTGCGCCGGCTGCGTGCCGGCCAGGGCTTGCGCATCATCGAGGATGGCGCGCAGGAAACCATGGCCAAGATCGCCTGGGTGAGTGCGATCACCGGACGCATCCTGGTGGTCAATCGTCGTGGCGAACGGCGGATGGTGGTGCGCCCGGAAACGATGGCGGTGCTGATCGCCGATGGTCGCGTGCTGGTGCGCTCGGTCGAGCCGCCGGTCGATCAGGTGATGGCACAGGTGGCCGATTCGCTCGGTGAGCGGCGCTACGCCCAGGCCGTGTGATGCGCTGATCCGCCGGCTTCAGCGATGGTCCTGCGGCCGCGGTCTCGGCGGCGGCATCTTCGGGCCGTTGGCGTCCAGCCAGGCCTTGCGTTGTTCCGGCGACATCGCCTTCCATTGCTCATGCATGGCCTTGCGCTGGTCCGGCGTCAGGTTTTCCCAGCGGCGAATGCCGCGATGCGCGGCTTCGCGCTGTTCCGGCGTCATCCGTTGCCAGTGCTGGGCGCGCTTGATCATCTCCTCGCGCATGTCGGGATTTTCGTTCCAGCGCGCACGCACCGGATCAACCAGCGCCTTGCGCTGGTCGGGCGTCAGCCGATCCCATTCCGGGTAGCTGGTGGCGGTAGGAGGTGCAGCCTGTTGCGCCATCGCAGGCGCGGCCAGTACCAGACCCGTCATCAATATCGCGGCGACACGCATCTTGTTCATTCTCCGGATCATTGTCCGTTAGGAACGGGTGGAGCGTCGTTGCCCAGCCAGGCATAGAACTCCGGATCGTTATCGTAAGCCGCGGTGGCGCTGGCCGCGGTTTTTTGCGCGTGAAGCGTGGCCGCGGCCGCGGTTGCAGGCGGGGCATCCACTGGTTCGACAACCGGCGCAGTAGCGAAAGCAGTCGGCGTCATGTCCGCCTCTGGCGACACCGGGCGTTGCAGCCACAGGCCACCGATCGCGAACACTGCGACCGAAGCGAATGCAACCACCGGCTGCCATGCCTGGCGGCTGGGGCGTGGCGCCGCCAGCGCGGCGCGCAAACGCTGGCGGATCACCTGCGGGGTATCGTGCGCGGCGTCCACGTACAGCTGTCGCGCCTTCTTGTCGAATTCGTTGTCGTTCATCGTCATGTCCAGTCCTGCAGGTGCGCGCGCAAAGCGTCTCGGGCACGGGAAAGATGCGTCTTGACCGAACCTTCGCTGCATCCCATCACGGTCGCCGTGGTGGCGACGTCGAGATCCTCCAGCACGCGCAGGGTGAAGGCTTCACGCTGGCGCGCCGGCAATTTCCGTACCGCCTGCGCCATCAGGGCGTAGGCTTCGCGGCCATCGTTGTGGTTGGAGGGATCGCCGGCGGGATCGGTCCAAGCCACCGCGATGTCCTCGTCCTGGTCGCCGGCACTGCGCAGCCAGCTGAAGCGGAAGGCGCGGCGACGGCTGATGTCGATGATGCGGGTGCGCAGGATTTTCCAGAACAGCGCCTGCCATTCCTCGGAGGGTTTGTCGCCGTAACGCAGCATCCGCAGCATCGCGTCCTGGACGGCATCGAGGGCGTCATCGCGGTTGCGCAGCCCCAGCTCGGCGAAACGGAAGGCGCGCGACTGGATGCTGGAGAGGAATTGCTCGATCGTCAGCACGCGCGAGGTCGCGATCGGCGCGTTCAAGGGCAATCCCTTCGCGGTGGCTGCAATTGCATGTGTCGGCATGGGGTTCCGTTCGTCGCCTGCCCGGAATGGGCGACAACCGGGGAACGCTTGCCGGAAAGGCAGGTTGACGGCGGCGCCATGATGTTCATTTTCCGTGTCCCCACCAGGCGGCCAGTTCTACCGCGATCACATAAATCAGCAGTTGCGGCAGGCCATTGGCGAGGCGGACCAGCTCCCATGCCAGTGCCGGGCTGAGCCGCGACAGCGATTCCACCAGACCGAATCCGGCCGGCCCGCCGACGCTGATCGCGGCGATCGCCAGGCTCGCCAGCGCAACCGCGATCGTCACGAACAGGCCGCAGGCGATGGCACCGCGGGCACCGCGTGGCATGCCCAGCAAGCGCAAGGCGATGATGGAATCGACCGCAGCGAGCAGGGCAAGCCACGGCATGGTGCGCTGGGTGAACGAGAACGCCACCGTCCATGCAGCCGCGAAAGCGATGGCCATGCCCGCGAAGATGAGCCAGCGAAAGGTGGTTGCCGTTGCAGCGGACATGCGGTCTGGTCGGGGGGCGATGTGCAGATGTTACCGGGCGCGCGCTTTGGCCGACCTTTCGCTTAGGATGCTGGGAACAACGAATTCCGGGGCAGGCAATGGCGGTACGGATCGGAACAGGGCGTGAAGCGGCGCCGGGCGAGCGCCGGGTGGCGATGACGCCCGAGACTTGCGGCAAGCTGGTGAAGGCGGGCGCGCAGATCGCGATTGCGCCGGGTGCAGGCGCCGCCGCCGGGTTCACCGACCAGATGTATGTCGATGCCGGGGCAGCCCTGAGTGATGCACCGTTCGCCGATGCCGACGTGGTGGTCTGCGTGCAGGCGCCATCGCCCGCCGCCATCGCCACGATGAAACCCGGCGCGGTGCTGGTCGGATCGCTGCAGCCGGAAGCCGACCCTGCGCGCGAAAGCGCGTTGCGCGATCGCGGC
This sequence comes from Pseudomonadota bacterium, assembly GCA_018242405.1. Taxonomy (GTDB): domain Bacteria; phylum Pseudomonadota; class Gammaproteobacteria; order Xanthomonadales; family Xanthomonadaceae; genus Solilutibacter. The sequence goes on along the minus strand of JAFEBZ010000160.1, from coordinate 16,606 downwards.
ATCGTCGCTTTTCCGCTCGAACGCTTGCCGCGCACCACCCGCGCGCAGGCGATGGACATCCTCAGTTCGCAGGCCGGCATGGCCGGTTACAAGGCGGTGCTGATCGCTGCGCAACTCGCGCCGCGCTTCTTCCCGATGCTGACCACCGCCGCCGGCACCATCCGGCCGTCGAAGGTGCTGATCATCGGCGCCGGTGTCGCGGGATTGCAGGCGATCGCCACCGCGAAGCGGCTCGGCGCGCAGGTCGAAGGTTTCGACGTGCGTCCGGAAACGCGCGAACAGATCGAATCGCTGGGTGGCCGCTTCCTCGATCTCGGCGTCAGTGCCGCAGGAGAGGGCGGTTATGCGCGACAACTGACGGATGAGGAGCGTGCCGAACAGCAGCGCCGCCTCGCCGATCACCTGCGCAGCGTCGACGTGATCGTTTGCACTGCGGCAGTGCCGGGACGTCCCGCGCCCAAGATCGTCAGTGCGGCGATGGTCGCGGGAATGAAGCCGGGCAGCACGATCGTCGATCTCGCCGCCGAAACCGGCGGCAACTGCGAGCTGACGCAGCCGGGCCAGACGATCGAACACGGCGGCGTGACGATCGCGGGACCGCTCAACCTGGCCTCGATGGGCGCGACCCACGCCAGCGAGATGTTCGCGCGCAACGTCTTCAACTTCGTGAGCCTGATGCTGAAGGACGGTGCGCTCGCCTTCGACTGGAACGACGAACTGCTCGCCAAGACCGTCTGGCCGCCGCGGCCGCAATCGACCGGAGACACGCCATGAGCGACGGCTTCACTGCGCTGTACATCTTCATGCTGGCGGCGATCGCCGGCCACGTCATCATCTCGCGCGTTCCGGTGATCCTGCACACGCCGCTGATGTCGGGTTCCAACTTCATCCACGGCATCGTGATGATCGGCGCGATGGTGGTGCTGGGCATGGCGGAAACGCCGACCGAGAAGGTGCTGGGCTTCATCGCCGTGGTGCTCGGCGCGGGCAATGCCGCCGGCGGCTACGTCGTGACCGAACGCATGCTCGAGATGTTCAAGAGTTCCAAGAAGCCCGGGAGTGATGCATGAGTGGCTTCAGCATGCAGACGCTGGTGGCGCTGAGTTACTTCATCGCGGCGACGCTGTTCCTGCTCGGCCTGCAACGCATGGCCAGCCCCAAGACAGCGCGCAGCGGCATCCAGTGGGCGGGCGTCGGCATGGTGCTGGCGACGATTGCGACCTTCGCGTTGCCGAACCTGCACAACATCGGATTGATCCTCGTCGCGATCATCGTCGGCGTGGTGCCGACCTGGCTGTGGGGCAAGAAAGTCGCAATCACCGACATGCCCCAGATGGTCGCGCTGTTCAACGGCATGGGTGGTGGTTCGGCGGCGGCGATCGGCGCGGTGGAATTGTGGAAGGCCGCTTCGGGCGGCGAACATCCTTCCGAATTCACGTTGGCACTGGCCGGCATCGGTTCGCTGATCGGCGCGGTCTCGCTGACCGGTTCGATCATCGCCTGGGCCAAGCTCGATGGCCGCATGGACAAGCGCTACACCTTCCCCGGCCAGCAGTGGTTCAACGCCGCTGTCGCTGTCGCTGCAGTCATCTGCGGCGCGATGGCGGTGCATACGCTGGCGCTGCCGTGGATCGTCGCCTTCTTCCTGCTCGCGCTCGGACTCGGCAAGTTGATGACGCTGCCGATCGGCGGCGCCGACATGCCGGTGGTGATTTCGCTCTACAACGCCTTCACCGGCCTTGCGGTGGCGCTCGAAGGCTATGTGCTCGGTAATCCCGCGCTGATCATCGCCGGCACCATGGTCGGCGCGGCCGGCATGCTGCTGACGCGTCTGATGGCCAAGGCGATGAACCGCAGCATCAAGAACGTGCTGTTCTCCAACTTCGGTGGCGGTGGCGCGCAGATGCAGGAGATCGGCGGTTCGATGAAACCGATCGAGGCCGCCGATGTCGCCGCACTGATGGCCTACGCCGAACGCGTGGTGATCGTGCCCGGCTACGGCATGGCGGTGGCGCAGGCCCAGCACAAGATCTGGGAACTGACGCAACGCCTGATCGCGCGCGGGGTGAAGGTGAAATTTGCCATCCATCCTGTCGCCGGGCGCATGCCTGGGCACATGAACGTGTTGCTGGCGGAGGCCGGCGTGCCCTACGACCTGATCGCCGACATGGACGACATCAATCCCGAATTTCCCAATACCGATGTCGCCCTTGTGATCGGCGCCAACGATGTGGTGAACCCGGTGGCGAAGACGGATCCGGCGTCGCCGATCTACGGCATGCCGATCCTCGACGTGGTCAATTCGAAGAATGTCGTGGTGATCAAGCGCGGCAAGGGCACCGGGTTCGCCGGCATCGAGAACGCGCTGTTCTACGCCGACAACACGCGGATGCTCTACGGCGATGGCTCCGAAATGGCGAATGCGCTGGTGAGCGAGTTGAAGGCGCTCGACGGCGGGCATTGAGTTCAGTGCACGCGCTGGTGCGCGGGTCGCCAGCTCCGGTGCGCGGGACGCCGCAAGTACGTCCATGTAGGCTCGGACGCGCCATCCATGGCGCGTACGCCCACGCCCCGGACTGGCAACCCACTTCCGCGCGCGTGTTGAAGTTTCTCGGAGTTTGAAAAGCAACAGCTCGCGCGGCTGTTGCTTTTGCTCTCACCCCCTCCTGAAAGCATCCACCGGCGGCGCCATGCGGATAACCGCTAAAGGCGCTAAGCCGGGCGATACCACCAAAATGGACTAAAATGGTACGGATTCAAGAACCCGTGCCGACGCCGTGATGTACTCCCGCAACAGCGAACCCGTGCGCTTCGAGCGCGACTGCCCCGTGGTCATGGTGCCCTCGGGCGAAGCCGTGAACCTGCCTGCCGGCAGCATCGGCTACATCACCCAGTCGCTGGGCGGCAGCTGGACCGTCTTCGTCGAAGGCAACCTGTTCCGCGTCGCGGGCGCGGACGGCGACGCCATCGGCAAGGAACCGCCACCGCCGATCGAACTGGCGGAAGGCGCCGGCGATGGCGACGTCGAGAAACTGGTGTGGCAGCAGTTGCGCACCTGCTTCGATCCCGAGATCCCGATCAACATCGTCGAGCTGGGGCTGGTCTATTCGGCGGAAGTGAAAGCCGATCCCGAACACCCGGGCCAGCGTCGCGTCGATGTCGAACTGACGCTGACCGCACCGGGATGCGGCATGGGCGAGATCCTGGTCGATGACGTCCGCAGCAAGCTCGAAATGATTCCCACCGTCGCCGAAGCCGACGTCGAACTGGTGTTCGATCCGCCGTGGAATCGCAACATGATGAGCGATGCCGCCCGCCTCGAAACGGGAATGTTCTAACCCTTCAGCAACGCGGCCAATACCATCGCGTTGTTGCGTTGTTCGTCGCGCGATGCGTACAGCAGTGTCGTGCGCTCGTTGCGAACGATCGTTCTCAGTTCCGCCAGCGCCGGATTGCCATTCAATTCCGCTTCGTAGGCCGTGACGAATTCTTCCCAGCGCTCGGGATGCGCGTGAAATTCATGGCGCAGGGCATCGCTGGGTGCGAGGCTCTTCGCCCACAGATCGATGGCGGCTTTTTCCTTCGTCAGTCCGCGCGGCCACAGCCGATCGACCAGGATGCGCTTGCCGTCATCGCCGGCCGGCGCGTCGTAGACCCGCTTGAGTCGCGGGGTCGGCATGGCTCAACCAGCCGCCTCGAAGCGGTTGGCCTCGACGTTCTTGCGCACTTTCGCCGGGTCCCAGATGCGACCGTTCATGGCGATGTAGACGCCTGGCGGCAGCGATTGTACCGCGCCGACCGCGCAGCCGATGTTGAATTCGGCGTCCGATCCTTCGAAGCGCGCCGGATTGAGCGCGCCGGTCAGGACGATGGTCTTGTCGGAGATCGTGCGCAACACCTTGGCCGTCTCGACCATGCTGTCAGTGCCGTGGGTGACGAGCACGCAACGCTCGGCCTGCGCGGCGATGGTGGCGCGCATCAGCTCGCGATCGCTGGCATCGACGAACAGCGAATCCTTGCGCAGCAGCGGGATCACGTGGAAGCGGAAGGCCACGCCGAGCGCGGTGAGGATGCGGCCGATCTGCGGATCGCCGACCTGATAGTCCGACTTGGCATCGAAATAGATCTTGTCGATGGTGCCACCGGTGGTGACGATCAGCAGGTCATCCATCTCATTTGCCCTGGATTTCGGCGGCGCACATCAACACGGCCGGTCCCGCGAGCTTCGCCATTTCTTCCTGCGCGCCCGCTTCCTTGCGCATCATCTTCAAGCCGACTTCGCTGACGCGGATCAGGCTGGCCTGGTCGGTGACCATCCGGTTCGAGATGCAGCTGCAATAGGCCTGGACCTTGGCGGTCGGAAGTTGCGGGCTCTTTTCCTGCGCGGTCTTGACGCAGTTGGCGGTCATCGCCGCGCGGCTCTGGTTCAGCAGGTCGTCTTGTGCGTGCGCCGTGAACGGAATCAGGATGATCGCGGCGGCGAGGATGAGCTTGCGCATTCGGGTGGTTCCGGTGATGGCGTGACGGCCAGTTTAATCCTTCGATCCGGCCTTGCGTTGCGCGGCGTTGCCCTTTGAAAAGCGGGCGCGCATGCCGGGAATGCTCGCAGCGAGGATGACGGCGAGCGCCAGCATGATTTCGGCAGATGCCTGCAGGCGTTCCGGCGGGCGTGTCCACGCCACCATCACTCCATGCGAGAACCACAGCAGCGCCAGCACGCCCGACCAGAAGCCGGCGGTGCGACGGTGCATCCACACGCCAAGCGCGCACAACGCCGGGGGCAGGGTGAAGACGATGCGCGCCAGCGGTTCGTGCCAGAACCAGGCGAGATCGAGCACGGCCAGCAGCACCAGCGCAGCGAACAGGATCCGGCGTGCGGTTGTCATGACGATTTCGTGCCGGATGAGAGCAGGGCGGCGATGGTGGCGATGCGCTTGCCGAGTGCGCGGGCGAGCTGGATTTCGTCCTCGCTGAGTACGGGATCGTCCTGCGTTCCCGATACATGGCTGGCGCCGTAGGGCGTGCCACCGGTGCGCGTGGTGCTGAGGCGCTGTTCGGTGAAGGGAATGCCGACGATCACGCAGCCGTGGTGCAACAGTGGTACCTGCATGCCGAGCAGGGTCGATTCCTGTCCGCCATGCATGGTCGCGGTCGATGTGAACACGCAGGCCGGTTTGCCGACCAGGGTGCCGCTGGCCCATTGCGCGCCGAGGCCATCGAAGAAATGCTTCATCGGCGCGGCCATGCTGCCGAAACGGGTCGGGCTGCCGATGGCGTAGCCGACGCATTCGTCGAGGTCGCGGGCATCGAGATAGGGCGCGCCTTCCTCGGGAACCGGCGGCAGGGTCTGCTGCGTCTGCGGGGCGACCGGCGGCACCGTGCGCAGGCGCGCGGCCATGCCGGGGACTTCGCCGATGCCGCGTGCGACCTGGCGGGCCAGTGCCGCGACCGATCCGCCGCGGCTGTAATAGAGGACCAATATCTCTTTCATGTGGACAGTGTACGTGGCCGCATTGACGCCCGACCGGCTACGCTGTGCGCCATGGCCAGACTTCCCGACCAGATCGTGTCCCGTCTGCTGCAACTGCGCGATCCGGTGCGGCGTGCGGTCTTCATGCGCTTCCTCGCCCGCCGCTTCTGGGACGACAACCTGTTCCAGTCGGCGGGTTCGCTGGCCTACACCACGGTATTCGCGCTGGTGCCGCTGGCGACCGTGGTCTTCGGGATGCTGGCGGCGTTCCCGGTGTACGCGGACCTGCGCGGCCAGCTCACCGACTATGTCTTCTCCAATTTCGTGCCGAGCGCGGCGAGCCAGGTGCAGCACTACATCAGTGAGTACTCGCTCAATGCCAGCCAGCTCACTGCCGCCGGCATCATCGCGCTGGTGCTGTCGCTGCTGATCACGTTGACCAGCGTCGAATCGATCTTCAATCGCATCTGGCGCGTTCCGGTGGCGCGTCCGCGATTCGCGCGCTTCCTCGTCTACTGGACCGTGCTCACCCTCGGCACGCTGATCGCGGTTGCCAGCATGTCGTTGTCGGCGAAATTGTTCGCGATGAGCGTGTTCGCGTCGCAGCCGGGGCGCGTGCTGGAAACCTTCATGCTGAGGATGGCGCCGCCGACCATCGAACTCGTCGCGTTCATGCTCTTGTACAAGGTGGTGCCGCATCGCACCGTGCAATGGCGCCATGCGTTTGCCGGCGCGCTACTCGCCACCGTGGCATTCGAATTCGTCAAATGGGGCATGGGTGTCTATCTCGGCACCTTCCGCAGCTACGAGAAGCTGTACGGCACGGTCGCCTTCATCCCGATCTTCCTGTTGTGGATCTACCTGAGCTGGGTGTCGGTGCTGTTGGGTGCGTCGTTCGCGTCCAGCCTGTCGGCGTTCCGCTACCAGCCGGCGGCGTTGCGCCTGCCAGAAGGCTGCGAGATCTACGGCCTGTTGCGCATGCTCGGACGGTTCCAGACGGCGCGCGGCCAGGGTCACGGCCTGCATGCCGACGAGTTGCGCGAACTCGACCCCATCCTCACCGATTCGCTGGTACAGGACATGTTGTCGAAGTTGAGCGAAGCGGGCATCGTCAAGCGCGCCGAAACTGGCGAGTGGCTGCTGTCGCGCGATCTTGCCGATGTCGGCCTGGGCGAACTCTACGTCGCTGCGCAGCTGCGCATCCCGGTCGAGGAAGCCTGCCTGCCGATGCGCGACGATGCGCTGGGCAGCGACGTGATGCGCGTGATCGACGAACTGCGCCTGCCGCTGCGCGACGCGATGAAGCGCAAGGTTGCCACCATCTATTCCGAACCCGGAAACGAACCGCCATGAACACGATGAATCGTCCCCTTCGCCTGTCCGCGCTCGTCGTCGTGCTGGTGCTGGCGGCGTGCAAGCCGCATCCGGAGCAGCCGCAGGCGACTGCACCCAAACCCGCGCCGACGCAACCCGCCACCGCCACCCTATCGCCGACCGCAGGCCTCGCCGATGTCGGGGCGCAACCGAAACTGCGTCTTCCCACCGTTGATGGCAAGACCTTCGATCTCGCCGAACAACGCGGGCATTGGGTGGTGGTGAACTACTGGGCGACATGGTGCGGCCCGTGCCTGGAAGAGATGCCGGATCTCTCGGCGCTCGCGGCGTTGCGCGAATACATCAAGGTGGTCGGCGTCGCCAACGACGACATCGCACCGGTGGAACTGCAGGCCTTCCTGCAAAAGCATCCGGTGGTGTATCCGATCGTGCAGGTCGATCCCGGCGCGCCACCGGCCGATTTCGGCACGCCACCGACCTTGCCGATCAGCTGGCTGATCGATCCGCAGGGCAAGGTGGTGAAGCGCTTCATGCGTCCGGTGAAAGCCGCCGACATCGAGGCGGCGATCGCGGCGGCGGGTGGGCCGGCGGCCGCAGGCTGATTTGCGTATGCTGCGAGACTTGAACCGGGAGGGGTTTCGATGATGGGGATGTTGATTTTTCTTGCGATCGTGGTGATCGCGGCGTTCTGGATCGCGGGCATCTACAACGGCCTGGTGACTGCGCGCAACGGATACAAGAACGCATTTGCGCAGATCGACGTGCAATTGCAGCGCCGCTTCGACCTGATCCCGAACCTGGTGGAAGTGGCGAAAAAGTACATGAGCCATGAAAGCGAAACGCTGGAAGCGGTGGTCGCGGCGCGCGGCGCGGCGCAGGCGGGGCTGGCGGCGGCCAAGGCCAATCCGGGCGACAGCGAATCGATGGCGCAGCTGGCGACCGCGCAGGGACAGTTGAATGCCGGGCTTGGTCGCCTGCTCGCGGTCGCGGAAGCCTATCCCGATCTCAAGGCCAACCAGAACATGATGCAGTTGACCGAGGAACTCACCAGCGCCGAGAACAAGGTCGCGTTCGCCCGCCAGGCGTTCAATGATGCGGTGATGGGCTACAACAATCGGCGCGAAATGTTCCCGTCGAGCGTTGTCGCCGGCATGTTCAATTTTGCACCGGCTGCTTTGCTGGACATTCCCGCCGACAAGCAGGCCGAAGTCCGCGCCGCGCCCAGGGTGCAGTTCTAAGCACCAGTCGCAGCGATGAACTTCTTCGAGCAACAGGCCGCCGCGCGCCGTGCGTCGACGCGACTGGTGGTGCTGTTCGTGCTGGCCGTCATCGCGATCGTGGTGGCGGTCGATCTGGTGGCGTGGGTGATGACGCACTCCGCCAACGCGCTGGTGTTCTTCGGCATCGCCACCGTGGCGACGATCGGCCTGGGTTCGCTCTATCGCATCGCCAGTCTCGGCGATGGTGGCGATGCGGTCGCGCGGCAACTCGGTGGCGTCCCGGTGGTCGAAGACACCACGGATCCGGATTTGCGGCGCCTGCGCAACGTAGTCGAGGAAATTTCGATCGCATCCGGTGTTCCGGTGCCGAAGATCTACGTGCTGGAACGCGAATCGGCGATCAATGCCTTCGCTGCCGGATATACGCCATCCGATGCCGTCGTCGCGGTCACCCGCGGCGCACTTGACCGCCTCAATCGCGATGAACTGCAAGGCGTGGTCGCGCACGAGTTCAGCCACATCCTCAACGGCGACATGCGCCTGAACATCCGCCTGATCGGCGTGCTGTTCGGCATCCTGATGATCGGCCTGATCGGGCGCAGGATCCTGACGAGTGGCCGCAGTGGTGCCCGCATTGGCCGCGGTCTTGGCATCGCGTCGATCGTTGCACTGATGGCGGTGATCATCGGTTACGCCGGGTTGTTCTTCGCACGGATGATCAAGGCCGGTGTCAGCCGTTCGCGCGAATCCCTGGCCGATGCCAGCGCCGTGCAGTTCACCCGCCAGACCGCGGGTCTTGCCGGCGCGTTGAAGAAGATCGCCGGTATTCCGGGTGGATCATTGCTTGATGACCGGGGCGAGGCCGAGGAAGTCAGCCACATGCTGTTTGGCGATGGCGTCGGTTTTTCGGGATTGTTCGCCACCCATCCGCCCTTGCTCAAGCGCATCCAGGCGCTCGATCCCTCGTTCCGCGGTGAAGAACTGGAGCGCCTGAAGGCGACGTGGCGATCGGCACTACCGAACGGCATGCAGGAAGACCTGGCCTTGGGTTTCGATGAGGAGCAGCGCCATCGACTTCCCGATGCGCAGCACGATATCCGGGTGACACCGACGCAGGTTGTCGCCCAGGTGGCGCTGCCAGGCGCCGACGATTACCGTCGCGCCGACACGATTGCCGGTGCGATCCCGGAGGCGTTGCGTGATCTCGCCGCGAATCGCGAATCGGTGACGGCACTGCTGCTGGCACTGCTGATCGACAGCGATGACGATCTCGCTGCGCGCCAGCAGCACGAGATCGCGATGCGCCTGGGCGATGGCATCGCCAACCATGCGCTGCGCGTCCACCAGCAACTGGTCGCCGACTTGCATCCGATGCTGCGAATGCCGCTGGCCGCGCTGGCATTCCCGGTCTTGCGCCTGCGCCCGCGTCCGCTACTCGATGCTTTCATGGCCGCGATCGATGCGGTGGTGAAGGCCGACGATCGCGTCTCGTTGTTCGAATATTGCCTGGGACGATTGCTTGCCGTGCAGGTGATCGAGTCACTCGAACCGGCGCGTCACGCCCGCATCGGCTGGCGCAAGCTCGACAGTGCGCGCAGCGAAGTCGCGCTGCTGCTTGCAGTGGTGGCGCAGGCCGGCAGCAGCGACGTGCGACTCGCGCAGCGTGCCTACATCGCCGGCATGCAGCATGTCTTCCCGCAGCAGCATCCGCCCTATGCGCCGCCAGCGCAGGGCGTGCTCGCGCTTGATCCGGCATGGGATGTGCTGGATGCATTGCATCCGCTGGCCAAGCAATCCGTGGTCGAGGCGGTGACGGCGGCGATCAGCCACGATGGCCGCGTCGATGTGGCGGAAGCGGAACTGTTGCGCACGATCTGCGCCGTGCTGCATTGCCCCTTGCCGCCGATGCTGGAGCGCTGATCAGGCCTTGAACGACTTGATCGGCTTGAGCGTGCCGTAACGCTCGCGATGGAGCTTGCCGCCGAGCGCTGCCAGCTTGATCGTGTCGTCCGGAATGCGGGTGTCGGGCAGGCGGTCGAGCAGGTCGCGGATCAGGGTCAGTCGCCCGAGTTTCTGGTCGTTGAAATCGACCAGCGTCCACGGCGCGTGCTTGCTGTGCGTGGTCTTGAGCATCGACTCGCGCGCATTGGTATAGGCGGCGTACTGCTCGCGGGCCTTGACGTCGATCGGCGACAGTTTCCAGCCCTTCAACGGATTCGCGCTGCGTTCGGCGAAGCGTTTTTCCTGCTCGACCTGGTCGCAGCACAGCCAGTACTTGAACAGCAGGATGCCGTCGTCCACCAGCTGTTTCTCGAACACCGGCGCCTGACGCAGGAACGCCGCGACCTGGTCGGGCGTGGCGAAACCCATCACCTTCTCGACGCCGGCGCGGTTGTACCAGCTGCGATCGAACAGCGCGATCTCGCCGCCTGCGGGCAATGCCTGCACATAGCGCTGGAAATACCATTCGGTCTGCTCGCGGTCGTCGGGCTTGGGCAGGGCGACGTGGTGCACCTGGCGCGGATTGAGATGCTGCATGATCGCGTCGATCACGCCGCCCTTGCCGGCGGTGTCGCGCCCTTCGACCACCACCACCAGGCGCTTGCCGGTGTGCTGCAGCCAGCGCGCCATCTGCACCAGCTCCAGCTGCATCGGTTCGAGGGCGTGTTCGTAGTGCTTGCGCTTCAACTTGCCCATCGTGCCGCCTTGGTCAGAGGAGTTTGGAATACCACTGGGTGGAATCTTCGTGCCAGCCGGCGGCGCGGTAAAGGGCGCGCGCCGCTTCGTTGTCGCGCGTCGTTTCCAGCATGATGAAGGCGGCGCCATCTTCCTTGGCGAACTGTGTCGCTGCATCAAGCAGCGCACGCGCGGTGCCGTGGCGGCGAAATTCCGGGGCGATGAACAGATCGTTCAACACCCAGATGCGCGCGGTGCGCACCGACGAATACATCGGATACAACTGGACGAAACCGGCCGGCGTGCCGTCATGGCGCGCAAGCAACACCACCGATTCGTTCTGACCGATGCGTGCGCTCAGCCAGTCATGCGCGCGCTGGATGTCGGATGGCTGTTCGTAGAACTGGCGATAGCCATCGAACAGCGGGGCTAGGGCATCGAGATCATCGAGCGTCGCGCGGTCCACCACGGTTTTCATGGCGCCTCCTCGAGTTTCGCCAGGGCATCGGCCTGGGCTTCGCGGGACAGGCGGTCGACCAGCGCATCGAGCTGGCCTTCCAGGATGTTGGGCAGATCGTACAGGGTCAGTCCTTCCACCCTGTGATCGGTGATCCGCCCCTGCGGATAGTTGTAGGTGCGGATGCGTTGGCTGCGGTCACCGCTGCCGACCTGCAACTTGCGATCGGCGGCCTGCGCGGCTTCACGGCGTTCGATTTCCGCCTCCACCAGCATCGCCTTCAATCGCTTCATCGCCTTGTCGCGGTTAGCGTGCTGGCTGCGTTCGGTCTGCGATTCCACCACCACGCCGCTTGGCATGTGGGTGATGCGGATCGCCGACTCGGTCTTGTTGACGTGCTGGCCGCCGGCGCCGCTGGAACGATAGGTATCGACCTTGAGGTCAGCGGGATTGATCTCGACGTCGATGTCGCCGGCGTCCTCGGCGATGATCGCCACCGTTGCCGCCGAGGTGTGGATGCGACCCTGCGATTCGGTTTCGGGAACGCGCTGCACGCGATGGGTGCCCGATTCGAACTTCAGCCGCGAATAGGCGCCGTTGCCTTCGACCCGCGCGACGATTTCGCGGAAGCCGCCGTGTTCGCCCTGGTTGGCCGATTCCACTTCGACGCGCCAGCCCTGTTTCTCGGCGTAGCGCGAGTACATGCGGAAAAGATCGCCGGCGAAGATCGCCGCTTCGTCGCCACCGGTGCCGGCGCGCACTTCCAGATAGATGTTGCCGTCGTCGCGGGCGTCCCGCGGCACCAGGTGTGCCGTCAGTTCGCCATCGAGTTCCGCGAGGCGCGCATTCGTCGCCGCGATTTCCTCGTTGGCGAGATCGCGCAGTTCGGGATCGTCGCGCATCGCCTGCGCGGACGTGAGCGATGCCTGCAGACGCTGTTCTTCCGCCAGTGCGATCGACAGCGGTTCAAGTTGCGAGAACTCGCGCGAGAGTTTGCGGAACTGCTTGGCGTCGGCGATCACGCCCGGATCGGCCAGCAGCCGCTCCAGTTCGTCGCGCCGTTCCGCAAGGACTTCAAGCTTGCGGCGCAGGCTCGGCAGCATCGTCGGAAGAATCGGAGTGGTCGGGGAACATGCGTGCGGCGGCGCGCAGCAATTCGGCATCGCCGCGCAATGCGGCATCCCGCACGGCGACGGTGGGGGCGTGCAGCAGGCGATTGGTCAGGGTGTGCGCGAGTTGATCGAGTACCGCTTCCGGCGATTGACCAGCGGCGAGCTGTTGCTTCGCGCGCTCAAGCGCGTCGTGTTGCAGGCGCTGGCCATGGGCGCGCACCGCACGCACGCCATCCATGCCCATCGCGGCGCCGGCGACTTCCATGTAGCGCGCCACCTGCAGGTCGATGATCGCCTCGGCGGCTTCGGCGGCGTCCTTGCGGCCGCGACGGTTGTCCTCGACCGCGCGCTGCAAATCGTCGATGGTGTAGACGAAGACGTCGCGCAGTTCGGCGATGTCGGGCGCGATGTCGCGCGGGACTGCGAGGTCGACCAGCAACATCGGTCGATGTTTGCGTGTCGCCAGTGCGGCTTCCACCTGTGGACGATGCAGGATCGGCTGCTGGCTGGCCGTTGCCGAAAACACGATGTCGGCTTCGGCGAGATGGCGATCGAGTTCGTCCAGTGGCAGCGCGTAACCGCCGTGCGTGGTCGCCAGTGCCTGCGCATGGGCGAGCGTGCGATTGGCGATCAGCAAGCGCTTCACGTTTGCCTGCACCAGATGACGCGCCGCGAGTTCGATGGTTTCGCCGGCGCCGATCAGTAGCACGGTGGAATCCTGCGGTCGCGCGAACGAATCGCGCGCGAGTTTCACCGCCGCCGAGGCCACCGACACCGGATTGGCGCCGATCGCGGTATCGGTGCGCGCGCGCTTGGCGGTGGCGAAGGCCTGCTGGAACAGGCGATCGAGTTGCGGACCCATCGCGCCGTTGCCGCGCGCCAGACTCCAGGCGTCCTTCACCTGGCCGAGGATCTGCGGTTCGCCCAGCACCAGCGAATCCAGCCCGGCCGCGACGCGGAACAGATGGCGCGCGGCGTCGCCTTCCTGATGACGGTAGAGATAGGCGTGGAGATCGCTCGATTCAGCGGCGTGCGTCGCCAGCCACTCGGCCACGGCCGGCGCGGCATCCTCGCCGACGGCGTAGACCTCGGTGCGGTTGCAGGTCGACAGCAGCACCACTTCTTCCACCTGCGGCAGTGCGCGCAGCGCGGTCAGCGCGGGCGCGAATGCATCGCCGGCAAACGCCACCCGTTCGCGCAGGGCAACCGGCGCGGTCTGGTGGTTCAAGCCGAGAGCGACAAGCGTCATCCGTTCAGGCACGTGGGGTAAGCTGCAAAACGTCCGACATTTTACGCCCGGTGAAGCTGGATGCCCGGTTTTCGCACTTTCCTCCGATCAACTCTCCTGGTTCTGGCGTTGTTGCCCGTACTGGCCGTGCCCGTGCAGGCCGCGAAGCCGCAGCCGCAATCCGGTGCGCTCGCCGAATCGCTGGCGGGCGAATTCGCCCTGCAGGAGGGCCGGCTGAAGGATGCCGCCCGGTATTACCTCGCCGCCGCCAAGGTCAGCCGTGACCCCGTGCTGGCGGAACGCGCCACCCGCATCGCCTTGCTGGCCGATGACAACGCGGATGCTGCCGAGGCGTTGGAGTTGTGGCGTCCGAGTGCGCCCGATTCGCTGGTGGTGCGGATGGCCGATCTCACCCTGCGCCTGCGTGCAGACGATGCCGCCGCGGCCACGACGCAGGCCCGCAGCCTGATCGCCGATCGCGATCCGCGCGGCTGGAAATACGTGCTGGTGGCGCTGTCCGGCGGCAGCCGCGATCCCGCGGTCGCCGCCCAGGTGCTGTCGTCGCTGGTCAGCGCCGACGCTCTGCCGAATGACATCGAGGCATGGCTGGCCTATGCGGGACTGGCGCAGAAACTGTCGCAACCACGATTGGCGCAGTCGCTGGTGGCGGAGACGGTCAAGCGCTTTCCCGCGGATCCGCGCGTGACCTTGCTGCGTTCCAATCAGCTAATGGATGAAGGCAAGTTGGACGAAGCGCGTGCCGCCATCGCCCAGCTCGAACCCAGGGTCGCGAACGATGCCAGCCTGCGCCTGGCCGTTGCTGGGCAATACGAGGCATTGGGCGATTTCGCCGCCGCCGAACGCGTACTGGCGAAAGGCGCGCAATCGACCGACACGATTGGCTTGCGCGCGGCGATGCTCGACAAGGCCAAGGACGACGCCGGGCTCGCGCGTCTCTACGAATTCGCCAGACATCGCGGCGGCAGCGACGACCCCCGCAATCGCCTGCTGCTCGGCACGCTGGCGGAAACGCTGAAGCGCTACGACGAAGCATTGAAGTGGTACGCCGGCGTCACCGGCGAACAGGTCGACACCGCGCGCCTGCGCAGCGCCAATGTCCGTTACGAGCAGGGCCACAAGGACGAGGCGTACAAGAACCTGCAGGCATTGCAGACCGATCCGCGCGTGGACGGCAACGTGCAGCGCGATGCCTTCCTGCTGGAAGGCGAGTTGCGCCGCAAGGACAAGGACGACAAGGGCGAAATCGCTGCCTACGATCGCGGCATCGCTGCATTGCCGGACGAGCAGGCCATCCTCTATGCCCGCGCGCTGGCGTGGGAACGCATGGATCGCATCGACAAGACCGAAGCCGATTTGCGCAAGATCCTCGTCACCGACCCCGAGAACGTCGCCGCGCTCAACGCGCTCGGCTACACGCTCGCCGATCGCACCACGCGCTATGCCGAGGCGCTGCAATTGATCGATCGCGCGCGCGCCGCCGATCCCGCCAACGCCGCGATCATCGACAGCTACGGCTGGGTGCTCTATCGCCTCGGCAAGATCAACGAGGCGCTGCCCTACCTGCGTCGCGCCTACATCCTGCAGAAGGATCCCGAGATCGCCACCCACATCGGCGAAGTGCTGTGGGTGCAGGGACATCGCGACGATGCGCTGCGTTACTTCGAGGAAGCGCGCAAGCTAGAACCGGACAACAAGGCGTTGCAGCGCACGCTCGACAAGCTCGGCGTGAAGACATGAAGTGGCATCGTTTCGCATTGGTGGCGGCTGCGGCATTGCTGGCGTCGTGCAACACCATTCCGACTGCACCCGCGCCGGCAACCGCGACACTCGTCTGCGAACCGCTGCTGTCGAAGAACGCCGAATGCGTGCGTCGCATCGACGCGTTGAGCGCTTCCGCGCAGGCGGGGTCGTGGGGCATGGGCGGTCGCGCCGCGATCACCCATGGCAAGCAGTCGGGCAGTCTTGGCGTGGAGTGGGAAGATGCCGGATCGGCAGGCTTCCTGGTCGTCCTCACCGCGCCGATCACCCGCCAGGGCTGGCGCCTGCAGGAACAGAACGGTCGCGCCACGCTGGAAGGGATGGCGGGCGGGCCACGCACGGGCGCCGCTGGTGCCGCGCTGCTGCGAGAAGCCACCGGTTTCGAGATCCCGGTGCAGTCGCTGCGGCATTGGATGCGCGGGTATCCCGATCCGTCGCAGCGACTCGACAAGGCCGCGTTTGCCGGCGAATCGCTCGTCACGCTTGAGCAGGGTGGTTGGCAGATCGACTATCTCGCCCGCGACGTCCAGGGTCGCCCGACCCGCATCGATGCCGCTCGCGGCGACGATCGCGTTCGCCTGGTCATCGACCGCTGGGGCCCGCTCGAGCAATGAACGGCCTGGACGGCGATGGTTGGAGTCAGTGGCCGGCTCCGGCCAAGCTCAACCTGTTCCTGCACATCACCGGCAGGCGGGCCGACGGCTACCACGAGCTGCAGACCGTGTTCCGGCTGCTGGACTGGGGCGATCGCATCCGCCTGCGCTCGCGCGCCGATGGCCGGATCGAGCGGGTCGGGGTGTCGGTCGAAGGGGTGGCCGAGGCCGATGATCTCGCCGTTCGTGCCGCCAAATTGCTGCAATCGGAATCCAATTGCAGTCAAGGCGCCGACATCATCGTCGAAAAGGTCATTCCGACCGGTGCCGGGCTGGGTGGCGGCTCATCCGATGCAGCCACCGCGCTGATCGCCCTTGATCTGCTCTGGAATACCCGGCTGGGCGTGGACCGTCTCGCCGAGCTCGGTCTGAAACTGGGCGCCGACGTTCCCGTTTTCGTTCGCGGCCACGACGCCTGGGCCACCGGCCTCGGCGAACAGCTGACCCCCATCGAGCTGCCGCCGGCCTGGTACTTGATCGTCCATCCCGGCGTTCACGCCGCCACCGCCAAATTGTTCCAGGCCCCTGATTTGACGCGGGATTCCCCACCCGCGACAATATCCGACTTCGTCGCGGGCCGACTCGGGGGCAATGCCTTCGAAGCGGTGCTGCGCCGGCTCGAACCGGATGTCGATGCGGTCTTCCAGGCACTGCAGCCTTGGGCGTCGCCACGACT
>JAFEBZ010000015.1 GCA_018242405.1 Pseudomonadota bacterium | reverse complement strand
TGGCCGGTGCAGGGTTTCCTCGCCCAGTTCTGGGATGAATTCGAGTACGCGATCGTGAACAAGCGTTTCTACGTCGACGATCTGAAGGCCGGCACCGTGGTGCAGAAGGCGGTGGCGGCATGAGCGCGCAACCGCAACCGGTGAATCCGAACCTGCCGCCCGACCATGTCACCGTGTTCGTCGATGGCGTGGAGATCGCCGCGCCCAAGGGCTCGATGATCATTCAGGCCGCCGATCGCGCCGGTGTCGCGATCCCGCGTTTCTGCTACCACGACAAGCTGCCGGTGGCCGCCAATTGCCGCATGTGCATGGTCGACACCGAACTCGGCGGTCGTCCCGGTCCGAAGCCGTCGCCCGCATGCGCGACGCCGGTGGCCGATGGCCTCAAGGTGTTCACGCGCAGCGAGAAGGCGCTGAAGTTCCAGCGCGACGTGATGGAATTCCTGCTGATCAACCATCCGCTCGATTGCCCGATCTGCGACCAGGGCGGCGAGTGCGAGTTGCAGGACGTCTCGGTCGGCTATGGTCGTTCGGTCAGCCGTTACGTCGAGCGCAAGCGCGTGGTGCCGGACGAGGATCTCGGTCCGTTGGTCGCCACCGAAATGACGCGTTGCATCCAGTGCACCCGTTGCGTGCGCTTCACCGCGGAAATCGCCGGCACCTACGAACTCGGCGGCATGCAGCGTGGCGAGAACCTGCAGATCGGTACATACGACGGCAAGCCGCTGGCGACCGAACTGTCCGGCAACGTCATCGACGTCTGCCCGGTCGGCGCGCTCACCAACAAGGTGTTCCAGTTCAAGGCGCGTCCGTGGGAACTGGTCGCGCGCGAATCGCTGGGCTACCAGGATGCGCTCGGCAGCAATCTGTTCCACCACGTGCGTCGTGGTGAAATCCTGCGCAGCGTGCCGCGCGATAACGAAGCCGTGAACGAGTGCTGGTTGTCGGACCGCGACCGCTACGCCCACCAGGGCCTGCAGGCGGAAGACCGTGCGACCGTGCCGATGGTCAAGGACGGTGGCCAGTGGCGCCAGGCGAGCTGGGATGAAGCATTGTCCCGCGCGCAGTCGATCCTCTCGGCGAACCGTGGCGACGCGCTCGGCATGCTGGTGCATCCGGCGACGAGCAACGAGGAAGGGCTCGCACTTGCCGCGCTGGCCGATGGCCTCGGCAGCACGCACGTCGATCACCGCATCCATGCGCTGGATCTTTCCGATGGTGCGATCGCCGAAGCGTTTGCCGCGCCGGTCGCCGACATCGAACACGCCGATGCGATCGTCATCGTCGGTAGCAACCTGCGCCACGAAGTGCCGCTGCTGCACGCCCGCGTGCGCAAGGCGACGCTGCATGGGGCGAAGGTCCATGTCGTCAATCCGGTCGATTTCGATTTTGCGTTCGACATCGCCGGCAAGCACATCGTGGCGCCGTCGCAGCTTGCGACGGAACTCGCCAAGGTCGATCTCGGTGCCGCCAAGGCGCCGGTTGTGATCGTCGGCAACGTCGCCGAGCGCGGCGTGCACGCCAGCGCGATCCGCAAGGCCGCTGCCGATTTCGCCGCGACGAAGAACGCCAAGCTGTGCCGCATCCCGCAGGGCGCCAATGCGCTGGGCCTGACCCGCGCCGGCGTGTTGCCGAATGGTCGCGATGCGCTCGCCATGCTGCGTGAACCGCGCAAGGCCTACATCGTCTACGGCATCGAACCGGGCCTCGACTTCGCCTATCCGGGACTCGCAGCACGCGCACTGGGCGATGCCCAGGTCGTCGCCTTCAGCCAGTTCGCCTGCGAATCGACTCGTGCCGTCGCCGACGTGATCCTGCCGATCGCGGCGTTCCCGGAAGTGCAGGGCACGCTGACCAACCTCGAAGGCCGCGAACAGCGCAGCCAGGCCGCCGGCAAGATGCCGGGCGAAGCCCGCGAGGGCTGGCGCGTGCTGCGTGCGCTCGGTGGCATGCTGCAAGTCGCCGGTTTCGACTTCACCGACCTCGATGGTCTGCGCGCTGCATTGAAAGCGCGTTCGGTCGCGGTCAAACCGGGTGCTGCGGTTGGCGCCAGCGGTAGTGGTCTCGAAGTCGCCGCGTCCGATGCGATCTATCGCAGCGATGCGGTGACGCGTCGTTCCTCGGCCCTGCAGTCGCATGTGCTCACGCATGGCGCACGGGCAGCGATCCATCCGCAGACCGCCGCTGCTGCCGGTCTGCAGGACGGCATGACCGGCCGCTTCACCACCGGCGACGGCACGGCATCGCTGCCGGTGCATGTGGATGCAGGCGTCGCCCAGGGTTGCGTGTGGATCGAACGTGGTTACGGCGCTACCGCGCCGATTGCCGCCGCCGACGTGGAGGCGCGCCCGGCATGAATCATTACATCCAACTCTTCCACAATTGGCTGACCGGTTTCGGTGCGGTCGGCATCGTCGCCTGGCTGGTCCTGCTGATCCTGCTGATCGCGGTGCCGGTGATCATTTCGGTGGCGTTCTACGTGGTATGGGAACGCAAGCTGATCGGCTGGATGCACGTTCGCCACGGTCCGATGTACGTCGGTTTCGGTGTGTTTCAGGCCTTCGCCGACGTGTTCAAGCTGCTGTTCAAGGAAGTGATCCAGCCGAGCAGTGCCAGCAAGTTCCTCTTCATCCTCGCGCCGCTCATTACCCTTGCTCCTGCGTTCGCCGCATGGGCGGTGGTGCCGTTCGACGACAAGCTGGTGCTGGCCAATGTCAACGCGGGCTTGCTGTATTTGCTGGCGATGACCTCGCTCGGCGTTTACGGCATCATCCTCGCCGGTTGGGCGTCGAACTCGAAGTATGCCTTCCTCGGCGCGATGCGTTCCGCCGCGCAGGTGATCAGCTACGAAATCTCGATGGGCTTTGCGCTGGTCGGCGTGCTGGTTGCCACCGGCAGCCTCAACATGACCGACATCGTGCATGCGCAGGCAGGCCGCTTCGGACTGTTCAGCTGGTTCTGGCTGCCGCTGCTGCCGCTGTTCCTGATCTACTTCATCTCGGGCGTGGCCGAAACCAATCGTGCGCCGTTCGACGTGGTGGAAGGCGAGTCGGAAATCGTCGCCGGCCACATGGTCGAGTACTCGGGATCGCAGTTCGCGCTGTTCTTCCTGGCCGAATACGCCAACATGA
>JAFEBZ010000159.1 GCA_018242405.1 Pseudomonadota bacterium | reverse complement strand
TGTTCTGCAGCGGCAGCAGGAACACGAACAGGTAGAGCGACCAGTTGTTGCGATGGCGACGCGCGGGTGCCGCATCCTGCACGGCGTCGCCGGTCATCTCCACGGCCGGCACGCGCCAGTTCAACCCGCGCTCGGCGAGTGGAAAACGCGCGGGCGACGGATCAGGCTGCACGCGCGACATCGCTTTCTCCGCGAAGGGCCCGATAGAGACCGGCATAGCGCGCCGCCATCGCCGGCGCCGAATGGAATTCGCCCACGTGCGCACGGGCGTCGCCGTCGTCGCGGCGGAGACCGATGGCGGCGCGCATTTCCTCTGCCCAGACGGCTTCGTCCGCAGGCAACAGTCGCGAACATGGCGCATGCGCCAACAGCGCCGGGACTTCGCCGACGGCAGTCGCGAACACCGGCTTGCCCGCTGCAAGTGCTTCCAGCACGACCAGCGGCATGCCTTCGCTCAACGAGGGCAGGGCGAGGACATCCATGGCGGCGTAGACGGGTGCGCAATCATCCAGCGTTCCCAGCATCATCACCTGCGAATGCAGGCCGAGCGCTTCCACCAGCAACGCCAATGCCCCGAATTCCGGGCCATCGCCGGCGATCAGCAGCCGAATCGGCGCACCACTGCCGACGCGTGCCATCGCCCGCAACAACAGGGAAAGATTCTTTTCCGGTGCCAAACGGCCGATCGCTGCGAACACGGTGTCTTCCGGTTCGCAATGGAAATGCCGGCGCGCCAGCAGGCGTTCCTGTTGCGATGCGCGTTCGGGCAATTCGATGCCGTTTGCGATCGGATGGATGCGGTCACGATCGACGCCCGCCGCGACCAGGTCGTCGATCTGGGGCCGGGCGACCGCCACCACCGCGTCGTAGCGCTTCAACAATGCCCGTTCGATGCGGTTGTACAGGCGCATCGCCGCGCTGGTTTCGATCCAGCCATGCGTCGTCGCCACGCAACTGCAGTCGAGACCGCGTGTCGCCAGCCATGCGTACACCACGCTTTTGGGATCGTGCGCGTGCACGCATTGCGCGCGGCTGGATCGCAGCAATCCGCGCAGGGCCGACACGGCGCCGGGATCCAGGCGCCCCTTGCTCGGCAGCAGCTTCGCCTTTTGCTGCCGACGCCTTGCTTCGTCATGGAGTGGGGAATGGCCGAGATGGTGATTGTCGATGCAGGCAAGCAGGCTTGCCTGGCCGGCGTCAGGCAGATGGCGGTCGAGCGCCAGCACCATGCGATCGGCGCCATACAGGCCCGCGCTGGAACGCAGTTGCACGACCGGCCTCATGCCAACCTCAACAGGCCGCGATACAAATGGTCGTACTCGCCGATCATCCGCAGCGAGGAAAATTCCTCCAGGACCATCCGTCGCGCGCGTTCGCCAAGTTCATGGCGACGCCCGGAATCGCGCGCCAGCGACAACATCGCTTCCGCGAGCGCCGCGGGATCATGTGCCGGGACCAGTACGCCATTGATGCCCGGCCTGACCAGTTGCAGGTTGCCGCCGACCGCCGTGGCCACCACCGGCAAACCGCAGGCCATCGCTTCCAGCAAGGCATTCGACATGCCTTCCGACGACGATGCCAGCACCACGACATCGCAGGCAGGCAGGAGGTCATCGACGCTGACGGATCCCAGCAAATCGATATGCCGCGACAGTTCCGTTTCATCGACCTTGCGGCGGACTTCGTCGGCCATCGGTCCATCGCCGGCAAGGAGCAGATGGACATCGGGGTATTGGGCATGGAGGCGGGCGAATGCATCGACCAGTACCAACGGGCATTTGACTTCCGTCAAGCGGGCGACGCAGCAGAACACGACGACGTCCGCAGCGATCCCCAATTCGCATCGCCGCGCAGTGCGCCAGGCAGCGTCGCGCGGCTGGAAGCGTTCGGTATCGACGCCATTGTGGATCACCGTGGCGCGACTCGGCGGCAAGTGCTCAAGGCTGGCCAGCGCGTCGATGATCTGGCGCGCCGGTGCGATCACGCGGTCGAAGCGATGATTGAGCAGGCGGAAGGCGCGCTTGAGGCGGCTGCTCTTCTTGAAGCCCATGTCGCGGCGATTGGAAATGTGGATCACGCCGCGCCGTTTCGGCAGCAGCGCGTTGAGCACGTCGGCTTTTTCATGCTGGGACTGCACGATGCTGTAGCGTCCGCTCGATACCAGGCGGCGCAACACCTGGTAGGCGCGCAAGCCGCCACGGCCATACACCGCCTCGACCGGAACACGCAGGATGCGGATGCCCGGCATGGGCGTGGGCAGTGCGGGCGGGTCGAATGCAAGTTCGACGACAGTCACTGCATAGCGATTGCGTGGCAGCCCGCGCAACAGGTTGCGCAGGAACTGCTCGCTGCCGCCGGTGATGGAGAGACTGGTATCCGTGACCACCAGCAATCCGGACGGGGGCTCAGGGCTGGTAGCCGATGTAGAAGACGATTCCATTCTCTTTGAAGTTCTGGACGTGGATCGGCGTCCGGCGGACGCGGTGCTGGAAATCGACGCGTGCGCTCCAGTGCGTGTTCCAGCGATAGCCGAGCCCAGTGCCGACAAACTGGTTGCGATCGCTGCCCGGCTGGTTGATCAGCGTGCGGCGGAAGGCGGCGGCGTAAGCGTTCACCGTCCAGATCGGGGTCAACTGCCAGGTGGCGGAAACGCTGCCCAGGACCGCGTGCCAGCCTTCGCCACCGGTGTGGAGCGGCGTGGCACGATCGCTTTCGAGCTCGCTGTTGACGGTCAGTCGAGTGGAGCGATAGTCGTAATGCAGCTGGACGCGACGATCGCGATAGACCTGCGGCGTCACCACGCCTTCGTTGTTGAGGAAGTCCTGGATCAGCACGGAGCGGTCATCAAGGCTGTGCGTGATCACATCCTCGGTGGTGTCGGCGTACTGCTGGGTCAGGCGCAGGCGCAAGGTGTGGCTCGGGCGCGGATTCCAGCTGATATCGGTGCGGATCAGCGGTCCGGACGATTTTGCGTTGATGGCGGAGATATTCGCCTGCGACCAGCCGAGGTCGGCCTGCAATTGCATCGTGCGCATCTGGCTGCCGTAACGGATGAAGGCGCTGTTGCGCTTGTAATCGTTGGCCTGGGAGCGCTTCTTGAAGTTGACCTGCTCGGTGCTGACGGCAGCGCTGATCGAACGGTTCGGAGCGAGATCGTGGTCGATGCTTCCCGAGAGCAGGTATTGCTGACCATCGATTTCATGGGTCTTCTCGGCAATGCTGTCGCTCATGCGCAGGTCGAAGCGTGCGCGCGTGGCAGGGGATAGCCGCGCCACCCACGTCGGCCCCGCCACGAAGACGTTGATCTGCTGCACGTTGGACGGGTTGTACGACACCAGGCTGTCGACCGGTCGCCGGGTCAGATGGTCGGCGGCCATGAATTCGAGTTGACCCGGCGCAATCACCCAGTTGGCCTGCGCTGCCAGGGCCCCGCGCCCACCATTGGGGAAACTGCCCTGGGTGTAGTCGAGGTATTGCGCGGATCCGCGTGCCGCCAGCCGCAACCTGCTGGAATTCCGCCTCAGGTCGAAGGTCAGCGTGGGCGCGATCACCCAATCGTCCTGCTGGTTTTCCGGGACCAGTCCGATGTTGTCGCTGTGAAGCACCGACACGCCCAGTTCGTAGTCGGTTCTGTTCTGGGCGGCAACCGGCACCGATCCAATGGCTGCCAACAGCGATGCCGCAAGTATGTGTAAACGCCTGGAATCCTTTCGGCGTGTATGTCGCACGGTTCACCCCATGTCGTTGAAAACGACGCCTGCGAATTTTTCCGGAGGGAATTGCTGGACGGCGCGGGCGATGGTTTCCGCGGTGTTCATCGCGTAACCCGTCACCAGCACCACGATGTCGGCCATCTCGGCCAGGATCCGCGCATCGGGCGATGACTCCACCGGTGGCGCATCCAGGAACAGATATCGCTTGGCGTAATGGCTGCGCAGCGAATCGATCAGCAGGCGCATGCGCGGCGTCGCGAATTCTTCCGCACTGTTTTCGCGCGGCGGTCCGGCGGGAATCAGGCCAAGTCGCGGTACCCCGGTGTCGTGGATCAGGGGCGCGATATCCTCCAGCTGGCCCTGCAGGTAGCCGGCCAAATGCGCATTCCCCGCATCGATGCGCATCACTTCATGTTGCGAGGGATGGCGCAGGTCGCAGTCGAGCAGCAGGGCGGTGCGCGTATCGTCGAACGCGAATGCCGTGGCGAGGTTGCGGGCGACGAAGCTGCTGCCGCAACCGGCCGAGATCGGCGCGATCAGGGTGACGAAGTTGCCATCCATCATCGACAGCAACTTGGTGCGCAGGTCGCGGAAGGCGTCGACTTCCGGCTGCGCCACGCTGGCCCGGTAAATCGTGCTGCGTTCGCGCAACTGGGCCGGCGTCAGCGTCTTGCCCGGCGTTTGCATCAGGGCATGATCGCGCTGGGGTTCCATGATTCCCGAATCCATTACAGGCCTCCTGCGCGGAACAACGCCAACAGGCCATAGACCAGCGGCACGGAGAGGAACAGACTCGCTGCGAGTGCACCTTGGCGCATCATCGAAGCGCGACTGGCACGCGTGCGATAGCGCGGCGTGACGCCAAGCAGCGGCACCGCCGATTGCGTTTCCACCTGGTCCGGCGAGCGCAGCTTCTGGTCGAATTTCACCATTGCCAGCAGCAGGCCGAGCGGCAACAACAGCGCCACCACCAGGCTGGCGATGGCCATGTGCATCAGGCGCAGGCCGCTGGCACGCACCGGCACCAGTGCCGGCTCCTGTACGCGGAAGCTCATGCCGCGATGGCCTTCGTCGAGGTTCATCGACAGGCGGGCGTTCTCGCGGCGCTTCAGCAGATCCTGGTAGAGATCGCGATTGACCTCGTAGTCGCGGGTGAGTTCAGCGAGCGCGCTTGCCGCTGCGGCGATGCCGCGGTTCTGCGTCATCACGCCGCCCAGCAACTCCTCGGCAGTGCTGCGGCGAGCCGCGATCGATGCGCTGTCGCTGCGCGCTGCAGCCAGCTTGCTGCGCAATTCGCCGTACAACGGGTTGATCGCGCTGGTGCTCTCGAGGGAGGAGCCACCCTGGGCCGCAACGGTCTTGCTGCGCAATTCGGCGTTCTTAAGCTGTCCCTGCAAGTCGTCGAGCTGGTGGTTGATGCGCACGACGTCGGGGTACTGGTCGGTATAGGTCAGCAGCAACTTGGAGCGCTCGGTCATCAGGTCGGCCATCTGCGCGCGGATCTGTCCCTCGCGGGTCTGCACCGCGCTCACTTCGCTCTCGTTGCCGAGTTCGGTCTTGATCGCGGCTTCCTTCGATCGTGCGTTCTGCAGATCCATGTCCGCAGCGTCGACCTGGTGGCGCAAATCGGCGATACGGGTATTGACCTCGGCTTCCACGCCTGGACGGGCGTCGGGATTGGCGGAACGATAGGCTTCGAGACGCGCTTCCGATTGCTCAAGCTTGTCGTGGTAGGCCTTGACCTGGGCGTCGATGAACAGGAAGGCTTCGCGGCTTTCGCGTTCCTTGTTGGCGAGGCTTTCACTGATCACCTGGTCGCCCAGCGCCTTGGTGACGACATAGGCACGATGCGGATCGGAATCGGAATACTCGATCTGGATGAGCTTTTCGCCGGTATCGATCTGGGTGCGGCTCTTGATCTGCTCGATCAGGCGATCCTGCTCGACCGGGCTCGGATGGTTGTCCATCCAGCCACCGACCTTGAGGATCTCGTGCATCACCTTGTTGCTGAAGGCCACTTCCTTGGCCAGCGCGGCGCGATCGGCGACTGCGGTCGGTACCGCGCGTCCTTCCATCAAGGGACGGATGATGTTGCTGTCCTCGACCACGATCGTCGTGCGCGACGCATACTTCTTCGGCAACATGATCCCGACAGCCAGGCCGAGCAGTGCGATGCCGGCAAAGATGGCGGCGTAGCGCACCGGACGGCGACGGAAATCCTTGACCACGCCGCGCAACAATTCGTGCGGGGTGACAGAGGTTTCGCGCAGCTGCAGGGGAGCGGCGACACCGCCCGACAACATCGGAACACTCATAGCACGCGCTCCGGAACCGAAACGACATCACCCGAAGTCAGCGTGTAATTGGTACCGAGATCGCCCTTGTTGAGGATCTGGTCCAGGCGGATGCGATAGTTGCCGCCGGGATTGCTGTCCTTGGGACGCCGATGCAGTTCGGTGCGGTCGGGCGCGGCGAATTCGGTGACACCACCCGCGGCGAGGACCGCATCCAGCACCGTCATGCCCTGGCGCCACGGCACCGATACCGGATTGCGCACCGCGCCAGTGACACGCACCCGCGACAGGTATTCGTGGCTGCGCAATTCGGTGAGGATCACCGCGACCTGCGGATCGCGCACGTAAGCGGTCAGCTTCTGCTTGATGTCTTCGGCGACTTGTTCGGGCGTACGGCCGCCAGCGGCGACGTCACCGATCAATGGCACCGAGATCTTGCCGTCGGGGCGCACCGGCACGGTGATGCCGAGTTCCGGATTGCGCCAGACCGAGACCTGGACGATATCGTCCACGCCGATCAGATAGGCCTTGACTGCCTGCGAGGCGTCCGTTGGCGGGGCACTGGCTTGAACGCCGGCTCCGGTGGTCGCGCACGCGGAAAGAAAAATCATGCACAGTGCTGTGCATGCCAAACGTAGCATCCTGCTCATGGCTTGCTCCTTGCAATGCAGCGAATTTACACCCGCCTGCAAGTCCCGGCAAGTAGGGTTTTTCTGATTCCCGCATGCGCATTCACCATCAACCGGCAATAACAATCTCGAATAAAATCAACACCATGAAGATCCTCGTCACCGGCGGAGCCGGCTACATCGGCAGCCATTCCTGCATCGAATTGGCCGCATCAAATCATCAGGTTGTGATCCTCGACAACCTCTGCAATGCGTCACCGGTCTCAGTTGCACGCGCGGAAAAACTGACCGGAACGCGATTTCCACTGCTCCAGGTCGACCTTCGTGATGCCGAAGCCGTGCATCGGGTGTTCGAAAACCAGCATTTCGATGCAGTCGTCCATTTCGCCGCACTCAAGGCCGTCGGCGAGTCGGTGGAAAAGCCGCTCGACTATTACGACAACAACGTCGGCGGCAGCATCCACTTGCTGCAGGCGATGCGCGCGCACGGCTGCAAGCGCCTGGTGTTCAGCTCATCGGCGACGGTCTACGGCAATCCCGACAGCGTTCCGGTGAACGAGGACGCGCCGCTGCGGGTGACCAATCCCTATGGCCGCACCAAGCTGATGATGGAAGACATGATCCGCGACGCCTGCGCCGCCGATCCGGAGTTCAGCGCGATCCTGCTGCGTTACTTCAATCCGGTCGGTGCGCATCCGTCCGGCGAGATCGGCGAAGACCCGCGCGGCATCCCCAACAACCTGATGCCCTACATCTGTCAGGTTGCAGTGGGTCGTCGTGAACGTCTCAGCGTATTCGGTGGCGATTGGCCGACGATCGACGGCACCGGCGTGCGCGATTACATTCATGTCGTCGATCTCGCGCGCGCGCATGCCGACGCGATCAACACGCTGGAACACGCACATCACACGGCGACCACGCTCAACCTCGGTACCGGGCAGGGCATCAGCGTGCTGCAACTGGTGCAGGCCTTCGAACAGGCGAGTGGGCGCAAGGTGCCGTACGAGATCGTCGCGCGCCGCGCCGGCGATGTCGCCGCGGTCTATGCCGATCCACAGCGTGCGCGCGAAATCATCGGCTGGAGTGCGACGCGTGATGTCGACGCGATGTGCGCAGACGCCTGGCGCTGGCAGTCGAACAATCCGAATGGATATTCCGTGGAATAAAACCGCGAAGCCTGATCGTCAGACCTTGTAGTAATCCCGGTACCACTCGACGAAATTGCGCACGCCGGTCTCGATCGGCGTCGCCGGCGTGTAACCGGTATCGCGCTGCAGGGCGGTGACGTCTGCGAAGGTGTCGGGCACGTCGCCGGGCTGCAGAGGCAGCATGCGCATCTCGGCCTTGCGTCCGAGCGCATCCTCCAGCACTTCGATGTAGCGCAGCAATTCGACCGGCTGGCTGTTGCCGATGTTGTAGACGCGGTACGGCGCGGTCGACGATGCCGGCGTCGGCTGCAGCGGATCGTAGGCCGGGTCGGGGCCGGGCACGCGATCGAGCGTGCGGATCACGCCTTCGACGATATCGTCGATATAGGTGAAGTCGCGGCTGTGGCGACCGTTGTTGAAGACTTCGATCGGTTCGCCGGCAAGGATCTTGCGGGTGAACAGGAACAGCGCCATGTCCGGGCGTCCCCACGGACCGTAGACGGTGAAAAAGCGCAGTCCGGTGGTCGGGATGTTGTAGAGGTGGCTGTAGGTGTGCGCCATCAGTTCGTTGGCCTTCTTGCTGGCCGCGTACAGGCTCACCGGATGGTCGACGCTGTCCTCGACCGCGAACGGCAGCTTGCGGTTGGCGCCATAGACCGAACTCGAAGATGCATAGACCAGGTGCTCGCAGCCGATGTGGCGGCAGGCTTCGAGGATGTTGAGGAAGCCGACGATGTTGGCGTCGATGTAGGCACGCGGGTTCTCCAGCGAATAGCGCACGCCGGCCTGCGCCGCCAGCGCAACCACGCGATCGGGCTTGAATTCCCTGAAAGCACGATCGACCGCTTCGCGATCCTCGAGATCCGCGCGCACGAACTGGAAGCCCGGCTTGCCCTGCAGCCGCGCCAGTCGGGCTTCCTTGAGGCTGGGATCGTAGTAGTCGTTGAGATTGTCGAAGCCCAGTACTTCATCGCCGCGTTCAAGCAGGCGATGGCTGAGGGTCGATCCGATGAAGCCGGCGGCGCCGGTGACGAGAATGCGCATGGTTACAGTCTGTCGTTGGCGAAGCCCGCAGGCAAGCGCTGGCTGACGTCGAAGACGACATGTTCGTGCTTGCCGAGTGATGCGACCCAGTCCGTGCCGCGTTCCAGGAATTCGCGGTGGGGCACCGCGAAGACGATCGCGTCATAGTCGCCGGCAACCGGTTCCACCAGCAAATCGAGCCCGTATTCGTGGTGCGCTTCCTCGGCGTCGACGCGCGGATCGAAGACATCGATGTCGAGGTGGTAATGGCGCAGTTCGTCGATCACGTCGATGACGCGGGTATTGCGCAGGTCGGGGCAATCAGGCTTGAACGCCAAGCCCAGCACCAGCACGCGGGCATCGACCAGGTTGATCTTTTCCTGCGTCATCAGTTTGACCACGCGCCGTGCAACGTGCGCACCCATGCCGTCGTTGATGCGGCGACCGGACAGGATCACCTGCGGCTGGTAGCCGATCTGCTGCGCCTTGTGGGTGAGGTAGTAGGGATCGACGCCGATGCAATGGCCGCCGACCAGGCCGGGCTTGAACGGCAGGAAGTTCCACTTGGTCCCGGCCGCCGCGAGTACTTCGCCGGTATCGATGCCGAGGCGATGGAAGATCAGCGACAGTTCGTTGATCAGGGCGATGTTGAGGTCACGCTGGGTGTTCTCGATCACCTTGGCCGCTTCCGCCACCCGGATGCACGATGCCTTGTGGGTGCCAGCAGTGATGATGCTGCCGTAGAGACGGTCGATCAGTTCCGCCGATTCCGGCGTCGAACCCGAGGTGACCTTGAGGATCGTTTCGAGGCGATGCTCGTGGTCGCCGGGATTGATGCGTTCCGGGCTGTAGCCCGCGAAGAAGTCTCGGTTGAACTTCAGTCCCGACACCTGCTCGATGATCGGCACGCAAACTTCCTCGGTCGCGCCGGGATAGACGGTGGATTCGAACACCACGATCGCGCCGGGCGAGATCGCGCGGCCGACCGTGCGGCTGGCCGATTCCAGCGGTCGCAGGTCGGGACGCTTGGCGTCGTCGATCGGCGTCGGCACGGTGACGATGAAGACGTTGCAATCGCGCAGATCGGCCTCATCGCTGCTCAAGCGCAAGCGGGTGGCCGCAGCGAATTGGTCTGCCGATGTTTCATTGGTGCGGTCGTGGCCGTCGCGCAATTCACTGATACGACGTTGCTGGATGTCGAATCCCAGCGTGGGGTAGCGCTTGCCGAACGCAACCGCAAGCGGCAGGCCGACATATCCCAGCCCGATCACCGCGAGCTGGACTCGTTCAAGCGTGGTCATTTCCATTGGCATCTTGTCCATCCTAGACTTTAGGCACACGAAGTTAACGAGGGTGCAGTGTACCCTCGCCGGTTCATGCGCACTTCCCCCAAAGCCGATCGGCTTCAGGAGCCCATCTTGATGAAAACCACCTCGCGCCTGCTCACGTTGAGCATCCTCGCCACCGCCCTGATGGCCTGCTCGTCGAAGCAGGGAGGCACCGGCCAAGGCGGGCAGATGCCGCCTCCGGAGGTTGGTTACGTGGTGGTGCAACCGGCGACCGTCGCCGTCGAGGCGCAGTCCTCTGGACGCCTTGCCGCCTATCGCAGCTCCGACGTGCGCGCGCGCGTCGCCGGCGTGGTGCAGCGCCGCCTCTACACCGAAGGCAGTGACGTCAAGGCCGGGCAGGCGATGTTCCAGATCGATCCCCAGCCGCTGCGCGCCGCTACCGCTTCCGCACAGGCCGCATTGGCGAGTGCGCAGGCCACGGCAGCCAATGCCCGTGCCGCCGCCGAACGCGCCCGCGGTCTCGCCCCGGGCAAGTTCATCTCCAAGGCCGACCTCGACAATGCGCTCGCTGCCGAACGCAGTGCCAATGCCGCGGTCAAGCAGGCCCAGGCCGCCGTCACCACTGCGCGCATCAACGAGGGTTATGCCTCCGTGCGCGCGCCGATCGATGGCCGCGCCGGCATCGCCCAGGTCACCGAAGGCGCACTGGTGGGCCAGGGCAGCGCGACGCTGCTGACCACGGTCGACCAGATCAACCCGCTTTACATCGAGTTCTCGGTCGGTGTGAACGATCTCACCAAGTTGCGCGAACTGTCCGCGCAGGGCGGCGGTTCGCGCGAAGTGGCCGTGATCCTGCCCGATGGCAGCACCTTCGACCAGAAGGCGCGCCTCGATTTCTCCGGCAGCGTGGTCGATCCCGCCACTGGTGCGGTGAAGCTGCGTGCGGTGCTGCCGAATCCGCAGCACCTGCTGATGCCGGGCACCTTCGTCACCGTCAAGGCGACGCTGGCCGAACAGCAGGGCGCCTATCGCATCCCGCAGACCGCCATCCTCCGCGATCCCCAGGGCCCGTACGTGCTGGTGGTGGGCAACGACAACAAGGCCGTGCGCAAGACCCTGCCGGAAGGCCGCCAACAAGGTGGCGACTTCATCGTACCGAGTGGCCTGTCTCCGGGCGACAAGGTCGTCGTCAGCGGCGTGCAACGTGTGCAGCAACCGGGCCAGGAAGTGAAGGGCGTGCCCGCCGATGCCAAACCGGCAGCACCCGCAGCCGCTCCGGCCAAGCAGGGATAACCCATGCCCAAATATTTCATCGAACACCCGGTCCTTGCCTGGGTCGTCGCGATCCTGATCTCGCTGTCGGGCGCGCTGGCGATCCGCAGCCTGGGCATCGAGTCGTATCCCGACATCGCGCCGACCCAGGTCAGCGTGGGCGCCGGCTATCCCGGTGCCAGCGCCGAGACCACCGAGAAGGCGGTGACGCAGATCATCGAGCAGCAGCTCACCGGCATCGACAACCTCGACTATTTCAGTTCGTCGAGCGCCAGCGGCCAGTCCAGCATCAACCTGACGTTCAAGCCGGGCACCGATCCCGACATCGCGCAGATGCAGGTGCAGAACAAGGTGTCGCAGGCGACACCGCGCCTGCCCAGCGAAGTGGTGCAATCGGGCGTGGTCGTGGCCAAGGCCAACTCCGGCTTCCTGATGGTCGTGGCGCTGAAGACGAGCAACCCCGCGGTTGACCGCGACCAGCTCGCCGACATCATCGCCTCGCGCGTGGTCGACCAGATCTCGCGCGTGCCCGGCGTTGGCAACACCCAGGTGTTCGGCGGCCAGTATTCGATGGATATCTGGCTGAATCCCGAGAAGTTGAAGGCTTACGGGCTTTCGGCGAGCCAGGTGCTGACGGCGGTGCGCGGCCAGAACGTGCAGTTCTCCGCCGGCAGCGTCGGCAGCGATCCTTCGCCGTCCTCGCAGATGCTCACCGCAACGGTGTCCGCCGAAGGCCGCCTGAGCACGCCACAGGAGTTCGAAAACATCCTGCTGCGCACCGATGCCAATGGCGCGGCCGTGCATCTCAAGGACGTCGCGCGCGTCGAGCTCGCCGGCGCCCACGGCTTCAACATGAAGTGGGACGGCCAGCCGGCCGCAGGTTTCGCCGTACAGCTGGCGCCGGGCGCGAATGCACTCGCGGTGGCGGAAGCGGTGAAGGCGCGCATGGACCTGCTGCAGCCGAGCTTCCCGGCCGGCGTGCAGTGGTTCTGCCCGTACGACACCTCGACCTTCGTCAAGATTTCGGTGGAAGAGGTGGTGAAGACGTTGGCCGAGGCCATCGTCCTGGTGTTCCTGGTGATGCTGCTGTTCCTGCAGAACATCCGCGCCACGCTGATCCCGACCCTGGTGATCCCGGTGGCGCTGCTGGGCACCTTCCTCGGCATGTACGTCATCGGCTTCACCATCAACCAGCTGTCGCTGTTCGGCATGGTGCTGGCGATCGGCATCGTGGTCGATGACGCCATCGTGGTGATCGAGAATGTCGAACGCATCATGACCGAGGAAGGCCTGTCACCGATGGCGGCGACGCGCAAGGCGATGGAGCAGATCACCGGCGCGGTGATCGCCATCACCCTGGTGCTGGCCGCGGTGTTCATTCCCAGTGCGCTGCAGAGCGGCAGCGCCGGCGCGGTCTACAAGCAGTTCGCGCTCACGATCGCCATCGCGATGTTCTTCTCGGCCTTCCTCGCGCTGGGCTTCACTCCGGCGTTGTGCGCATCGCTGTTGAAGCCGACCGCGCATCATGAAGCGCGCAACCCGATCTTCCGCGGCTTCAACAAGTTCTACGATCGCATCAGCCACACCTATGTCGGCCATATCGGCAGCGTGGTGCGCCACACCCCGCGCTGGATGGTGGTGTTCGCGGCCTTGGCCGTGGTGGGCGGTTTCCTGTTCGTCAAGATGCCGGGCAGCTTCCTGCCGGAAGAAGACCAGGGCTACGCGATCGTGATCGCGCAGACGCCGGCTGGCGCCACCTTGCGTCGTACCGACGCCGTGCTCGACGAAGTCCGCACCAAGCTGGCGCAGATGCCCGAAGTCGACGGCATGATGCAGGTGTCGGGCTTCAGCTTCATCGGTGCCGGCGAGAACGCGGGTATCGCATTCGTCCGCCTCAAGGACTGGAGCAAGCGCAAGACCACCGCCACCGAGTTCATCCAGAAAGCCAACATGGCGATGTTCGGCATTCGCGATGCGCAGGTCTTCGTGATGAACATGCCCACGGTGAACGGCCTCGGCCAGTTCGGCGGTTTCGACATGTACCTGCAGGATCGCAGTGGCCAGGGCCGCGCCGAATTGGGCAAGGCGCTGGGTGCGCTGCTGGGCAAGGCTTCGCAGGACAAGACGTTGATGGCAGTGCGCCCGAACGCGTTGCCGGAGGCGGCGCAGATCAAGCTCAACGTTGATCGCCTGCAGGCACAGTCGATGGGGCTGTCGGTAGGCGACATCTACAGTTCGATCCAGTTGATGCTGGCCCCGGTCTATGTCAACGACTTCATCCAGGGTGGGCGCGTCAAGCGCGTCAACATGCAGGCCGATGCGCAATTCCGCACCGGACCGGAATCGCTGCAGGAGTTCTACACGCCTTCCAGCACGACGGATGCCGCCGGCGTGCCGCAGATGATCCCGTTGTCGAACGTGGTGCACGCCAAGTGGGAAATGGCATCGCCGACGCTGACGCGCTACAACGGCTTCGCCGCGGTGGAAGTGGTGGGCCAGCAGTCGCCGGGGCACAGTTCCGGTGATGCCATGAAGGCGATGGAAAACATCGTCAACAAGGACCTGCCGCAGGGCTTCGGCTACGACTGGGCCGGGCAGAGCTACCAGGAAATCCTCTCCGGCAACCAGACCACGATGATCATGGCGT
The DNA here is from genome assembly GCA_018242405.1 of Pseudomonadota bacterium. GTDB lineage: Bacteria > Pseudomonadota > Gammaproteobacteria > Xanthomonadales > Xanthomonadaceae > Solilutibacter. The sequence continues at coordinate 1,336 of JAFEBZ010000159.1, read as the reverse complement.
TGTCGATCATCGTGGTGTTCCTGTGCCTGGCCGCGTTGTACGAAAGCTGGTCGGTGCCGATTGCGGTGCTGCTGGTGGTGCCAATCGGCATCCTCGGCGCGGTGCTGTTGTCGATGCTGCGTGGCCTGCCGAACGACATCTACTTCAAGATCGGCATCATCACGGTGATGGGCCTGGCGGCCAAGAACGCCATCCTGATCGTGGAATTCGCGATCTTCGAGCGGCGTGCCGGCAAACCGCTGGGACAGGCCGTGGTCGAAGCCGCTCGCCTGCGACTGCGTCCGATCCTGATGACGTCACTGGCCTTCATCGCGGGCGTGACCCCGCTGGCGATCTCGACCGGCGCGGGCGCCAACTCCCGCCATGCCATTGGTACCGGCGTGATCGGCGGCATGCTGTTCGCGACCTTCCTCGGCCTGCTGTTCATCCCGGTGTTCTACGTCACCGTGAGGCGCTTCCTCGGCGAAACCCTGGACGATCCGCCCAAGTTGAACGAACACGGGCACTGATTACGTGTAAATAATATTTGACATTGGGTAAAATATGTTTAACATGACTCCCATCACCACACAGATGGGAGTTGCTCATGATGCTGCCGAAGGAAAGGTTTGCCTGGGTCTGGATGACCGCACTGGTCATCGTGTTCGGCCTGTATTTCGCCTGGATCCAGGCCCGCCACTACATCGATCCGGATCCGACCTTCCTTGCCCGGATCGGTGCCTTGGCAATCGCGCTGTCGACGCTGGCGGTGATCGCCATCGCCACCCATCTCTATCTGCGCATGCGCCGGGGTGAGGATGGAGAAATCGAGCAGGACGAGCGCGACCGGGCCATCCAGCTGCGCGCATCCACTACCGCGTACTACGTGCTGATGGCCGGCATCATCTACGTGGGTTGCGTATTGCCGTTCACCGAGACCGGCTGGGACATCGTCCATGCGGCGCTGGCGGTGATTGCGATCGCCGAGATCGTGCAGTGCACGTTGACCGTTCGTGGCTACCGGAAGGGCTGACATGGCAGGCAAGCGCCTCGTCAATGACATCCGTAGCTTGCGCTTCGCAGTGGGGGAGATGACCCAGGCCGATCTCGGCAAGCGCGTCGGCCTGACCCGCCAGACCATCGCGGCGATCGAAGCCGGCAAATATTCGCCAACACTGGAATGCGCGTTCCGCATCGCCGACGTGTTCGAAAAACCGCTGGACGCCGTCTTCAGGTGGGAAGATATGGATCATTCTCCTGAACGATGAAGGCAACGACCATGGGCAAGGTGCGTGTCGCGGGATTTTCGCTGTCGATCGACGGTTTCGGTGCAGGCCCGGAACAGAGTCTTGCCGAT
>JAFEBZ010000158.1 GCA_018242405.1 Pseudomonadota bacterium | reverse complement strand
TGATGCACACCAAGCCGGTGATCGCGTTCCACCTCAACGTCACCAAGCCGACCGCGGGCAAGCCGTCGCTGATGACCTGGGACGACGTCAACGGCGCCTTCCACGAATTCGGCCACGTGCTGCACGGCATGTTCTCGAACGTGAAGTACCCCTACTTCGCCGGCACCAATGTCCCGCGTGACTTCGTCGAATATCCGTCGCAGGTCAACGAGATGTGGATGGACGATCCGATCGTGCTCGCCAACTACGCCAAGCACTGGCAGACCGGCGAAGCGCTGCCGAAGGCCCTGCTCGACAAGGTGATGGCGGCATCGAAGTTCAACGAAGGCTTCAAGACCACGGAATACCTCGGCGCCGCGATGCTCGACCAGAAGTGGCACCAGATCCCGGCGGCGTCTGTTCCGGAAGCATCCGGCGTGATGGCCTACGAGGCGAAATCGCTGAAGGACATCGGCCTCGACTACGCGCCGGTGCCGCCGCGTTACCGCACGCCCTACTTCAAGCACATCATGGAAGGCTACGCCGCCGGCTACTACGCCTACATCTGGTCGGAAGTGCTGGACGCCGATACCGCCAAGTGGATCCGCGACCACGGCGGCCTCACCCGCGCCAATGGCGACCGCTTCCGTTCGATGCTGCTGTCGCGCGGCGGCAGCGTCGACGCGATGGAACTGTTCGAGAAGTTCTACGGTGGCAAGCCCGACATCACCCCGCTGCTGGAGCGTCGCGGGTTGACGAGCAAGTAAGCGGCGCGCGGAAAACTCGCCACCGGCGGCGCCGTGCGGTTCGTCCGCAGTGGCCGACCGTACGCAGCATGGATGCTCCGTACGAGCCTACATGGACGTATTCACGGCGTGTCGGACACTGCGGATAACCGCCAAAGGCGCACAGCCGGGCGATCAAACCCCACTTCCGCGCTTCGATTACTCGAACAACCCGCGATATTTCGGATTGAGATATTGCTGGAACACCGCTACCGGGACATCGGCGCGCTGGATGCCGTCGGAATAACCGGCGACCTGGTACGGCGGGAACACGAAGGTCAGGCCGACCAGCTTGCCCTGGGCATCGATCATCGGTTCGAATTCGCTGAACTCGCTGGCGGCCGGCTGCGTCCCGGATTCGACGATCGGCGTCATCTTCGCGATCGCCTTGTCGATCTCTTCCGGCAGCTGCTTGTCGTCTTCCATGCGTGTGCGGATTTGTCCGAGCAGGGTCTCGCGCGCACTGTTGGAAATCGCGACCCAACCGGCATCCCCCGTGACCAGGTCCTGGGCTCGGATCAGGCCGCCACTGCGCGTATCCCACAGGAAGCGCCGGATCAGCGGGTCGCCCTGTGCACCACCACTGTAGAGGCTGCCGTCCGCGGCGATCGCAATCAATCCCTGTGCCTGCGGCGCGATCTGGCGGAACTCGAGGCTCATGTCGTAGGGCACGCCGGCATCGCCGGCCTTGTGCGGGGCCGCGGCGTCGACCAGGCGCTTGCGCGAGGCATCGGCATAGGCCTTGACTTCCTGCGCCAGGCCCGGCGGCAAGGTCACGCCCTTGGGGTAGGTGATGCCGAGCAGCCAGGTCGGCGTGTGTTCGACCTGATCCTGCAGGACCACCGGCGTGGAAGCCGCGGTCGGCTGCGCGGCGCCGGTCGCCGGTGCATTCGCCGGCGCTTCACGTTTGCACGCCACGATCAGCGCCGCCGTACAAGCCAGCATCACGACGGTCGATTTCGTGCGCGGGAAACCGTCCTTGCGCATCACGCCCTCAACGCATCGTATTCGGGATGCCGACGCATCCAGACATCTGCATAGGAACAGGCGGGGTGCACCTTCAAGCCTTCGGCGCGCGCATAGTCCAACCCCGCCCGGACCAGTTCGGCGGCGATGCCGCGACCACCGATGGCCGAGGGCACGATGGTGTGGTCGATCGACAGGACATCGCCATGTCGCGAGTACTCGATGTATCCCTCATGGCCGTCGACCGTGGTGATGAATCTCCGGGTCTCCGGCACGTGGTGGATCGTGATCGTCATTGCGCAGCCAGCCCTGCTGTTGAATGGGTCCCCTTCAGGCGCCCCCCCTCGTCGCCCTCCCGTTATTGTGCGGGAGCTGGCGACCGGTCGGCGTGAGCGTCGCGTGAAAATCGCCATGCGTCGATGGCGACGGCGGGCCGCCATCGCGTCGCGTTAACATCGTCGCGATCCGACTCCGGGACTCCCACCCATGCGCCCACTCACCTGCTCCGTCCTGCTGCTGTCCGCTGCATTTCCGCTGATCTCGTCCGCATCGTCCGGCGACCTCACCACCGTGTCCGAGCGCAGCGGCTTCCAGCGCACCGGTCGCTACGATGAAGTGATCAAGCTGTGCCGCGATTTCCAGGCCAAGTATCCCAAGGCGGTGCGCTGCTTCGATTTCGGCACCACGCCCGAGGGACGCCCGATGAAGGCGCTGGCGATCTCGACCTCCGGCGCGCTGACGCCCGCGGCCGCGCACGCGAGGAACCTGCCGGTGGTACTGGCGCAAGGCGGCATCCACGCTGGCGAAATCGACGGCAAGGACGCCGGATTCCTCGCCATCCGCGAGATGCTGCAGGGCAAGGCCGCGAAGGGCGCGCTCGATCGCGTGGTACTGCTGTTCGTGCCGGTGTTCAACGTCGATGGCCACGAGAACTTCCGTGCGTGGAATCGTCCCAACCAGCGCGGCCCGGAGGAAATGGGCTTCCGCGTGACCGCGCAACGCTACAACCTCAATCGCGACTACATGAAGGCCGACGCGCCGGAAATGCAGGCACTGCTG
>JAFEBZ010000157.1 GCA_018242405.1 Pseudomonadota bacterium | reverse complement strand
GCTTGACACGGAAAGCATTTTGCTAGATTATCTCCCCATACCGCCACGGCGGGACTTGGGAGAGTCAAATGAACGCAGCACTGAGCTTTGACCCGGACGACCGGGCGCAGGAAATCCAGGACGACGCCATCACGGGCCTGATCGAAAGCTGGAACGAGGACGGCACGCTGCACGAATTGCTGACCGCGCTGTTCGAATCGGAGGCCGAGGTGCTCGTGGCGCTGCGCAAGGCCAGCGAAGATTCGCGCTACGCGCCGAGCTACCAGTTTGGCCAGTTCCAGCAGCACGTCCGCGCTTTCGTGAAGAACATTGAGGGCGCAATCGAGGACGCCGAGACGAAAGACGCAGCGGACGCCGCCGACATGCGCGACCACTACCGCCAGATGGCACGGGAGGGCGTGGCATGAGCGCCGTGGACGTGTTGGCGGTGATGGATGCCGAGATTGCGAGCTTGCCGGAAATGGCAGCACTAGCAGGTATCCGGGGCGTTTCTTGTGATGCAATCGAGGCGGTTGCCCGCCTTACCGAAGCCCGCGCCGCCGTTGCGGAGTTGATCGAAATGTCGCAGTTGCGCGTCGAGTGGATCAACGGGTCGTGGTACGTCCTGTCAAAAGACGGCGGCGCGCTGTCAAACCGTCCGCAGCGCACCGAAGAAGAAGCGCGCACTGAAGCGGAAGAAGCTCTTCGAGACGCCCTCGCCCGCGTGCGGGGTGAAGCATGACCGCCCTACTCGCCGCCCTGCATAACCCCATCGTCGCTGGCCTTGCCGTGATGACGATTCCCGCGATCGGCGCATTCGCCTACTACCTGCTCGCGTGGGCTTTCGATCGCGTGGAGGACGGTGCATGAAGTGCCCTGCCTGCACCACGGAGCTTCGCATCGACGGCACCTGCCCGGCGTGCATCGACTACACCGTTTCGACCGACTACCGCGACACGCTGCGCAGCATTCCGGCACCCGCATGGCCGCAAGTCGCAACCGACCGGATGCAAGCCGCGTTCGCTGAAATCTTCAATGACGCATGGGGAGACGCACGATGAACGCAATGGCACAAGCATTTACCGCGCTGCGCCAGTCGAACGCAGTCCGCATCGATCCACTGGACAACTTCATCATCGCCCGCGAGATGAGCGCGGCACTTCATACCCAACAACGCGCCGTCTCTCCCCAGCGCGAAGCCGTCACCGCAAGAGTGACCCCGGAGGCAACCGGGACTATTTCAGGAGGCCAGGCATGAACGCCCAAATGAAGCCGGAAGACGGCACGCACTACCGGAAGGTTTTCGATTCCCCGTACCTAAGCAGCGCCGACATTGTTGAGCCGACCGCGCTCACGATTGCCCGCGTCACTCAGGAAACGGACAAGACCAAGAAAACGAAGGACACGTTCAACACGGCCTATTTCCATGAACGCGAGTTGCGGCCCGGAGAGAAGTTGAAGCCGATGATCTTGAACGCGACTAACAGCAAGCTCATGGCGGCTATCACCGGGTCGCCGTATATCGAGGACTGGTCTGGAATCCGCGTCATCGTCTATGTGGACAAGGCCGTAAAGTTCGGCAAGGACACGGTTGAAGGCTTGCGGCTGCGCCAAGCGCCTAGCCGCCGAACCCTAACTCCCGACCAAACGCAGACATGGGAGAACGCGAAAGCCGCGTTCAAGAAAGACGGCAATCTCAATGCGGTACTGGCGAAGGTGGACATTTCCGACGAACACAAGGCGCAGCTCATCTCAGAGTGCATGGAGTCCGTCGAATGATCTGGCACAACGTCGAACAAAACTCCCCGGAATGGGACGCGCTGAAACTCGGCAAGGCGTCGTCATCCGGCTATGCCAAGTTCATGGCGAACTTCGGAAAGCCGTTCGGCGAACCGGCGCATCGGTACGCGCTACAGATTGCGCTTGAGCGAATCACTGGGCGCAAGGCTGAATCCAGCTTCCAGAATGAACACATGGAGCGCGGCCACGAACAGGAACCCGTGGCACGGATGCTTTACGAGGAAATGTTCTTTTGCACGGTCGAGAACGGGGGTTTTTTCGACTTCGGTGACTACGGGGATTCGCCAGATGGTCGCGTCAGCGATGACGGATTGATCGAAATCAAATCTGTTATCGCGTCAACACACGCCGAAACGCTGAAGCGTGGTGGATTCGATCCGGCCTATCGCTGGCAGATCGCGGGGCATTTCGATTCTGGCTGCGCTTGGGTGGACTTCGTGAGCTATTGCGCGGACTACCCGGAATGGGCGCAGCTTGCCGTGTACCGCGTATGGCGGAAGGACATGGAGCAGGAAATCGCGCAGCTTCACGAACGCCGCGCCGAGTTCATTGAACTCATTCGCGCCAAAGAAACCGAAATCAATCAGAGGAAGGCAGCATGAGCAAGGGAATCAACAAGGTCATGTTGGTCGGCAATCTCGGGAATGATCCCGAGGTCAAATACACGCAAGGCGGGATGGCGATTTGCACCCTGAGCGTTGCCACGACGACCAGCCGAAAGGACAAGGACGGCAACTGGCAGGACAAGACCGAATGGCATCGCGTGAAGTTGTTCGGGAAGCTGGGCGAGATTGCGGGCGAATATCTCAGCAAGGGCCGCGAGGTCTACATCGAAGGCCGCATCGAGTACGGCAGCTACGAGAAGGCCGGCGTGAAGCAGTACACGACGGACATCATCGGCGACGAGATGCAGATGCTTGGTGGCCGTGGCGAGCGCCAGGACTCGGGCGGAGGCCGCGCACCGGCACAGGCTAGGCCGCAGCGTGCGGTTGCTGGGGCTGAGACATTCGGAAACGACATTGAGTCGGATGATATTCCGTTCATCACCAATTGTGAAGTGTTCTAATGACCCGCCCCGATGAAGTGCTGCCGGAGTTGCCTTTCATCCAGCGATTCCGTGTCGATGGAGATATCGCGTATCCAATTTCCGAAGACCCGGAAGGCTCGGTTGTTGATTACGACGATCACTGCTCTGCGATGCACAACTACGCCCGCGAAGCTGTCTCCCTGAACCGCCGCGCTGGTGTGCCGGATGGGTGGGTGATGGTGCCACGTGAGCCGAATCAAGAGATGGCGAACGCTGGCGCGGCCTACGCTTCGGAGGCGAGCGTATACATAGCAGCGCAGGGCTATCGAGCCATGCTCTCCGCATCCCCGCAGCCAGTCGCGGAGCATTGCACCTGCCCGTCGCATACGCACTCGCTGCCCGGTCAATGCGCAGTGCATCCGGTCGATGAAGACGCGCAGGCCGAAGCAGTCGAGTGCGGCGGATGTGCGCCACCTGTTCTCGTGCAGCCCGAACCCTGCGCGGTGACGGATGCGGAAATCGCTGGGTTGATTAAGCGATTGCTCATTGATGCAGACCAGTGCGAAAACTTGCGCTTCCAGAAGTCGATGCGAAGGGCCGCGAATGCCCTAGCCGCCCTATCCGCCCGCAGCGTGCAGGGTGCCAGCGACGAAGACGTTCGCGCGTGGGCCGACCGTCACGGGCTTGATGGATTCAACCTGACCGACTGCCGCGCTGCATTTGAAGATGCGCAGTCATTCAATATCGTCGCCCGCAGCGTGGAGACGAAGCCATGATGAAGCTATACGCAGAACGCGACACTATGCAGCTTGATCGTGATGGCAACTACTATTGCCGCCACGTTAGCGCAATGACCGCCGAAGGGCTTCATAGCAAGTCCGACATTGCCGCAGAGTTGGCTTGGCGCGACCGTCAGATTGACGAGTTGCGCGCGTTCAAGCAGTACGTACATGACCGCCTGGACGGAATGGGCATTCCAGTCGATCCGGATTCTCCGCACAAGGCCGCTGGCTGCCGAATAGGTGGCCGGTTGGATTACGTCGAGCAGACCCTATCCGCCCGCAGCGTGCAGGGTGAGGCGAAGCCGGTGGCGTGGGGCGCATGGAATAAAGGTAAGACACGACTGGTGCGATTCGATGGCGTGCCTGATGTGCGCTATGAGCCGAGCCAAATCCACAACGTCCCCCTCTACACCACCCCGCAGCCTGCCGTTGTGAGTGTGGACTGGCGCGGCCATTTCGTTGCACAGACCGAAGCACGTTACCGCGATGCAGGCATGAAGATCGAACAGGCAATGATCAATGCCGAAACCGACGCGTGGATGCTGGAAGTACATGCTATCGCCGCCGCTCCGACCGCAGCGGAGGTGAAGGGTGCGTAATTCATACCGAATCGTTCGCGATCGTTACTCAGGATATGAGGCGCAAGTGCGCTACTGGTGGTTCCCTTTTGTGTGGCTCCAGTGTTTCGGTGTCAACACAAGGGGAACCGTTGAGGCGTCCGAGGACGTATGCCGCAAGCACGCTGCGGGAGTCGTCAAGCACATCGGTAAGCTGCCATGACCGCGCAGGATGACGTATTGAAGCCACAGCAAGGCGGCTATGACGTGGGCGAGTTTCGAGCAATGCGCTCCGCATTTTGCGATTGGCTTTGCTGCCCATTAAATGAGATCGACTGGGAAATGTACGGCCCCGACTTTGATGCCTATGAGGCTGGATGGAAGGCTGCTATGAGTAGGGGGGGCGCATGAACAAGCAGGATGACGTGGCGGTGTTGGAGGTCTTGCAGACATGGTATGACCTGACCGATGCCCAAAACGAAGCCCTCACCCGCGCCATCGGCGCGCTTGAGAGGGAGGAGAAGTTGCGGGAGTTGCTCAGTGATTTGCGCGCAGACACACAGAACGCATACGACGAAGGCGAGCGAGACAAGATCGATATTTTAGGGGCCGTCACATTGCGACTAGAACAACTACTCGCCGAGAAGGCGGGTTGAACGAATTGTTATGCAGGAGGATTTGTGGAGGAGAAACTGGAAATGAAGTGGTTCCCGAGCGACCACGGCAGGTCGATCAAGCTAAAGAAGGTGGACAAGTGGGCGAAGATGCACGCGGATTTCTGCCCGTACTTTGACACTTGGGAGGAAGCGCACGCATGGCTTGTGAAGCGCGCGACGGATCGCATGGCTTCCGCTGTCCGCGAGATTCCGAAGGCGCACCAGCATCTTGAGGTTGTGCGGGCCATGACCCCTCCTGCATAACGCCTGAATTAAGCCGCTGCGCTGCGGCGGAACACGAACCCCGATCAAGCCACGAAGCGCAGTCGGCTTGAATGAATTGTTATGTCCCATAGGAGAAAGAAATGAACGAACAAGAGTTGGCCGAGCAGCACGAACAGGTACAAGCGGCGTTGAGCAATCCGGCGCACCAGGTCTATTTCCGCGCAGGGTTGCTTGCCTGCCGTGAACAGATGGCGCGCTTTGTTGAGGCTCAAAGCCCGGAAATCGCTCAGAGCATCCGCTTGAACTGGTGGCCGCAGCTTGGCGACGATCCGGGCGCTCCGCGCCTGTTGAATTGGGACGAGGTTGCCGACGGCGGCGAGGAAGGCCCGTGGACGCACAAAGACGTGCCGCCGTCCGTTGAAGCCTTGCCACTGGCCGCGCAGTTTCTTGGGACATAACACCTGAGTTAAGCTGCACCGCGCAGTGGTGCAGTTTTTGGCTAGCGTAGCGCAAAGCCAAAAACTGTGCCACGAAGCGGTGTCAGCTTGAACGAGTAGTTATGCGACACCGGCGACCATGCCGAGCCATGCTCCTGGTCGTTCCTTTGGTGACATCGGCGCCATGCCACGTCGGCGCTGACGCGCCTCGCGCCATGTCCGCTGGCAAAAGACGCCAGCGAACACGGCCGGAAAAGCGCTTTGGGGCCGCGCGACAGATGCGAGCATCTGCTGCGCGATCCCTGCAGCGCTTTTCTAGCATGTCGCCGAGTATTCAGTCACTTGGGACAAATCCGCTTGAGCGGGTC
>JAFEBZ010000156.1 GCA_018242405.1 Pseudomonadota bacterium | reverse complement strand
TGCGTTGTACGGCGCCGCGCTGCAGGGCAGGGAAGCGGCGCTGCCGCCAATGGAATCGTTCGCCGACCACGCCCTGGCCGAAGCCTCGCAGTCGGCACAATCCACGGCCGCGACCGAACGTTACTGGCGTGATCGCTTCGCCGATGGCGCGCCGGTACTGGAGCTGCCGATCGACCTGCCGCGCCCCGCGCATCGCCATTTCTCCTCGCGCCGCGAGGATCTCGAACTGTCGCCGGAGCTGTTGCACGCGCTGCGGGAAACCGCGGCGAAGCAGGGCTGCAGCCTGTTCTCACTGACGCTGTCGGCATTCGCATTGCTGGTTGCACGCATTGCCGGGCAGGACGACGTGGTGATCGGCATTCCCAGTGCCGGCCAGCCTGCCAGCGGAAAGCTGGCGATGGTCGGGCATTGCGCCAACACCCTGCCGATGCGTTTCGCGCCAAATCGCGGAGAAACCTTCTCGGCATTCCTCAAGCGCGCCAACGACGATCTCCTCGACGCGGTCGAGCACCGCGACTACACGCTGTCGACCCTGTTGCAGCAACTGGCGATCGTGCGCGACCCGTCGCGGGTGCCACTGGTGCCGGTGCTGTTCAACATCGACCAGAGCCTGGACGGCGAAAGCGCCGCGTTCCCGGGTGCGCGCATCGAATGCCATGGCGTCGCGCGCGTCGCCGACAATTTCGAATTGTCGGTCAATGCGGTGCAGACGCCGACCGGCCTGCGCCTGGAATGCCAGTATGCAGCGTCGCTGCTGCAATCGGCGACCGTGCGTCGCTGGCTGCGCGCCTATCGCAGCCTGCTGTGCGGATTGGTTGAGGATGTCAATCGTCCCTGCAATTCCTACGGCTTGCTCGACACCGACGATCTCGACGAGCTCGCGGCATTGTCGCCAATGGCGACGCCGTTCCAGCGCGATCGCCTGATGCACCAGCATTTCGAGGCGAGCTGCGATCGTCAGCCCGATGCTGTCGCTGCGCATGATGGCCAGCGCAGCGTCCGCTATCGCGAGCTGGAAAACGAAGCCAATCGCATCGCCCATCTGCTGATCGGGCAGGGCGTCAGACCAGGCGATCTGGTCGGCCTTTCGGTCGAGCGCGGCATTGCGATGCTGGCCTCGCTGCTCGGCATCCTCAAGGCCGGTGCCGGCTATATCCCGCTCGATCCGGCGTTCCCGCAGGCGCGCCTGCAGCACATGCTGGACGATGGCCGTCCGTCCGCGGTGCTCACCACGCAAGCGCTCGCCGATGCATTGCCGCTGCAGGGCCAGCGTGTCGTGTTGCTGGATGCGGACGCGCTCGCCGCGCAACCGGATACGCGCCCGAACCTGGTCGGTGATCCCGAAGCGATCGCCTACGTGATCTACACCTCGGGCTCGACCGGGACGCCGAAGGGCGTGGAGATTCCGCATCGCGCCGTCGCCAATTTCCTCGACAGCATGGCCGCGCAACCGGGCCTGCGCAGCGATGACGTGCTGGTTGCCGTGACCACATTGTCCTTCGACATCGCCGTGCTCGAACTGATGCTGCCGCTGCATGTCGGCGCGCAGGTGATGATCGCCAGTCGCGATACCACGCTTGATGGTGGCGCACTCGCTGCCTGCATGGCCGAGCATCGTGCCACGGTGATGCAGGCGACACCGGCGACTTGGCGCATGCTGATCGAAGCCGATTGGGCGGGCGGCGCGAACTTTCGCATTCTTTGCGGGGGCGAACCGCTGCCACCGACGCTGGCCGCGCAGTTGCAGGCGCGTTGCGGCGAACTGTGGAATGTCTACGGCCCGACCGAAACCACGGTGTGGTCGACCTGTGCGCGGATCGCGCTGCCGGCACGCGGCGCATTGCCCGATGTCCACATCGGCAAGCCGATTGCCAACACCGGCGTGTGGATCCTCGACGATGCACGCCTGCCATGCGTGCGCGGTGTTCCCGGCGAGCTGTGCATTTCCGGCGCGGGACTGGCGCGTGGCTATCGCAACCAGCCGGCAATGACCGCCGATCGTTTCATCGACTGGAATGGGCCGGACGGACACATACGCCTGTATCGCACCGGCGATCGTGTGCGCTGGCGTGACGACGGCATGCTCGAACACCAGGGTCGCCTCGATCACCAGGTGAAATTGCGCGGTTATCGCATCGAGCTCGGCGAGATCGAAACGCAGCTGACCGCCCACCCCGATGTGCAATCGGCGATCGCGTTGGTGCGCGAAGAAGGCGAGGGTGACGCCCGGCTCGTCGCCTATGTCGTGCAGGAAACGGATTGCGACATCGATCCGGCACGGCTGAAAGCGCATCTGCGCAGCAGCTTGCCCGACTACATGATCCCGCAACACATTGTGGTGCTGGCGCACTGGCCGCTGACCGCGAACGGCAAGATCGATCGCAAGGTGCTGCCCGATCCCGATATTGCGGTCGCCGGCAACGACGTCGCCGCGGCTGCGGAAACTCCGCTGCAGGAGCAGCTCCTGGAAGCATTCAAGTCTGTGCTGCGGATTTCCGCGATCGGCATCGATGACGATTTCTTCCTCAGTGGCGGCCATTCGCTGCTGGCGGCGCAACTCACCACGCGCCTCAACAAGGAGCTGTCGCTCGGCCTGTCGCAACGAACCCTGTTCGATGCGCCGAGCGTGCGTCGCCTGGCGGCAAGAATCGAAAGCGAGCAGGGTCGGACGGACGATGCTTCCGCCGCGCAGAACATCATCGTGCGCAGGCCGCAACAGGAATGCGCGCCGTTGAGCATCCTGCAAAATCGCCAAGCGCTGATCCACGAATTCCATCCCGAAGTGCTGGCCTACAGTCTCCCTTCCGGCCACAAGCTGAGCGGCCCGCTCGATGTCGATCATTTCCGCCAGGCATTGATCCAGGTGATCGAACGACAGACCGTGCTGCGGACTGCATTCGAGCGTCGCGGTGACGAGCTGGTCCAGATCGTGCGCCAGAACGTGGATGCACACGTTCTCGATCCGATCGTCGACCTGACCCACCTCGCACCCGGCCAGCGCCAGGCCGCGCTCGACACCGAAATCAAGACACTGGTCGCGCGTCCGTTCGAATCACTGGCGGAAGCGCCGTTGTTCCGCTCGCGGCTGTACCGCATGGGCGATGGCGAACACGTCTGGTTCTTCATGCCGCACCAGATCATCTGGGACGGCTGGTCGTTCGACCTCCTGTACGCCGAACTGTCGGAAAGCTACGTCGCCCTGTGCGAAGGACGGCCGCCGCAGTTGCCGGAGTTGCCGGTAACCTATGGCGATTACGCCGAATGGCACAACGCGTGGATGAACAGTCCCGCCTACCACCGCCAGCGCGAGCAATGGCGCAAGTGGATGTGCACGCCCAACCCGCGCGGGGGCTGGCCCTGCGCGCTGCCGACCGACAAGCCGCGTCGCCGGCTGATGACGGGAACGGCGCGCGCGATCCCGCTGGCGTTGTCGCAGGCGCAAGCACAGGCATTGCGCAAGGTGGCGCGCGAGAGCGATTCCACGGTGTTCACGGTGATGCTGGCGGCGTATTTCCTCGCGTTGTCCGATTACAACGGCGATCCCGACATCGTCGTCGGAATGCCGGTGCGCGGCCGCAATCACGCCGAGACCGAGCCGTTGATGGGGCATATCGTCAACCTGCTGCCGGTGCGCATCGATGTCCCGTCCGCGGGCACGCTGCGCGACGTGGTGCAACAGGCCAAGGCGACGCTGCTCGACAGCTTGTCGGCGCCGGACATCCAGCTCGAAGACATCGCCGAGATGCGCGCCGGATTGCCTGGTACCGCCAACAGCATCCTCTACCACGCGCAGTTCTCGTTCCAGGACATCCGCGATCGCATCACGCACTGGGGCGCGCTGTCGCACCAGCGTTTCGACATCGACCAACCAAGCATTTCCGAAGACCTCAACCTGTGGGTGGTCGACCGCGGCGAACACGGACTGCAGGGCACCCTGCTGTACAACGCGGATCTGCTCGAAACAGCCACCGCCAACCGGATCGCCCGTTGCTACGAGCAACTGCTGGCGGCGCTGGCCAGCGATCCCCACAGTGCAGTCGAATCCACTCTTGCCGGCATCCGCCATGCAAGCACGCCCAAGTCCCAGGAACAGGAAACCGCATCCGCCATGGAAATTGCAGAGGCCAGGCCAATCAACGACGAACGCATCGACTATGTCCGCAAGTTGTGGGCGCGCCATCTCGGCACCACGGTGGCGCCGGAAGACAATTTCTTCGATCTTGGCGGCAGCTCCATGCTGGCCATCAAGGTGCTCGCGGAAATCCTGCGCGATACCGGCGTGAAACTGAAACTGCCGCAACTCGCAGTGCAGACGGCGGCGGAAATCGCCAGGCAATTGCCGGAGCGCAGCGGCGATTCATCCGGTTCAGGCTGGTTCAAGCGTATCTTCGGGCGCGGATGAAGCACATTGGACGGATCGCACTTGCCAGCCTCGATGATTCCCGCAATTGAGCCTTTGCTGCTTCCGCATGGCGATGGGCATCTGTTCGCGATCCGCCATCGCTGTTGCGGCCCGTTGCGGGCGCGCCTGCTGTTGAGCCCGCCGATCCTGCAGGAGCATGCCCGCAGCTATCGTTTCTTCGCGCAGTTCGCCGAGCAACTGGCGCAGCGCGGCGTGGAGGTGATCCGTTTCGACTACCGTGGCAGCGGCGATTCGAGTGGCGCCAGCACGACGTTCACGCCATCCACCGCGATCGCCGACATCCGCGCCGTCTGGGACGCATTGATGGATGATGATGCGCAGGTTCCGCGCATCCTCTGCGGTGTGCGCTTCGGCAGCCTGCTGGCCGCCCACGCCATCGAACACGGCGTGCCGGCCGACCTGGCCTGGTGGTGGCAGCCGGTAATGTCCGGCGAACGTTACCTCGATGACATGGAAGCGATCGACTGGAGCGAACGCACGTCCCGCAGTCGCTTCCCGAATGGCCCGGCGCCGGATGCCGTGCCCGGGGAATTGATGGGATTCGCGCTCGATCCTGCATGCCTGCAGGAGGTCCGCAGCCTGCGCTGGCCGAATGCGAACGTGCCCACCACCTGGCTGATCGAAAGCGACCGTGAGTGGGATCCCGCCATGCACGGCGATGCCATGCGCCTGCCATCCGCATATTCCGCGTGGAGCGGACAAGTCGATTTCGAAGCGATCATCCCGATCAAGCTGGCGGCGCCGGTGTGCGACCGGCTGGTCGCATCGCTGGCGGATGTGCGGCGATGACCCGCGTCCTGCCACTGCCGGATTGCAACGGCTACGGGTTCCTCCATCGCGCCGATCCGGCACGGACGCCACCAGCCACCGTCGTGATGCTCAACGCCGGGCTGATCCATCGCGTCGGCCCGTGGCGGATGAATGTCGATCTTGCCGAACGTTTGCGCCCGCTCGGGCTCGACCTGTTCCGCTTCGACCTGCCCGGCGTCGGTGACGCGCCACTCGGCGGTAGCGCGCATCATGCCGATCGCGTCGGCGCAGTGCTGGATGCCATCGAATCCGCCACCGGATGCCGGAATTTCGTGGTCGGCGGCTTGTGCAGCGCCGCCGACATCGCGTGGAAACTCCCCGAATCCGATGCCAGGATCTCCGGCCTCATCCTGCTCGACCCCTGCGCCGTTCGCGGGCGCTGGTTCCGACTGGGGCAACTGCAGCGCTTCATGTCGCGGCCTGTCGGCGAATGGATCGGAATGCTCAGGCGCGGCCTGCGTCGCGAATTGGGCGACAGGATTCCCTCCGCGCGCGACTGGCCAGCCGAGCAGGAATTCGTGCGCCGCAATCGCCAGATGATGGCGAACGGCATCGGCATGTACGTGCTGTACACCTCCGGTGTCGGCAACTATTTCCTGCATCCGCAACAGATGGATGCGGGCTTCCCGGGACAGGCCGGCAACCCGCGCATGCGCATGCGTTACCAGTCCGACATCGACCACATCATGTTCGTGCCGAGCCAGCGCACGAACATCCTCGATGACATCGCGGAGTGGCTGAAAGGCTTGTACCCGCAACACGCCGCGTGAAACACCACGCGGCGCACCAATTCAGCGTGGTGGCGGCAATTTCACCGGCGGACTGTCCGGCGTGGTGATCGGCAGCGGTGGACGCGATGACGGCGGCGGGGGTGGAGGCGGGGTGGGTGTCGGAGTAGGCGTTGGGGTTGGTGTCGGCGTTGGCGTTGGAACCGGGGTGGGCGCCGGCGGAACCGGGGTCGGGGCGGGCGTCGGTGCTGGTGATCCCGGCTGGAGCTCGACCGCGCCGATATCGGGACCTGCACCGTAGACGCGTGGATTCCCGGTGTAATCCTGGGTGACCGACGAAATCGCCAATCCGGCATCGATCAGCGGACTGTTCTGCTGCGGCGTCGGATTGAACGTGGCGTAATTGCTGTCGGTGAACAGCGGCTGCTTGCCGCAGATGTTGTTGGTGCCCTGGTTGCAGGGTGGCGTCTTGACGTTCCAGTACAGGTTGTTCTGGAACAGGGTGGTCGCCGATCCGCCGTCCTTGTAATAGGCACAGGTCAGCTCCCCGGTATTGCCCTGCAGGTTGGCGCGCCAGTCGAGATCGCCTGACAGCGCATTGTTCTGCATGACCAGCGCACTGCCGGTGCCGCCATCGCCGCTGATCACCAGGCAATCGCCGAGTCCGGTGATGGTATTGAAGCGCATCGTCACCATGTTGGCGCCGCTGAGCAGGTCGATCGACACGGCATTGCCGAGCGCACGGCAGAGGTCGGAGGATTCCAGCGCGGAAGTGGGATAGCCGAGGAAGGCGTTGCAGTTGCCGATGATGACGCTGTTCTCGATCAGGCCCGGGCCGGCGAGTTTCACCTGGTTGCCGGCATTGGCATAGGACAACACCTGGCGCACGGTCACGCTGCCGGTACCGTTGGCGTACAGCAGGTCGATGCCGTCGGAGGTGTTGTGGTGCACCTTGGTGCCCTGGAAGATCCAGTTGCCACCGGTGCGTCCGGTACCGATGCCGTCGCCGTAACCGCCTTCCTGCTGGCCCCAGCAACCGAAGTAGCTGTGGTCGACGTAGTTTTCGACGCAGCCGTTCCAGGCGATTTCGCCGCCGATGAAGGCAATGGTGCCGCTGTTGCTCGATCCGGTCTGGCTGCCGTTGGCGACATCGCCATCCCAGCCGGCCCAGCCGTTGCCGAGGATGCGCATGTTGTAGATCGTCCAGTCGGTGAGTTTGCCGGCGAACACGCCATCGTGCGGGAAGCCGTGGACATCGATGTTGGCGAGGAAGGCCTTGCCGGCGCCGACCGCGACGATGCCGTCCGCGCCGATGTCGCCGAAGGGCGCCGATGACGGGCACGCCGCCTTCACTGCGCCTGCAGTCGTCGTGCCCGAGGCGAGGTGCGCGAGCGCGCAACTGGCGTGGTCGGTGAGATCGAGGCATTGCACCTCGACGTTCTGGCTGCCGTTGAGGTTGAGCACGGTGTCCGCCCGTCCGCTCGCCCACAATTCCGGCTTGGCCGCGCACGTCGTCCAGTCCTTGCCGAGGATGCGCGTGCGCGTGTCCCAGGTCGCGCCCGACGGAATCGGCGGCGGATAGCAGTCCCAGGTATAGGAGGCGGCGCAGTTCGCCGTGCCCGGTGCGCCAAAGCCGATCTTGTAGCTGCCCGGGGAAATGATCAGGGTGTCGCCACCGGCGATCAGCGGTCGCGTCGGCGTCGTCTGGCCCAGCGGCAGGGCGATGTTGGGACTGGACCACGCGCAGTTGCGACTCTTGCCGTCATAGGCGGCATCCACCAGCCCCGTGCATTGGGTCGCATCTCCGCCGTCGACGCGAACGTAATAGGTGTTGGCGGCAAACGCGGCATGCGTCGTCAGCGCAAGCGGAAAGGCAGCCGCGATGCCCAGCGGCAACGGCAGGCGACGCGGGCGTGGCGGTGGTGGGAAGCATCCGTTCGAAGTGCGTGGCTTGCGTGTCATGGCGGGGGATCCACGGTGGTGATTGAAGAGGAAGATGTCGCCAGCTGGCGCGCGGTCGGCGCGAGGTGGAGCCTGCGCGCGAGCGAACGGCGCAACTGGCCGGAAATGCGATGGATGGCAGGGCGCGGATCGTCCCAGCGATACACGTGTTCGCAAGCGCCGGGCCAGTCGAGCAGGGCGGTGGCGAATGACGCGCGCGCATGCTTCAGCGCGTTCGCGTCTTCGATCCAGTTCACGCAGCCCTTGCCGACGCGATAGCGATGCACGGCCTCCACCGGCAGCGATTGCGCATCGCGCCAGGCCATCCCGCACACGTTCACGCCGCAGCGGGCGGCGAATTCGACATACCACCATGCACGCGTGTTCACTTCGAGGATGCGGTACTCGCCGTCGCGTTCATCCAGCTTGAATTCGGCGCTGAAGATGCCGCGATAGTCCAGCTGGTCGAGCAGGCGCAGGCAGGCATTGATTGCCGGGCCGATCTCGGCCAGGGCGATGCTGCGGCAATAGGTGCTGTTGCCGAAATCGGGGGGATGGATGCGGCCGCGTCGGCGCGCGAACAGTCCGGGGTAGCGTCCGTTGCGATCGCGGAAGCCGTCGACAAAGACGTGGTTGGTGACCGGGCCGGGCACGTATTCCTGCACGATCATGCCGTGGCCTTGCGCCTGCATTTGCGACCACGTCTCGCGACAGGCCTGTGCGCTCTGCACCCAGACGCCCTTGCGACCGGTGATGCGGCTGAAGGTCTGGGAATCGATCGGTTTGATGAAAACGCGATCGAGCTGTTCGAACGGCAGATGGTCGAAATCGGAATCGTCGTGCACCAGGAAACTGCGCGGACTGGCGATGCCCTTGTCCTCCAGCCATTCGGCGAAGCGCGCCTTGTCCTGGAGGATGCGCATCGTTGCCGGGCCACTGGTGCTGGCGAAATAGCGATCCATCACCTTGCCGTTGACGGCGTTGCGGGCGACCCAGTCGGCGATGTCGTCGGCGCAGGGAATCAGCACCGCGCCTTCGAGTCCGGACGCGGCCAGCGCCTGTTCAACGCCCGTGGTCGAACCATCCCAGTCCGGCGCGCCGGGCAATCGCCGGAACCAACGCGAATATGTGGCGAGATCGCCCGGCGGACAGGCCGACCACACCGGGACGCCGGTGTCGCGCGCAGCGCGCAGCGCCCCGAGACCGGTAAATCCGGCCCCCATCACCAGCGCTGGAAACTTGTCTG
Organism: Pseudomonadota bacterium; assembly: GCA_018242405.1. Lineage (GTDB taxonomy): Bacteria > Pseudomonadota > Gammaproteobacteria > Xanthomonadales > Xanthomonadaceae > Solilutibacter. The sequence goes on along the minus strand of JAFEBZ010000156.1, from coordinate 5,972 downwards.
CCATCGGTTGCTCGTGGTCCTTCACGTTCGAACACATCACATCTGTTGCCAGCACGGCAAGGCATGACTGCAAGGTGGTTGCGTCACTGTCGGGCGTGCATTCAGCCTGCAGGCGTGGCGTATGGCGGACCGGTGCCGTCGGTGATCGGGTCGTCGCCGTCGATGGCCCAGATCCCGAAGCCGAGCAACAGCAGCCCGAGCAGGGTGAGAAGCGTCACCGTCATGACTTGCTGCCGCGATGCGCCATCGCCAGCCGGGGGTGCCACGGCGACAAGCTCGTGACGTGGCATACGGGTCTCGATCGCTGCCAGCCGGATGGTGTTGCCGCTGCGGGCCCGGGCCCCGGGAAAGCGACCATGGCGACGATGGAAGCGCAACGCCTCCAGGTAGAGCAGCATCAGTTCCTCTTCGCTCATGCTGGCGCCGCGATCGGGATGGAGCTCGGCGATCCGGCGACGGAACAGGCACTTGAGGGTTTCGACATCGCAATCGGGATCGACACCGAGCGATGCGTAGAGTGACGTGAAATCGCTCGTCATGCGGATTCCCTCCCTGATCGTCAAACGCGTCCTGCGATGACCGACGATGATTGTTCGATCCTAGTCCCGTCATGGCTACAATGCAATGCAGGAGCAGGCAGGGAAAGCAGGCGCTAGAGGCATGAGGGGAACCGCTGCAACGGCCGGGATCGGGCGCCATTACCTGCGCTATTCCCTTGGCAATGTCTCCACCATCCTCGCCGGGCTGGTGTCGTTTCCGTTGATGACGCGCCTGCTGGACAACACCCAGTACGGCATCCTCGGCTACTACGACAACTGGATGTTGCTGGCAGTCGCAATTGCCAAATTCGGTGCCCAGCATTCGCTGCTGCGCTTCTATCCGCATGGCGGCGATGCCGAAGAGCGCGCCGCGTTCTTCACCAACTTCTTCTACCTGCCGCTGGGCTTTTCGCTGTTGTTGTGGGTGTTCATGCTGGTGATGATGGCGACCATCGATCGCCTCACCGGCGCCCACCAGCATCTGGTGTTCTGGATGGCGATGTTCGCGGTGCCGGTGTCGAGTTTTTCCAACTTCGCCGAAGCCATCCTGCGCGCGAGCGAACAATCGCGCACGGTGCTGGTGACGCGGGTCGTCTGGCGCTGGCTGGAAGTCGGGTTGATGATCGGTGCTGTGCTGCTGCTCAGCCACAGCGCCGTCGCCGTGTATGGCGGCAAGCTCGCCGCGGCGATCCTGGTCACTGCCTGGTACGTGACCTGGGTGCGTCGCCACGTTCGCTTCATGCGTTCGCATGTCTCGTTCGCGCGCATGCGCGAGGGCGTCCGCTACGGCTTGCCGATGGTGGCGAACGAGATCGTCGCCGTGGCCATCGTGATGGTGGATCGCATCATGTTGAAGGGCATGCTCGGCGAATTCGCCGCGGTCGGCATCTACAGCGTCGGTGCATCGCTGGCGATGCAGCTGAACACTTTCATGAACACCAGCGTGTTCGAGGCCCTGGTCCCGACCGCCAACCGCCTGTTCCAGACCGAGGGTGCGAACGCGGTGCGTGCACTCAAGCAGCGCGTGTTGTTGCCGATGGCCTATTGCGGCATCGGCATGGCGATGCTGCTCGGCCTGTTCGGCGCCGATGCCATCATCGCCCTCAGCGGCGCGGGCAAGATCGCTTCCGGACCGGTGTTCGCGGTCCTCGGTATGGTGTTCGCGCTGTACCCGTTGCTGTCGCTTTCCGGTTTCGGCTTGTTGCTGGAAAAGCGCACCCACAAGGTCCTGGCACTCATGCTCGCCAGCCTGGCGATCAACATCACCTTGAACCTGTTGTGGATCCCGCGCTTCCACGTCATGGGATCGGTCTACGCCAGCGCCGTCAGCACCCTGATGCTCGGATTGGGGCATTGCCTGTTCGTGCGGCGCGACCTGCTGCAATTCCCGTCGCCGGCCACCCTCGTGCGTGCATTGTCCGGTGTGGCTGTTTGCCTCGCTGTCGCGTGGTGGCTGATGGGCGTGCTGGCGCCGGGCTGGATGCGCTTCGTGTTCGGCAGCGGAACCTGCGCGCTGCTTTACGCCGGCATCGTGCTGGCGCTGGACGTGCGCGTGCGCGAACTGCTGCTGCAGTTGCTGCAACGCATCGGGATCGGCACGCGACAATGAAGATGCCGGGGCGATCATCACGATGCATCGAGTGGAGTGACCCGCACCGCGGCGCCGACCACGCGCATGCGATCGGGAACGTCGCGGGCAACCACGGTATTGGCGCCGATCACCACGCCGTTGCCGACGGTGATGTCGCCGAAGATTTTCGCGCCGGCGCCGATATAGATGTCATTGCCGAGGCGTGGCCAGTGCGTGGATTTGCCGGCGCCCTTGTAGCCGATGGTGACGCCCTGGCCGAGGCTGAGATGATGGCCGGCATCGCAATGGATGAAAATCCCGCCATGGTGACCGATGTGCAAGCCAGGGCCGATGTCGGCATTCGCGGAAATCTGGATGCCGAGGATCAGGTCGCTGAAGACTTTCAGTGGCAGGTAGGCGAGGGTGAACGGCAGCCGCAGCAGTCGCCAGGGAATGCGTCGCGCCCAGCGCACATAGCGATAGATCATCGTCGCCAGGAAGCCGTAGGTGAAAAAGGCATGGATCGGTGCGCGCCACGCCGGGGCGGCCGCGTGATCGACCAGATAAGTGCGGAAATCCTGTTTCAGCGTGGCGAACATGACGACATCCGCGTGCATGGGAGGGGGCGATGAATCATCTGCTGCTGTCGCCATTGAGCTGGTTGGCGTTTGCTGCCCTTGTCCTGGCGGTTTTCGGCGGACGCTTGTCGCGCCGTTTGCGGCGCTGCTGCCAGGCCGTGATCGCGGTGTCCGTGTTGCTGTGCACGCCGCTGTGCGCGAATGCCTTGCTGAAACTCGCCGAACGCGGCGCGAAGGCACCCGGCTGCGGCACGACGAACCGTGGTTGGCCGATCGTTCTCCTGTCCGCCGGATTCGATCATCCCCCGGAATCGAACGATGACATCGCCGCGCTCGCGACCGACAGCCTCGAACGCATGCAGGCTGCGCGCGAGCAGGCACGACGCGATCCGACTGCGGCCATTTTCGTCTCCGGTGGAGGGCCTTATCGCATCGCCGAGGCAACTGTCCTCGCCGGTGCGTTGGCCAGGCTCGACGTCGCACCCGGACGATTGCGCGTTGAAACCCGTTCGATGACGACCTGGGACAACGCCTTCAATCTGCGCGGTGATGTTCGCCAGGCCCAACTGCTGACTTCGCCCGAGCACATGCCGAGGGCCGTGATCGCCTTCCAAGCGGCGGGGATCGAAGTGTGCGCAGCGCCGGCGCCCAGCAGTGCGGCGCCAATGGATGGTCCCGGCTATTTCGTGCCGGGGCGTACTGCACTGGTCAAGAGCGAGCTGGCCGTGCACGAACTGGTCGGTCGCGTCGCCTATGCATGGAAGGCATGGCGCGTTCATGCCGCCAGCAACCGGTCGTAGTAGGGGAGCATGGCGTCACCGATCGCATCCCAGCCGTAGCGTGCTTCCGCCAACCGGCGCGCCTCGCGTCCAAGTGCCGCGCGATGGGCGGGGTCATTGAGCAGCGCGAGGATGCGGTCGGCGAAGGCCTGTGCGTCGTCGGCGAATTCGGCGTGGACACCGTCTTCAAGCTCGATGCCCTCGCTGCCGATCGAGGTGGTGACGATGGCCTTGCCGAAGGCCATGGCTTCCAGCACCTTCAAGCGCGTGCCGCTGCCCATGCGCAGGGGCACGACGTAGACCGATGCGTGCTGCACCAGCGGTCGCAGGTCGTCGACAAATCCGGTGACATCGACATTGGCAGCGACATTCGCCGGAACCTGCAATCCCTGTGCCTTGCCGACGAGCGTGAAACGCAGCTTCGGTTTTTTCGCAAGCACGCGTGGCAACACTTCGGACAGGAACCAATCGACGCCATCGCGATTGGGGAACCAGCCCATCTGCCCGACGAAGACCAGGCTGCCATCTTCCTCCTGCGTGCCCGGTTGATTGTCGTCGAGGTCGACGCCATTGGGGACGGTGATTGCGCTGCGTGCACCCAGCCCGACCAGTTGCGCGCGGTCCTGTTCGGAACACGCGAGTACAAGATCGGCGCGCCGGCTGGCGCCCGCCTCGAAGCGGCTGAGGCGATCGATCTGGCTGCGCAGGAAGGCACGATGCAGCGGTCGCGATTCGTTGTCGCCGCGTGCGCGCAACAGCACGTGTTCGACGTTGTGCGCGTTGTAGACGACCGGAACGCCGTTCGGAACCTGGTCGGCACAGGCCATCAGCGGCAGCATGTCGAAGTGGACAAGATCGGCGTCGCGCGCCAGTTCGGCGACCTTCGAGCGCAATTCCGCGCCGGCATAGCGATGCACGACGAACGGCAGCTCCCCGCCCATGCTCGATGCCAGCTGCATCGCGGTGGAAATCGCGTCTTGCCGCAAGTGGTGGAAGGCGAGTCGCGCCACCACGGCCGGAAGCTCGCCGTTTGCTATCACCGAGTCCTCGGGCCGCAGGCAACTGAGCAGCGTCACGCGATGCTTGCGCGCCAGCGCCCGCAGCAGGTGCCACGAACGCAGTTGATGGCCTTCGGTCGGTGGCCACGGCAGGCGGCTGGTGACCATCAGCACGCGTGCCATCAGTGCGGCCTCCACAACTGCCTGGAGTTGCGCGACATCGCGGCCGGCAGCGACAGCAACGCTGCGGCGTTGAGCATCAGGAAGGTGCCCGCCGTCGATGCCAGTGGCAACCGTCGCGCGAGGCCCGGCAAGGCGATCGCGAACAGCGCGACCCCGTAGCCGACGCACTGCACGAGGAACAGTGCGCTGTAGAACGGTTGCGGCGACAGTGCGCAGGCGAGCAGGGCGCCCAGCATCGCCCACGGCGCCAGCAATCGGCTCAATTTGTGCGAACACCAGGCGAACCACACCGGGTTGCGCCACGGCAGGAGCAGGCGCGGCAATCGCGCGATCAGTTGCCAGTTGCCGGCAAGCGTGCGCACCTTGCGCTTGAACTCTTCGCCGTGGTGCGCCGACGCGCTGTCCCAGGCGATGGCGCGGTCGGTCATTGCGACCCGTTTGCCGGAAAACACCACATGCAGCGGCAGCCACATGTCGTCGAGGATGGTGCCTGCCGGCATCGCCACGAACAGCGATGTGCGGATTGCGTGGACCGCGCCACTGACACCGTGCAGCCATCCCAGCGTCGCTTCGTCATGGCGGAGCCGGCGCTCGATCCGCATGTACGCCCCGAGATCGCCCGGCTCGCCATTTGCATCGCGGATCTGCAATTCACCGGCAACCCCGCCAATGCGCGGGTCCGAAAACGGTCGCACGAGCGCGCGCAGGCTGCCTGGCGCGAAACGCTGGCGGGCATCGGCGAACACAGTGATCGGCGTGGCGACCGAGCGCAATGCAGTATCGAGTGCGATCGCCTTGCCGCCGTTGCGGGCAAGCGCGATGACACGGCAGCGTGGATCGCCGATCTCCGCGGTCCGCGCGGTGGCATCGCTGCTGCCGTCATCGACCACGATCACGCGCAGGCGATCCGCGGGATAGTCCTGCGCCAGTACGTCACGGACACGCCCGGCGATGCGCGCCTCCTCGTTGTGGGCGGCGATGACGACGGTGATCCCGGGCCATGTCTCCGGATCATCGGAAACGCCGTGCCGGCGCTTTCGCGCGAGCACACGCATCAGCAATGGATAGCCGAGATAGGCATAGGCCGGCACCGCCGCGCAGACCCAGAACGCGAGCGTCATCGCGTTCATGTCAGGGCTGCACGCAGCCGCTGGTAGCGTGCATTGCCGAGCACGCGCTTGGGCACGGCGAGCGCGCCGTGGCGCAGGCGTGCCCAACGGGCGGCAGGTCCGCTCCAGTTCGCCAGTGCCGCGAACTTGGCATCACCGAGATCGCGGGTGATGGCGACGCGGTTGCGCCAGCGCGGTTGCGTGCTGTCGTCGTCG
>JAFEBZ010000155.1 GCA_018242405.1 Pseudomonadota bacterium | reverse complement strand
CCTACCCGGAACCAACGCGGGCCGCGCCAATGGTTCCCTATTTGGTCTTGCTCCCGATGGGGTTTGCCGTGCCGGCCGGTTGCCCGGCTCGCGGTGCGCTCTTACCGCACCATTTCACCCTTACCAGCCGAAGCTGGCGGTATCTTTCTGTTGCACTTTCCGTCGACTCGCGCCGCCCAGGCGTTACCTGGCATCGTGCCCTGTGGAGCCCGGACTTTCCTCGTCATCGTTTCCGGTGACGCGACTGCCTGGCCGACTCCGCGAGGGGGATTATCGCACGCACTGCTGGCGTGGGCGGTCAGCTCCAATGCGTGACACGCCGTGAATACGTCCATGTAGGCTCGACCGCCGCATCCATGCGGCGGACGGTCACGCATCGGACTGACACACCCACTTGCACGTGCGTGTCGTTGCTTCTTACCCGCCGTAAAGCTCTTTACGCGGCGCCCCACTGAGCTCCGCCGCCAGTTTCGCCGCCTGCGACGGCTTCAGGTATTCGCACAATTTTGCGTAGAGGCGCCGGCCTTCGACGATTTTTGCGTCGACATCGTCACCCGCGCCCTCAACCAGCACCACGAATTCACCCTTCTGCTGGTCGAGGTCGGTTTGAACGCGTTGCACCAACGTGTCGAGATCGCCGTCGAGCACGGTTTCGAACAGTTTGGTCAGTTCGCGCGCGATGACGGCACGTCGTTCCGGACCGAAGGCAGCGCGGGCATCGCCGAGGAAGTCGAGAATGCGATGCGAGGATTCGTAGAAGATCAGCGTGCGTGGCTCCGCTGCGAGCACCTGCAGGCGCTCGCGGCGTGCCGATGCCTTGGAGGAGAGGAAGCCTTCGAAGACGAAACGATCGCTGGGCAGTCCGGCCACGCTCAATGCGGCGATCAGTGCTGCGGCACCCGGCACCGGGCTGACGCGGATGCCCGCCTGCCGCGCAGCCTGCACCAGGCGATAGCCGGGATCACTGACCAGCGGGGTGCCGGCATCCGACACCAGCGCCAGCGAATCCCCCGCCAGCAGTCGTTGCACCAGACCGGCGCTGGCTTCGGCTTCGTTGTGGTCGTGCAGCGCGATCAACGGCGTGGCGATGCCGAACTGCTGCAACAACGGGCGCGTGTGCCGGGTGTCTTCGGCGCAGACGGCCGCAACCTGCTTCAGCGTCTCCACCGCGCGCGGGGTGAAATCGCCGAGATTGCCGATCGGCGTGGCGACAACATGCAATGTTCCGGGCGCAGGCGTGTTCATCCGGCCATTATCCGCGTCGCAACGCCTCACGCGCGCGGCAGGTAGAATCGAGGCACATGCTTATACCGGGTACCGACATGCGGATCGCCTTCGCCAAGTCTGGAATGATCCTGCCGCTGGTCGCCGCGCTTGCGGCCTGCGCGACCACCGCCACCAAGACGCCGGTCGCACCTGCGGCATCGGCGGTTCCGGTCGCGTATGGCCATGTCGATGTCAGCCGTCGCCCGCCGGGCGATGCCGATGGCTACCGGCCGCCGCTGAAAGTCGGCGTGCTGCTGCCGTTGAGCGGCAGTCTCGCGGTTGCCGCCGCACCGGTGCGCGATGGCTTCATGGCCGGCTATTACAACGAACGCCGTCGCCGTCCCGAAGTGCGTTTCTATGACTCGTCGATCGGCACGAACGCGGCGTATGCCAAGGCGGTCTCCGAAGGCGCCGATTACGTGGTCGGTCCACTCGGACGCGAGGGTGTCACCGAACTGTTCGCCAAGGATGGGTTGAAGGTTCCGGTGCTGGCGTTGAACCAGTCCGATGCGAAGACGCCTGCGGGCAGCCTGAGTTTCGCGCTGTCGCCGGAAGACGAAGCAGAAGCGATCGCGCAGGCGCAGCTGTCTTCGGGCATCCACAAGACCGTGGTGATCAGCGGCAGCGAATCGATCCAGAAACGCGCGGCAACGGCCTTCATCACCTACTTCAACAAGCATGGCGGCAAGGCCGCGCCGGCAGTCACCAATGGCGACGCTTTCAGCGCGGAATTGCAGAAGGCGACGCAGACGATCGGCGGTGCCGATGGCGTGTTCCTCGCGCTGAAGGGCGACCAGATCGAGGCGTTGGCGCCGAAGCTCGCGGCATCGCCGGTGGCGAATGCGCGTCGATTCGCCAGTTCGCAGGTCCAGCTCGGGATCGGCAAGGGCGACGACAGCGCGCTCGACGGCATCGTCTTCCCGACCGAAGCCTGGAACGTGCGCAAGACCGCATTGGCGCCCTCCGCAAGCAGCCTGGCGGCGTTGTCACCGACCGCGCGTGGCGCGGCTTCCAAGCTGTTCGCGTTTGGCTACGACGCGTGGCTGATCACTGCCTATCCGGAGCACCTCAATGGCGGCCGCGAAGGTGGCGTGCGCGGTGCGACCGGCGACTTGCGCATCGACCACGAGGGCAACATCGTGCGCGTGCCGGGCTGGTCGGTGTTCCGCCAGGGCCAGCCGGTTCCGCTTGCCGAACGCTGAGCGCAACAATCGCCGGGAGATCGGCAACCAGGTCGAGGCAGCGGCCGAAGTCCTGCTGTGTTCGCAGGGATTGGTGCTGGTCGAACGCAACGCCGGTTTCCGCGTCGGTGAGATTGATCGGGTGATGCGCGACGGCGAGATGCTGGTCTTCGTCGAAGTGCGTTACCGCACGCCGGGCTCCTTCGGCAGTGGCGCGGATTCGATCGACTGGAAGAAACGCCAGCGACTGGTACGTGCCGCGGAAGCGTGGCTGCAACGCCACCCCGAACATCGCGATCGCAGTTGCCGCTTCGACGTGGTCGATGCGCACGGCGATCCCGCCTCCCCCACCCTGCGCTGGATCACTTCCGCATTCCGCGCCGACGAAATCTGAGATTCGAGACATGCCTTCGATCATCACCCACGCCGCCGTTCCACTCGCGCTGTATGCCGCCGCCGAACGCGGGCGCATTGCCCCACGGTTGCTGGCAGCGGGCGTGGTCGCGTCGATGCTGCCGGACATCGACGTGCTGGCGTTCGCGCTGCACATCCCATACGAGAGCGCGTTCGGACATCGCGGGGCGACGCATTCGCTGCTGTTCGCGCTACTTGTGGCGATCGTGGGCGCATTGTTCGCGGGACGATTGAACAGCAACCGTTGGCAGACCGCGGCATGGCTGTTCGTGTGCGCAATCTCGCATCCGCTGCTGGATGCGATGACGTCGGGCGGACTCGGCGTGGCGATCGCGTGGCCGTGGAGCGACGCGCGCTGGTTCGCGCCGTGGCGTCCGATCCTGGTGTCGCCGATCGGCGCGGGCTTCTTCAGTGCGCGCGGAATGGCGACGCTGGTGTCGGAACTGCACTGGGTGTGGTTGCCGTTGTTCGGCTGCGTGGCGTTGTGGAAGCTGATCAATCGGTCGGGGCGATGAGGGGAAAGCGGAAAGCATCGCCCGGCTGTGCGCCTTTAGCGGTTATCCGCAGTGCCCGACTCGCCGTGAACCCATCCATGGGGGCTCGGCTCGGCATCCATGCCTCGCATGGTCGGTCACTGCGGACGAACCGCACGGCGCCGCCGGTGGATGCTTTCGGGGGGAGTGAGTTAAGAGCAACAGCCTGCGTGCTCTTGCTTCTCAATCTCCGCGTAGTCACAACACGCGCGCGGCGGCGGGTGCGCCAGTCCGGGGCGTGGGCGTACGCGCCATGGATGGCGCGTCCGAGCCTACATGGACGTACTTGCGGCGTCCCACGCACCGGAGCTGGCCGCCCGCCAAGCCAGCGCGTGCTAGACGAAGTGTTCGTATCCCGACGCCTGCAAGCGCACTTCATTGCCATCAGCGTCCAGCGCGTGCACGCCATCACCGGCTACAACGCGGCCTATGCGCGTCAAACGCACACCAAGCGAATTCGACAGCGCCACCAACGCATCGCGCTGCAACGGATCAGCGGTGAAGCACAACTCGTAATCGTCACCGGACGACTGCAACCGCCAACGCGGCGCATTTTCGACCTGCGCCGCCAACGCGTCCGATGCAGGCAGCGCATCCAACAAGACTTCCACGCCAACACCGCTCGCCACGCAGACATGCCCGAGATCCTGCAGCACGCCATCGGACACATCGATGCAGGCGCGCGCGATTCCGACCAACGCATGACCCAGCGCGCAACGCGGCGTCGGACGATCGAGGCGTGATCGCAATTCATCCGAACACGGCTTGCCTTGCAACACCTCTTGCAAGGCCAACGCGGCATCACCGAGGGTGCCGCTGATCCAGATGTCGTCGTCGAACTTCGCAGCATCGCGACGCAATGCACCCCCCGCTGCGACAAAGCCGCAAGCGGTCACCGTCAGCGACAGTTGGCCGCGGGTGGTGTCGCCGCCGACCAATGTGATGCCGTGCTGCGCGGCAAGCGCGAGAAACCCATCGATGCATGCATCCAGCCAGGCATCGTCCGGCGCGGGCAACGACAGCGCCAGCGTGCACCACGCCGGTATTGCGCCCATCGCCGCGAGATCCGAGAGATTGACTGCCAGCGCCTTCCAGCCGACGTCATGCGCAGCCGTCGATTCCGGGAAGTGCACGCCGCTGTTGAGTGTGTCGGTGACGATCACCAGCTCATGGCCTGCCGGCGGACGCAGGATCGCGCCGTCATCGCCGATGCCGAGGACCACATCGGATCGTGGCGACACGCGCGCCGCGATGCGGGAAATCAGGTCGAACTCGCCGCTCACTTGCGCGCGGCGTTGACCTCGACCGCACGCCAGGCTTCGGCCGCGCGATCGAGCACGCCGTTGACATAGGTGTGGCCGTGCTCGGCACCAAAACGCTTGGCCGTTTCGATTGCCTCGTTGATCACCACGCGATACGGCACGTCGATGCGCTGGCGCAGCTCGTAGGTGGCGATGCGCAGGACCGAACGTTCGACCGGATCGACTTCGTCGACCTCGCGATCAAGCAAGCTGCGCAGTGCTTCGTCGTTGTCGTGGCGATGCGCCAGCACGCCCTTCACGATGTCTTCGAAATAGACGAGATCGGCCTGTTCGCGCGCCTGTTCGTGGGCGAACTGCGCGATCACCTGGCGCGCCTCGCCACCCGACATCTGCCAGGCGTAGATCGCCTGCATGGCGCGACGGCGCGCGCGCGTGCGCAGGACCGGATCGATGCCGTCATGACGACGATGGTTGTTGCCGCTCACTTCAGGCGCTCCAGCAGGTTCGACATTTCCAGCACCACGAATGCAGTCTCCTCGCCCTTGTTGCCGTGCGCGCCACCGGCGCGTGCCTCGGCATCCTCATATTGCTCCACCGCCAGCACGCCGTTGGCGACCGGCACGCCGTGTTCCAGCGCGACCTGCATCAGGCCCTGCGAGCAACCGTCGGCGACATGTTCGTAATGGCGGGTATCGCCGCGCACCACGCAACCGAGCGCGACGATGCCGACATGGCGGCCACCCTTGGCCAGCGCGGCGCAGGTCACCGGCAATTCCCAGGCACCGGGCACGCGCACGAGGTCAATCTGCGCTTCATCGACGCCATTGGCCTTGAAGCCGGAGCGCGCGCCTTCGATCAACGCTTCGGTGATGCGCGAGTTCCAGCGGCTGGCGACGATGGCGAAGCGTGCGCCTTCGGCGGCGCGGAGATCGCCTTCAAAACTGGGCATGGAAATCCGGGATACGGGAAAGACGCCCAGTTTAACGCGGGCCGGCCACGTGCTCGACCACTTCCAGGCCGAAACCGGACAGGCCGACCTGCTTGCGCGGGGTACCGATCGCCCGCAGGCGGCCATAGCCGAGCTTGGCGAGGATCTGCGAACCGGCACCGGTCTGCCGCCATTGCTGCACCGCCGGGGCCTTGGCCGCACCGGTCGCGGGCTCGCGGATGCGTTCCAGCAGCGATTCGGGCGACTGCGGTTCCGACAGCAGGACCAGAATGCCGGAGCCGGCCTTGGCGATCATCGCCAGCACCTCGCCGGTGGGCAGGCCGAGGTCGTCGCGTTGCCAGTGGAGGGCATCGACCAGCGGATTGGCGACCTGCACGCGCGCCAGCGTCGCCACCTGCGGGTCAGCCTTGCCCAGTTGCAAGGCGAAGTGCAATTGATGATTGAGGCGATCGCGGAAGGTATGGAGGACGAATTCGCCGTGCGGCGTCGGGATCGTGCGTTCGTCGACTGCATCGATGGTGTGTTCGGTGGCGAGGCGATGGCGGATCAGCGCTTCGATCGAGCCCATCTTCAAACCATGCTCGCGCGCGAACACTTCCAGTTCGGGACGACGCGCCATGCTGCCGTCGGCGTTGAGGATTTCCACCAGCACGCCGGCTGGTTCGAGTCCGGCGAGCAAGGCGAGATCGCTGGCCGCTTCGGTATGGCCGGCGCGACTCAGCACGCCACCGGGTTGCGCCATCAGCGGGAAAATGTGGCCCGGCTGCGAAAGATCGTTGGGCTGCGCATCGGGACGCACCGCGGTGCGCACGGTATGGGCGCGATCGTAGGCGCTGATGCCGGTGGTGACGCCCTCCGCAGCCTCGATGCTGACAGTGAAGTTGGTGTGGTGCGGCGAGGTGTTGTCGCGCACCATCGGCGGCAGGCCGAGTTGCTGGCAGCGCTCGCGCAGCAGCGACAGGCAGACCAGCCCGCGCGCGTGCGTCACCATGAAGTTGATGTCGGAAGGCTTGACCAGCTCCGCCGCCATGATCAGGTCGCCTTCGTTCTCGCGATCCTCGTCGTCGACGATCACGACCATGCGGCCCTGGCGCAGTTCTTCCAGCAATTCGGGAATGGTGGCGAAACTCATTATCGTGCTCCCAGCATGCGTTCGACGTAACGCGCGATCAAATCGACTTCAAGATTCACCGCATCGCCGACCGTCGTCGCCGAAAACGCGGTATGGCTGATGGTGTGCGGAATCAGCATCACAGCAAATCCCTCGTCGTCGACTTCGTTGACGGTCAGGCTGACGCCATCGACGCAGATCGAACCCTTCTTGGCGATATAGCGATGCAATTCGCACGGCGCCGCAAAACGCCAGACCTGTTCGCCATCGGCGGCACCGGCCTGCAGCACCTGGCCCATGCCGTCGACGTGGCCGCTGACGACATGTCCACCGAAACGATCGCTCGGGCGCATCGCACGTTCGAGGTTCAACACGACGTTCGCCTTCAGGTTCCCGAGCGTGGTCAGGCGCAGGGTTTCGCTCGACACATCGACCGCGAACGACGCAGCATCGAATTCCACCACCGTCAGGCACACGCCGTTGACGGCGATGCTCTCGCCAAGCTCCACGCCATCGAACGGCAGGCTGCCGACATCGATCTGCATGCGCAGCCCGCCATCGCGCGACTCACTACCGCGCAAATGGCCAACACCCTGGATCAAACCTGTAAACATCAGTCCTGTTTCCTGAAAGCGTGCACGAACAACGGCCAGCGCAACTGCTGCGCCGGCGCATCACCCCATGCGGATTCGAATTGCTGGCGAACCGCTGCAACCGCATCGACGCCGGTCGCTTCGCGATAACGTTTGCTCGCCGAATAACTGGAGAAATAACCGAGCAGGCGCGCCAGCGACCACTCCGCCTTCATGTCGAACTCTGGAGCGTCAATCCTCGGGAACGGCCACGCATAGCCCGAATAAGCAACATCGACATCAGCGCGCTCCGGCGGCCAGTACGGCAGGATCGTCGACTGGAAGGCGTCGTTCACTGCGGACAACGCCGGCGGTACGATGATGTCCTGGTAGCCCCACACCACCAGCACGCCACCCGGCTTGAGCACGCGCGCGACTTCGGCGAAATACGCGGGGCGATCGAACCAGTGCAGCGCCTGCGCCACGCAGGCCGCGTCGACACTGGCATCGGGCAAGCCGCAGCGTTCGCCGGCCTCGACCATGAAATCGACATTGGCCAGCTTCGGCGCCTGCGCGATCTGCGCCGCGCTCGGATCGCCGGCATGCACGCGATCGAAACGCAGGGCGAGATCGCGCGTCGCCTGGCCGCTGCCGCAACCGGCTTCCCAGCACAGGCCCCGCGCGGGCGCAATCGACGCGATCCAGCCGAACAACGCCGGCGGATATTCCGGACGCGCGGCAGCGTAATCGGTCGCGACCGCGGAAAAATGATCGGAAAAACTCATCGTCCCTTCCGCCGCAACAACAAGCGCTGGTCCGGCCCGACCTGGCGCACGTCGATGATGTCGAGTTCGTGGCGATCCGCCATCGTCTCGATCGACAGCCCATCGAACATCGGGCGCGCGCGGTCGCCCAACAGCAACGGCGCGACATAGAGCAGCAGCTCGTCCACCAGTCCGGCACTGAGGAACGCGCCCGCAAGCGTGGCGCCGGCCTCGACCTGGACTTCGTTGATCTCGCGACGCGCCAGCTCCGCCAGCACCGCCTCGAGATCGAGGTGATGATCGTGCATCGCCACGGCGATGCGTTGCGCGTTGAATTCGCGCGGCGGCTTGATGTCGGGCGCGTGCATGTACAGCGTCGGCGCATCGCTTTCACGAACATGGCCGCGTGCGATCGTTGCCAGCCCGGGATCGAGCACCACGCGCAACGGAGGCATGAAGGACACGCCATCGGGCAGGCGCACCGTCAGGTGCGGGTCGTCGGCGAGCACGGTGCCGGCACCGGTCAGCAAGGCGCCACAGCGTGCGCGCCAGCGGTGCACGTCCTCGCGCGATTGTGGACTGGTGATCCATTTCGATTCGCCGCTGGCCAGCGCGGTGCGGCCATCAAGACTGATGCCCTGCTTGATCCGCACCCACGGACGACCCCGTTCGACCCGCGCAAGAAACGCGCGATTGAGCTGGCGCGCCTGCGTCTCCATCAATCCCGACGCGACTTCGATGCCGGCTTCCTGCAATCGCGCGAAACCGGCGCCATCGACCTTGGGGAACGGATCGCGCATCGCCGCGATCACGCGGGTGATGCCGGCGCCGATCAACGCCTCGGTGCACGGTGGCGTGCGTCCGGTGTGCGCGCACGGCTCCAGCGTCACGTAGGCGGTGGCGCCATACGCGCGACCACCGGCATCGCGCAGTGCCATCACTTCGGCGTGGGGTTCGCCGGCACGCGCGTGCCAGCCCTCGCCGACCACTTCGTCACCCTGGGTGATGATGCAGCCGACCATCGGATTCGGCATGGTCGTGTATGCACCACGCTCGGCGAGGCGCAATGCCCGCGCCATCATCGCGTGGTCGAAAGCGGAAAACGGCTTCGCAGCGCTCATTGCGTCAGCGCTTCTTGTTCCTGTCGATCGGCACCACGTCACCGCCCAGCAACGGCAACTGCCCTTCACCGGCGAGATCGTGTTCGAGGCGATCGAGCTCCTCGCGGAAATCGGCGGCGTCCTCGAACTTGCGATAGACCGAGGCGAAGCGCACGAACGCGACCTGATCGAGCTTGCGCAATTCCGCCATCACGAATTCACCGACGCGACGCGATGGCAGCTCGCGCTCGGTAGTCCTGCGCAACTGGTGGACCACCGCACGCACGCCGACCTCGATCTGTTCCTCGGATACCGGACGCTTGTGCAGCGCGCGATCAAAGCTCAGGCGCAATTTGCGCGCATCGAAGTTCTCGCGGCGACCGTCGGACTTGACGATCGCCGGAAGCTTCAGCTCGATGGTTTCCAGCGTCGAAAAACGTTCCCCGCAGGCCTCGCACTCGCGACGACGACGGATCGTCGCGCCGTCGTCGGACACGCGCGAATCGATCACGCGGGTATCGGAATGCTGGCAATACGGGCAATGCATGGCTCAGCTCAGCCGTACACCGGGAACTGCTTGCACTGCAGTTCGACATTGGCGCGGACGCCGGCGATCACTTCTTCCGACTTCGGATTGTCCAGCACGTCGCAGATCCACTCGGCCAGCGCCACGCACTCCGGCTCCTTGTAGCCACGGGTGGTCACGGCAGGTGTACCGATGCGCAGGCCCGAGGTCACGAAGGGTTTCTGCGGATCGTTGGGCACCGCGT
>JAFEBZ010000154.1 GCA_018242405.1 Pseudomonadota bacterium | reverse complement strand
GGCGAAGGCGATCGGGTTGGCGACTTCCCGCGCCGCGGCCAGCACCGCCGATGTGCGATCCACTTTCTCGCCGTGTTCGAGACGTTCGGCCATGATGCGGAAGGCGTTCTCGACCATCACCACCGCGCCGTCGACCATCATGCCGATGCCGATCGCCAATCCCGCCAGCGACATCAGGTTGGCCGAGAGGCCGGCCTGGCCCATGCCGATGAAAGCGATCAGCATCGCCAAGGGCAAGGTCACGATGACGACGATCGCCGAGCGGATCTCGCCGAGGAACAGGAACAGGATGACCGCGACCAGCAGCGAGCCTTCCACCAATGCGCGGACTGCAGTGCCGACCGCCTTGTTGACGAGATCGGTGCGTTCGTAGATCGGTCGCAACACCATGGTCTTCGGCAGTGCTGCGCGCACGACATCGAGTTTGCCCTTGACCGCTTCCACCACGTCCTTGGCGTTCTCGCCGATGCGGGCCAGCGCCTGGCCCATCACGACTTCCTGCCCATCGCGGGTGACCGCGCCGAAACGCGGCGCCGGTGCTTCCATCACGGTGGCGACATCGCGCAGGTAGATCGGCGAGCCATTCTCGCTCTTGAGGACGATCGCACCGATGTCAGCGGTGGTCTTGAGCAAGCCGAGTCCGCGCACCAGGAATTGTTCGCTGCCAACGTCCATCACGTTGCCGCCGACCTGGCCGTTGTTGGCAGGAATGGCATTGATGACATCGGCGAAACCGAGTCCGCGCGCGTAGAGGCGTTCGGGATCGATTCGTACCTGGAACTGGCGTTCGCCACCACCCCAGGAACTGACATCGTCGACACCCGGCGCGGTGCGCAGGATCAGTCGCACCGTCCATTCCTGCCAGGTACGCAGGTCCATGTCGCTGACCTGTTGCTTGCTCACGCCCGGCGCGCGTTCCACTGTGTACCAATACACCTGTCCGAGGCCCGAGGTGTTCGGGCCCATCGCCGGTTTTCCGTAACCTTGCGGCAGGCGATCGCCAATCTCCTGCAAGCGCTCGCCGACGAGTTGCCGCGCGAAATAGATATCCATGTTGTCGGCGAAGTACACCGACACATAGGACAGACCGAACAGGCTGACCGAGCGGATTTCCTTCACTTTGGGTAGGCCTGCGAGCGCAGATTCCACCGGCGTGGTCAGCAGTTGTTCGACATCTTCCGCAGCGAGTCCGGGCGACTCGGTGTAGATGTTGACCTGCACCGGGGTAACGTCGGGGAAAGCATCGATGGGCACATTGCGTACCGCGCGTATGCCGAGGAAGGCGATCACGGCGAAAACGATCAGGACCAGGAACTTGTAGCGTAGGGAGACCTCGACGAGGCGATTCAACATGGCATCGTCTCCCGACTGTGCTTCCAGGGAAAGAGATTCATTCGGCTTCCCCCAGTTGCGACTTCAACATCTGCGCTTTCAACTTGAAAGCACCGTCGACGACGATCAAGTCCCCGGCCTTGAGCCCTTCGCGGATCACCGTCCGCTCGCCCAGCGTCTCGCCGGTACGCACCGGAACCGGCTCGATCACGCCCTTGGCGTCGCGACGAAATACCACGGAATCACCCTGCAATTGCACGATCGCCCCGACGGGCACCGACAATTCGGTGGCAGTGCGATTGGTCACGGCGTCTTCGCCATCGGCGCGGAACACCACTTCGACGAAGTCGCCAGCGTGCAAGGCATCATCGCGATTCGGAACCTCGACGCGTACCGTGGCATTGCGGGTGGCGTCCGAGGTGCGATGCGCGCTGCGCAAGACCGTCCCGGCCAGTTCGCGGCCATTGAACACGATGGTGGCGGCGCGGCCGGGTTCGATCCGCGGCGCCGTGCCGGGAGCGAGACGGGCATCGACCCAGACTTTCGACTCGTCGACCAGGCGATACAGCGCCTTGCCCGGCTCGACGCGTTCGCCGATCACGAAATCGTCTTCGGTGATGCGCCCGGCGTGCGGCGCGAATAGCGTGAACTGGCCGTTGACGGTACCGCTGGCTCTGCCGGGCAGACCATAGGCCTGCGCCTTCGCGCGGGCGCGGTCGAGGGCGACGCGCGCTTCGGTGATGCGACGCCCGGCGACTGCTTCCGGACCGAGTGCTGCGACCCGGCGATATTCCTGTTCGGCCACGCGCAGATCCGCTTGTGCGTCGGAGACCTGCACGCTCGCCAGTGTCACCAGCGGCGCACCGGCGCGAACTTCATCACCCAGCTTGGCTTGGCGTCGAATCACCAGGGACTCGACGCGCGGCGTGATCAACGTCGTTCCGTAGGCACTGTCGAGGACTTCGCCGGGCGCGCGCAGCGATCCGCTGACCTGCGATGCCTGCACGGCTTCAAGACGGATGCCGGCGGCCTTCAGTGCCGCATCATCCATGCGTGGACTTTCAGTGGCTGCTGCCTTTTCTTCTGTCGCGGGAGCGGCTGCGGGCGGAGTCGCACGATTGCAGGCCGACAGGCCAAGAGCGATCGCTGCCGTCAGCGCGGCCTTCAAGGGAAACGATTTCATCGAAACAGGCCTCATGGCGTGGCCTCCAGGCCGGTCCAGCGTTCGAGCTGGCCGGTGGTGGCGAGATAGTCGGTCCAGCTGCGCCAGACGCGCGCTTCAAGTGCGGCGCCGGCGAGCTGTGTGTCCAGGCTTTGGCGGAGTTGCAGCAGGAAATCGGAGGGCGAGATGTCGCCGCCGCGCAGCAACTTTTCCAGCAACGCACTGCGGCGATCGCTGTCGGTGCCGCGGCTGGACGACCACAGCGTCCACGCATTCCTCGCTGCGGCATAACTGTCGATCGCACGGCGCTGATCGGCTTCCAGTTGCAGCCGCAACCGCGCGACGTCTGCTTCGGCGGCGGTCGCATCGGCTTCAGCCGCTTCGACTTCGGCGCGATAGGAATTGCGCACATGCAGCGGGATGCTCACCGTGAAACCGGCGACGCGATCGCGTGTGCGGCGATCAAGCTCGATCGTGCCGATGCGAACACCCACGGTTGGATCGGCGACGCGATTCTTCTTCGCCACCACGATGTCACGCTGGGCGGCCAGCGCTTCTGCTTGCGCGACCTGCAGATCGGGAAGTCGTGCGATGTCCGTTGCGGTCGTTGCGGCGCCCGGGAGTTGCGCGGTCGGCAACACGGCGATTCGCGGATTGCCGGTTTCGCCGCCGACGGCGCTGTAGCGTGCCTGGGCATCGGCAAGTTCGGAAATCAGCGTCGATTGTTCGGCCAGCGCTTCATCCAGTGCCAGTTGCGCGAGATCGCGCTCCAATCCGGAAATGTCCTGCGCCGTATATTGTTTCTTCGCGATGTCGGCGAAACGGTGCACGGAATCCAAGCGGCGCTCGCCGATTCGCAGCCGCTCTCGGGCACTGTGGACATCGGCCAGTGCGGTGATCCATTGCCGCGCGAAATCGCGTCGTGCCAAACGCGCCTGCACTTCCGTCTGGGTCAGTCGCGCAGCTGCCGCATCACGCCGTGCGCCGCGCTTGTTGCCAAGATCAAGCGTCAGTTTCAAGCCGCCAGTTGCAGTGCGGTCAGGGCCATTATCGTCAGCCGAGAACTCCGCTTCGGGGTTGTATGTGGGACGACCTGCAGCCGTCAGGCGGGCGCGCGCCGCAGCGATACGCGCATCGACCGCGCTGGAGCCGGGATGGCGACGCCAGGCGTCGGCAAGGGCGGATTGCAGGGGAATGGGGGCTCGTGGCGGTGTAACTGCCTGCGCAGCCAGTGGACCACACAGGACAGCAACCCCGACGGCACAAGCCGCGAGTCTTTGCAACATGGGAATTCACTCCGATCGGATTTGGTGACGAACAACGGGAGCGCATGCGCTCCGAGGGCGTCAGACCGTGATCGGAGGTCGGAATGGGGTCTTCCAGCGGGCGCTGGCCACAGTGGCCTGCAGTTGCCAGGTCGGTCGTGAGGCCGGAGGCGAATTGAACGCCTGCAAATGGAATTCGGAAGGCGTGGCGGCCGCGTGTCCGCAGCAATGTGCGAAATGCAGCAGCAGGTGCAGTGGCTCGGCGTTATCGCCCTCGGAAGCCACCTTGGCACCATCAGTGATTGATGCCTTCGTTGGCAAGTCCCCGATATCCTGGTGCTGATTGGTCGGATTGTGCGCAAATTCGTGCAGCTCACCCAAAGAGGCTGCCAGCGGGCGCAGGATCAACGACAGCGCGAGAATCGCCAAGGCGATCGTGCGCAATACAGTATTCCTGCGGCTGGAGGGGCGGAGCTTCACGGGTCCAGTATACCGATGCAGGTCATGTCAAGGCCCGCAAGCCCTGATAGCCGATATAGATGCCCACCAACAGGATCATCGCCCCCGACACATAAGGCGCCTTGCGCGCGAGTTCGCCAAATCCGCTCCAGCGCTTCGACACGTGCTTCACACTCAACGCCGCCAGAACGCCGGAGATCACCATAGTGAGCGCCAGGCCGATACTGAAACACAGTACCAGCGTCGCGCCGAGGGCGATCTTCTTCAATTGCAGGCATAGCAACAGCACCGTGATGGAGGCCGGACAAGGAATGAGTCCGCCTGTCAGGCCAAACACGATGATCTGTCCGGTAGTGACTTCGCGATTGGCGAAGCGACGTCGGATGTCGTTGGCATGTGCCAGTTCATGGGGATCCTGGTACCCCGGCGCCGAGACATCCAGCCCCTGATAGTCACCCACCACGTGATGATGATCATGCTCGACGAACTCGACGTCGTAATCGTGGCTGTGATGGTCGTGGCCAAGCTTCAGGCGTGCGACGAACTCGTGCGGTTCGGGAATGTCCTGTTCGGATTCGACGAATCCATCGCGTTGAGCGAAGGTGAAGGCTTGTCGGGTTCCATCCGAACGTTCGGTTTCAATCCGTACCTGGTCCGCCGTCCAGACATGGCCGCCCTTGGCCTCGCGATACAGACGGAAACGCGGTGGCACACCATCTTCGAACACCTCAAGGCGGACCACGCCGTGACCCGTGTCGATGTGTTTGGCTTCATCGTGGTGGTGCCCGTGATCATCATGCCCATGCCCATGCCCATGCCCATGGTCGTGGACGCAGGCGCTCTGCTCGCGCCAGGTTCGCCATAACATCCATGCCGCAACCGTCACGATAAGTACGGCAGAGGCTATCTGGAAATACGGCTCAGTGTTCTCAGCCGTCCAACCACGACCGAAATACATGCCTGCCATTGCTACAAGCCACACCACGGCCGTATGCGAAATCGTTGCCGCCAGCCCGAGCAGAACCGCCTGCTTGACTGACCCGCGGATGGCGACGATGAACGCCGCCATCATCGTCTTGGAATGCCCTGGTTCAAGGCCGTGCAGGGCACCCAGCAGGATGGCGCTGGGAACAAACAACCACGCGTTGCCCTGTTGCAGCAGGGTGGAAAACTCGGTCATGAGGATGCCTTACAGGTACTTGGTGATGGCTTTGAACTCGCGGATCGTTTCGTCCGCGTTTTGTGAACGCCCACGCACGGCATGCTCCAGGCAATTGTCGATATGGTCGTGCACCAGTGTCTGTTTGGCATTCGCGATCGCACTTTCGACGGCTTGCAGCTGCTGTGCGATATCGAGACAGCCACGCCCCTCTTCGAGCATGGTCACGATGCTGCGCAGATGCCCCTCGGCGCGCTTGAGGCGCTTGATGATGTTGGGGTGTGAGGCATGCACAGTCATTCAGCCATATCCTATCCAGGGGGATAGGATATGGTCCGCTTCTGCTTTGGCGATGTCAATGTGGCGAATCAGCCGAACAGCGTTACGCCAGGGATTGAGTTATCCCCGGCTACCGCAGCAGGGTTTCTGTTCCTGGATCGGCGGGCAAGGCACCGTCCCATACGAGCAGAAGACACAGCAATCGCCCGACTTCGGACGCAGAATCGCGTGGCAGCCCTGGCACTCGTAGAAGTACTGACAAGCCGTGGTCGGCATGATTTCCACTGCTTGATGCCCGCATTCTGGGCAGGTCAACGTGCTTTCAAGTTGCACGGTCATCAATGTTTTCCAGTCGGTTTCACCGTCGCAGGGAAACCGGCATCGCTGATGGCTTTGGCAATGGCGCCTTCGGTCGTACGATCCGAATCATAGGAGACCGTCACCGTCTCGGCCCGAGTATCGACTGTCCTTGGACCTACGCCCGAGACTTTGCCCAGTGCCTTGTCGATGGTGATGCTGCAAGCCGGGCACGTCATGTTCTTCACCTGAAACACCACCTGTTTCGGTGCTGCCGCCAGCGATGCAGAGGAACAGACAGCAAGCACGAATGCGATGAGGACCTTGCGCATGGAGATCTCCTAGAGGAACCAGCCAATGTAATAGGGGAAAAGAAGCAATAACGCGATGCCAATCGCGGCAATCCAGAACCAGCGGCGGCGGCGTAACCGAACCGGATCGCTGCAGGTGCCGTCGGTTGCACAGCGAGATGCCGGTCCGTACAGAGACCAGCCGGCCCAACCCAAGCAAATCAGCGTGGCACCGCTGAACCATGGTCGCCACGGTTCCAGCGCCGTCAAATTGGCGATCCATGCCCCGCTGATGCCTAGAAGCACAAGCACCAAAGGCACGACACAGCACACGGAAGCTGCAATGGCTGCGGCTGCGGCGCCGATGACGGCGAAGATCGAGGTTTGCCGAGTTTCCATAGAGGGATGTTACTCTCCGTACCTAGGTACGGAGTCAAGCCATGACAGCACCCACCTTGACCATCAGTCGTTTGGCCACAGCCGGCGGGGTCCACGTCGAAACCGTCCGCTACTACCAGCGACGCCGACTACTCCCCGAACCTGAGCGTCCCCAAGGGGGAATTCGCCGATACAGCAGCGATGACGTCAATCGCTTGCAGTTCATCCGCCGCGCGCAGGTGATCGGCTTCAGCCTGGAGGAAATTGCCGGACTGCTGGCGGTGAAGGGAAGCCATGCGTGCGAAGAGACACGCCTGCTGACCGAAAGGAAATTGACCGAGGTGCGGCAACGGATGGTCGAGTTGCAACAGCTCGAATCCGAACTCGAGCATCTGGTCGCCGCATGTTGCGATGTCAACGCTGGGGAGCGCTGCCCGACACTGGATCACCTCGGACAACAAGCCTCATCGTGACATCAACGGCCGGTC
Organism: Pseudomonadota bacterium; assembly: GCA_018242405.1. Taxonomy (GTDB): domain Bacteria; phylum Pseudomonadota; class Gammaproteobacteria; order Xanthomonadales; family Xanthomonadaceae; genus Solilutibacter. The sequence goes on along the minus strand of JAFEBZ010000154.1, from coordinate 12,396 downwards.
CGAGTGTCGGCTTGGGGAACTTTGCCGCGCTTGACGCCTCCAACCGAGCATCGCAGTAGACTGGTCGCCATGTTCCATCGCACCGCCCATCTCGGCTCGTCCGTTCCCATGGCGCTTCCACGCTGTGCGAGACGGGTATTCGTCGGAGGTGGCTGTGAACCTGCTGCGGCTCTTGCGCGCTCGTCGGCCGCGTGTCCGGCTTGCCTTGCTAGGACTGCTGGCGCTGCTGTTCCAGCAGGTGGCGATGGCGGCCTACGTCTGCCCGACGCTCGATGCCCCGCAGAAGCCAACGGCAACGATGGCCATGAGCTGCGCCGAGATGGGCATGCCAGATACCCAATCGCCTTTGCTGTGCGACCAGCACTGCCAGCGCGATCACGCCACCACGCCGGATCTGAAAGCACCACAAGTCCCGGCATTGGCGCTGCCGCCAATGCACCACGTCCTGAGCGAAGCCCTGTTGCCACCAGTCCGTGCACAGGCCTACCGCGACGTTCCCGTCTGCCGATCCGATCCACCATCGGCACAGCGTTTCTGCAGCCTGCAGATTTGAGTTCTGACCACAGCTGATTTCGTGCTGCCGATTCCGGCGGCGCGCTCGTCTTTGTGTTCGGAGGTCACATGTCCCTTTCCATTTGTTTGCACCCAAGGTGCAAATCTCGTCGCCACGCGTTGTTGGCGATCGTGCTGATGTTCGTTGCTGGGTCCGCGTGGTCAGCGTCCCCTCGAATAGTGTCGTTTACGGAGGCTCAGCGCCTGGCAGTCGAACGTGCGCCGACACTGAAAGCACGGCGATCGCAAACCGACGCTGCACAACAGGACGCGGTCCGCGCGGATGCCTTGCCCGACCCGAAGCTGACGTTCGGTCTTGCCAATGTTCCGATCACCGGACGCAACGCGCTGGATCTGCGTGCCGACGACATGACGATGAAACAGGTCGGCGTGATGCAGGATTTCCCCGCACGGGCGAAACGCGAAGCGCGCCGGGCGATGGCCGAGCGGAAGATCGAACAGACGCAAGCCCTGACCCAGGCCGAACGACTGGGTGTTCGTCAGGCAACCGCGCAGGCGTGGATCGCACTGTGGGCAGCGCAGCATGAAGTTGATGCCTTGCACATGCAGCGCGAACAGTCCGCACTTGCAATCCACATTGCCAAGGCCCGCTTGTCCGGTGGCACCGGAACCGCCGTCGATGCGATGGCGGTCCAGGCCGCAGCGCTGGATCTCGACAATCGCATTGATGCTGCTGGATCAGCACTGGAAGCGGCACGCAGTTCATTGGCGCGCTGGCTGGACATCGCACCGGCTGATCTCTCGATTACGGGCGCACCACCGGATCTCACGACGCTTCCGGTCAATGAAGCGACCTTGCTGGCATCGGTGGATCGACAAGGCCCTCTGTTACCCTGGCGTTCGCGCGAATCCTTGGCGCAAGCGTCTGTGGACGCAGCGATCGCCGAAAAGCGCCCCGATTGGAGCGTCAGCGCCGCTTACGGTCAGCGCAGTCGCACCCCAGATGGGATGCCCCGCAGTGACATGGTGATGGTCGAGTTCTCGGTCGGTTTGCCGCTGTTTGCACGCAACCGCCAGGATCGCGACATCGCCGCCCGACGCTCGGAGCTCGATGCCGTCAATGCAGAGCATGAAGACGCGCGACGCGCCCAGGTCGAACTCGTCCAGCGCGCACTCGCCGATTGGAATGGCATGAAGCGCCAGGTGGCACGCAAGGAAACCGAGTTGCTGCCGTTGGCACACGATCGCTCGCAGACGGCGCTGGCAGCGTATCGCGGCGGCGGTTCCTTGCAGCCGTGGCTGGATGCACGTCGCGACGAACTCGAATTGCATGTCGAACACGCTCGCCACCTGGCCGAACTCGGTCGTGCCTGGGCGACGCTGGCCTACCTGCTGCCGGAGAAGGAGGCACAGCCATGAATCGCACGACGACTCAAGTCATCCTCACCGTTTCCGCTGCGGGGCTACTGCTCATCGGTGTCACCGGCGGCATCTGGTGGGCTCGGCGCAACGCCACACCGATGGCGACAGCGCCCATGGAAGATGCTGCATCCGCCAGTAGTCGCAAAGCCTTGTACTGGTACGACCCGATGGTGCCGGACCAGCATTTCGACAAGCCGGGCAAATCGCCGTTCATGGACATGCCACTGGTGCCGAAATACGCAGATGACTCGGCTGCTTCCGGCGTGCGCATTGCGTCCGGGGTGCAACAGAATGTCGGTATTCGCACCGCGGTTGTCGAAACAGGAACGCTGGAATCCGAGGTTCGCGTTCCCGCCACGCTGGCGTGGGATCAAAGTCAGGAATCCTTGGTCAGCGCACGTGTCGAAGGTGTGGTGACGCGGGTAATGGTCAAGACACCGTACACGCCGGTGCATCGCGGCCAGGCATTGGCGACCTTGCTGTCGCCGGAATGGAGCAGCGCGATGGCCGAAACGCAGGCGCTCGGGAATGTGCAGTCGGCCGCTGCACGCGAACTCCGTGGCGCGGCACAACAGCGCTTGCATGTGCTCGGTATATCCGAGCATGGCGGGAACGGTGGTGTCGCATTGACTGCGCTAGGCAACGGGGTGGTCAGCGAAGTGCTGGTGCGCGAAGGTCAGGCGGTGACGCCGGGTATGCCGTTGTTCCGCATCAATGGCACCGGTGCGGTGTGGCTGGAAGCCGCCATTCCACAAGGTGCGCTTGTTGGCATTCGGGCGGGCACACCGGTTGAAGCCACCGTCGATGCGCTGCCGGGGCAGACCTTCCATGGCGAAGTACAGGCGTTGCTGCCGCAAGTTGATCCCACCACACGCAGCCTGCGGGCGCGCATCGTTCTGCGCAATGCGGATGGCCGATTGGCAGCCGGCATGTTCGCGCAGGTGGTCTTGCATCCCGAAGGCATGCATGCCATGCCTCTGGTGCCGAACGAAGCTCTGATCGCCACCGGCAACGACAGCCGTGTGATCGTGGTCGGCAGCGACGGCGCATTCCAGCCAGTTCGCGTGCGCACCGGACGCAGCAGTGGCGGCAAGACCGAAATCCTTGCAGGCCTGGCCGGTGGCGAGCGGATCGTCACCTCGGGACAGTTCCTGATCGATTCCGAAGCCAGCTTGTCGGGGGCCTTGCAGCGACTGCAATCGCCAAAGACCGATGAATCATCGGCACCTGCGAAATCCATGCCGGGCATGGAGATGCCTGCAACGCAGGAGTCGCGTCGATGATCGCGCGGCTGATTCGTGCCTGCATCGCCAACCGCGGATTGGTGCTGTTCGCTGCGGCGTTGCTGGCCGTATGGGGTATCTGGTCGGTGCGGCACACGCCGCTGGATGCCTTGCCTGACCTGTCGGATACGCAGGTCATCATCCGCACCGAATGGCCGGGGCAGACGCCGCGCATCGTCGAGGACCAGCTCACTTATCCGCTGACGACAGCCATGCTGTCCGTACCAGGCGTGCGCGTAGTGCGTGGCTACTCGTTCTTCGGCGATTCCTTCGTCTACGTCCTGTTCGACGAGAACACCGATGTCTATTGGGCGCGCTCGCGCGTGCTCGAATACCTGAGCCAGGTGCGCGATCGCCTGCCGCAGGGCGTGAATCCGGCGCTCGGTCCCGATGCCACCGGGCTTGGGTGGATCTACGAATACGCATTGGTCGATCGCACGGGGCAACATGATCTTGGGCAGTTACGTGCCTTGCAGGACTGGATGCTGCGTTACGAGCTCAAGACCATCCCCGACGTGGCAGAAGTCGCCAGCATCGGCGGCATGGTGCGGGCCTGGCAGGTCGTACCCGATCCGCAGGCGCTCGCAGCCCGCGGGATCACGGTCTCGCAACTAGCCGATGCGATCCGTTCCGCGAATGGTGCAACCGGTGGTTCGGTAATCGAGCAAGGCGAAGCCGAGCTGATGGTGCGCAGCGAGGGCTATCTGCGCAGCGCTGACGAATTCGAGCATGTTCCCGTCATGGCCAGCAACGGTGTTCCGGTCCTGCTGGGCGATGTCGCCACCGTGCAGCGTGGACCGATCTTCCGTCGTGGCATCGCAGAGCTGGATGGTGAAGGCGAAGTCGCCGGCGGCGTGATCGTGTTGCGCACCGGCAAGGACGCCGCAACCGCCATCGACAATGTCAAGGCACGACTGAAGCAATTGCAGGCCAGCCTGCCCAAGGGCGTCAAGATTGTGCCGGTCTATGACCGTTCTGGCCTGATCCACGATGCAGTCGACAACCTCACCCACAAACTGGGCGAGGAATTCTTGATCGTCGCGATCGTCTGTGCCCTGTTCCTATGGCATCTGCGTTCGGCACTGGTGGCGGTGATCACTCTGCCGCTGGGCGTGTTGACTGCGTTCGTGGTGATGCACTACCAGGGCATCACGGCCAATCTGCTGTCGCTCGGCGGCATCGCGATCGCCATCGGTGCCATGGTGGATGCAGCGATCGTGATGATCGAGAACACCCATCGCCACCTGGAAGAATGGCGCGAAACGCACGCAAGCGAACCGCAAGGCGATGCACGCTGGTCGCTCATCGCGCAATCGGCGAGCGAAGTCGGCCCCGCGTTGTTCGCCAGTCTGCTGGTGATCACGCTGTCGTTCGTGCCAGTGTTCGCCTTGCAGGCGCAGGAAGGTCGGCTGTTCTCGCCGCTCGCCTATACCAAGACCTATGCGATGGCGGCAGCGGCTGGATTGTCAGTGACGCTGATTCCGGTGCTGATGGGCTATCTGATTCGTGGTCGCATCCGTGGCGAACGCGACAATCCGATCAATCGCGTGCTGATCGCTGGCTATCGTCCGGTCCTCAACTGGGTGTTGCGACATCCAACTCTGACCCTGGGCCTGAGCGGTCTTTTGTTGGTGATCACCGTGATCCCGTTCACACGGATCGGCAGCGAATTCATGCCGCCGCTCGACGAAGGAACGCTGCTTTACATGCCGACCGCATTGCCGGGACTGTCCGCCGGGAAAGCCGGCGAACTGTTGCAATTGAGCGATCGCATGATCAAGCGCGTGCCCGAGGTCGCCCACGTGTTCGGCAAGGCCGGGCGTGCAGACAGCGCCACCGATCCGGCGCCGATCGAGATGTTCGAGACCACGGTGACGTTCAAGCCGCGCAGCGAGTGGCGCCCGGGCATGACGCCGGAAAAACTCCGCGCCGAACTCGACGCCGCGGTGAAGATTCCCGGGCTCACCAATCTGTGGGTACCCCCGATCCGCAATCGCATCGACATGCTAGCCACCGGTATCAAGAGTCCGATTGGCATCAAAATTTACGGGCCGGACATCCGCGCGATCGAGCGTCTTGGCAACGATGTCGAACGCGTGGCCAAATCGGTCCCAGGCGTAAGTTCCGCCTTGGCCGAACACGTCGGTGATGGCCGTTACGTTGATATCCACATCCACCCCGACGCCGCTGCGCGTTATGGCTTGAGCCAGGCCGAAGTGCAGCGCCTGATCGCGACCGTGGTTGGAGGTGATCCGATCAGCGAGTCTATTGATGGCCGCGAGCGCTATCCCATTGTGCTGCGTTACCCACGCGACGTCCGCGATTCATTGGTAGGACTGACGCAATTGCCGATCGTTGCCCCCGGCGGTGCACAACTGACGTTGGGCCAGATCGCGGATATCTCGCTCAGCGCCGGTCCACCGATGCTGAAAAGCGAGGACGGTCGTCTGGTCGGTTATGTCTATATCGATGTCGCCGGTCGTGATCTCGGCTCGGTGGTCGGTGATTTGCAACGCGCCGTCTCCGCGCAGGTGACATTGCCGCCGGGCTACGGCATTGCATGGTCGGGCCAGTACGAATACCTGCAACGTGCACTTGCCCGGTTGAAATGGGTGGTGCCAGCCGCGTTGGTCATCATCTTCGGATTGATCTGGCTGGTATTCCGTCGTGTCGACGAAACCGCGATCATCATGCTCAGCCTGCCGCTCGCACTGGTCGGTGGCCTCTGGCTGATCTGGATACTCGGTCATGCGGTGTCGATCGCGACGATGATCGGTTTTATCGCCCTTGGCGGCGTCGCTGCGGAATTCGGGGTGATTATGTTGCTGTATCTGCGCCATGCCTGGGATCGGCACGTCACCGCTGGCGAACCGCTCACCATTGCGACGCTGGAAGCCGCGATTCGTGAAGGGGCTGTGCAACGCGTGCGCCCGAAGGCGATGACAGTCGCCGTGATCCTCGCCGGCCTGTTCCCCTTGTTCATCGGCAGCGGCGCAGGATCGGAAGTGATGCAGCGCATCGCAGCCCCCATGATCGGCGGCATGCTGACCGCGCCGTTGTTGTCGATGCTCGTCATTCCCGCCGCCTTTCGTCTGCTGCATGGACGCGGCTTGCCTGCGCAAGCGCAGGACACCCCAGTTTCATCCACCCACCATGAGGAACACCCATGAACACTCGCAACGCTCTGGCACTGATCACCGTTACTTTGCTCGCTGCCTGCTCGCAGGCACCGGACACGGCCAAACAGGCAGGGATGGCGGATCACGCGCAGATGGCCGCGCAAGCGTCTGCCCCCGCTGGTGATACGGCCAAGTCGGTCAAGACTGGTTCGGCGATCGGCACCATCCAATCCATCGACGCTGCCGCCGGCAAGATCACGATTGCCCATGGCCCGATCGAAGCCTTGGGTTGGCCGGGCATGACGATGGCCTTCAAGGCGTCGCCGGAGCAGATTGCCTCGGTCAAGACAGGACAGAAAGTGAAGTTCGACGTGCAGTTGCAGGGGAGCGAGGCGACGATCACGAAGATCGCAGCTGCTCAATAAGGGCCACCGGAGTGTCGATGTTACGATCGACACCCCGGCGATCCATTCGTTTGGGCAACGGTGGTTTGCGATATCCGCAGGAGGGGCTGCGAGGAACATGGAAGACAGGCTCAATTTTTTTGATCCCGAGGCGCTGCTGACCCGTTGGCGGGAATTGCCCGCGTGTACCTATCGCAGCTGGTTTTTGTGGGAGGAGCGGATCAAGAACTTCCGTTCGATTCGACGCGGGCTGCAGGCAGTCGTTCAGGAGATCGAATCCGGCGTCTTCGGAAATGCTTATCGTGGTTCCTCTCTGGAAACGGTGGTGGCAGCGATCGCCGAGCAGCGACAAATCTTCAAAGGCGCGGACCACGCTTTTTTGTGGAAGCCGAAGCTGCGGATTCCGGACATTTACGAGAACCCGCAACATCAGCGCACCTTCGGCCGATTCCTGGACGCCTGCGACTGCTGCGATACCGAGGAGGGTGTACTGAGTGCGATCCGCACCCTGGATCAGGCGAAGATCAAGGGGCTTGGGCCGGCAGCGGCCAATTTGCTGTATTTCATCCACCCAACCTTGGTCCTCCCGTTCAACACCGCCATCGTCAATGGCTACAACGCACTGACGGGTGCCAAGGTGAAACTTGGTCGCTGGGAGGAATACCTCGCCATGCGCCACGGCGCTTTGGCACTCAATGCTCGCTACCGTCCATTACTGTCCAATGATCTAGGCGCAATCGCGGGTTTCCTGTTTGACATCGGTGCGGGTCGGTTGCCATTGCCGCCTCGGGAAAATGACGCAACAGCGCAAGCCGCCTGGGAAGCCGATCTGGCCAAGGTGCGCGACGATGCCGCCGCGCAACGCTTGCGGATCGCACAATCGGAAGAGGATCAGTCGCATACCCAGGTGCAGGGTTGGTTACGTGACTTGGGCAAGGCGCTGGGATTCAACGTCTGGGTGGCGAGCAACGATCGTTCGCGACCCTATGGAGATGGGCGCCTCGCCGATGGCTGCCTGGATACGTTGCCACCGGTTTTAGAGTCCTCGTTAGCCGTGGATTCCATTCGCCTTATCGATGTGCTCTGGCTGGAGCCCGATGGGCATGTCGCGGCCGCATTTGAAGTGGAACACAGCACCAGCATCTATTCGGGCATCGTGCGCATGCTCGATCTGGCACTTGGCGCCAATGACGGCTTGGCGGGTCGTTACTTCCTGGTCGCCCCCGACCGACGCGAAGCGGATGCGAGAGCCCAGTTCGCCCGGCCGGCGTTTCAACGAGTAAGCGAGCTGGACCTGCGGTTCCTGCCCTATAGCGAACTGCAAGCCCATCGCGAGAGCATGGCGCGTTTTGGACAGGGACTGCGCCCCATCGAGGCGCTGGCGCGCCCGCTGCGATAACGCCGCGAACGCGTCTTTTCGAGATCCTCGCGCGACACTCGGATCGACTTCCTGCTCAGTGGCCGATATGCCCGGACCCACTGATATGAAGAATCAGGAGATGGACGATCAACACCGCGGCGGCAAAGCCAATGACTTGCATGCGACCCAGCATGAGGGTGATGGCACCACCAGAAGATGCCTGGGTCACGCGGCCAGGAATCAGGGATGGCCGCTGTGGAGCACCCTTCGGGGGCTGGGCAATCCCTTTTTGAGCTTGCTGTTGACGTCGCCCATAGGGCGTCAGCCCGCGAGGTTTGTAGATGGAGAGTACGGTCGGCACAAGCAGCACCAGCAGGCCTGCCGCGGCATGGAATCGGAGTTCCATTCCAACCTGAGCAAGGTCTGTGCGTGACAAGACTGCAGCTGTCGCCAAATGGGCGGCATCGCCAATCAGCTTGAGCTTGATCAGCAGGATCGTGGTTGCAAATGCCATGATCAGGAGTTTGGCGAGCACCCAATAGTGCTTGAATACGCCCCAAGGCGTGCCCAGCGATTGAATGAGCCCCGTGAGTAACGCGGCGATCGCCAGCGGCACGATGATGACTCGGGCGACCATATTCATCGCCAGATAGGATGCTCGAATGGTCTGGTCGTCCTGGCTGTTGAGCGCAGCGATCGAGAGTGCCAGGAACGCTGCAATCGAACCGAGCAGACCGACCGACGTGGCGACGTGCGTGGTGAGTGCAAGCTTTCTAAGACTGGGATTCATGGTCATGCGACATCCTCCTGTTGGGTCTACACATGTGTGGCGACGGCGCTAGCGCGCTTTTTCAAGCAGCGCCTTCATTTGCGTCACCTCGGCTTGCTGGGACGCAATGATGTTGCGGCAGAGCTGTTGCAAGTCCGCATCCTGGACATGGTTCTGCTCGCACATCAGGATCGCCCCGGCATGATGCGGGATCATCGAGCGGATGAACTGTCGATCGCCGATGCCCCACTGGTTGCGGATGCCGAACCAGCACAGGGCCATGAACACCGCAGCGGCGACACCAAAGAGCCAGTTCAGGCGCTTGTCCGGATACATGGCGGACATCAGCAACAATTCGAGGATCAGCATGGGCGCGGCCATCACGCCGGCCATGTAGAACTGGTTGAAGCTGCCATAGACGTTGGCGAAACGATCCACCATCGCGTACATCAGGGCATACATCAGCAGGAACGAAAGCACCATCATCACTGCCAGGCGAGCGTAGGCTTGGCGTCCGTGGGTGGAATGCATGTGCATCGACATTGCAGTTCTCCAAGTCAGGTGTTCATGAAGCGCGGGGCGGCATGCCGCCTCGCGCACGTCTTCACATCCCCCTTTCTGCAGCAACCTGGGGCACGCCGTCGTCCGATGCCGTCGCGGGATTCAGCAGGCCCAATCCGGCTACGAGGGTGAGCACGACCAATACCAGGCCGGTCTCCGTCCACAGGCTGCGCTTGAGCGCCATGACGGCGCGGGGCGTGTCCCCCTCATGCAACGCCTGCTCCAGCACGGGCGCCAAACGGAATCGATTGATCGCGGCCAATGACAACATGCCGCCAAACACGACGAGCTTGGCGAGCAACACGCGCCCGTATACGCCTTCAACCAATTCCGAGAGCGAAGGGCCGACGATCAGCACATAGTTGATCGTCCCGCTGATGAGCAACGTCCCCACGATCACGCTGCCCAGTTGGGCGAAACCGCTGGCCGCCTGCGACAACAGATGTGCCGATGTCGGTTCATCGGAGATTGATGCCTGCCGTGCGATCAGCGCCAGCGCGACGAGAGAACCGACCCAGACCCCTGCTGCCAGCAGATGGGTGATATCCGCACCCAGGTGCAACCATGCGAGGACGCCGTCGTTCATCGCGCCGTGTCCGGCCCAGGCGAGCGTGGCCAGGGCGACCGCACCGAGCACCGCCAATGCCCCGGCGCGCACCAAAGCAGACCCAATGGGACGCGCAACGATTGCCACGGACGACATGAGAAGGACGACGCGGATCACCCACGTCGTCCCCAGGGCCGTCTGCGTCAACAGCGTCTGCGTGGTCGTCCACACGGATGCCGGATCGCCATCAGCGCTCATGCTGCGGGCCATCACCCACAAGGCCGCGCCCGAGGCCACCAGCGCCAGGACCGATGCGGCACCGCTCACTCGGAACAAGCGCCGAACGACCGGTGTCGTGGGGTCATCGCGCAGCGCATGCAGCACGAACACGGGCAGCCCGAAGCCCAGCATCAGGCCAAGGTAGAGCGCCAGGCGAGTGGACATCAGCCATGCGTCGGGCATCGCAGGCGCCTCACTTCACGGTGAAATCGAACGTGCCTTTCACTGCGTGCGTGTCGGTGGAGACCACGTGCCAATCGACGCGATACGTGCCCACCGCCAACGGCTTGGCAGGCGTGACGACCAACGATTTGGCATCTGCCGACAAGGCGGCCTTGGCCGGGATATTCATCGGCGGCATCGACATGCCGGGCATCTTGGTCATGACCAGATCGGCCCCCGACACCGGCAGCAGGGTTTCGGAGAAGGTGACGGTCACGGTGGCCGGCGTCGCGACGACGGCATGATTGACCGGCGTGGTGGACACGACTTTCGGATGGGCGACTGCGACGGCACTGGCAGCAAGTGCGAGGCCGGCGACAACACTGCGGAGCGTGGAACGGGTCGAGAACATGATGAACTCCTGTTGGGTGGATTGAATCGGGGTTGCGGGAACAGAACCTTCCTGCTTGCTCTGCCATCGATTCTTAACTCTTGACCCACGTCCAGAGTCAAGCGCTTTGGGGCTGTCGATTCGACGTGCGGGCGTGCAGGTTGGGGGCGATTCAGCGTCGTCGACGCTTGCCATACGACTTGGTGGGAAACACGGTGGTACTCCTTCAACGCTTGGAATGCGAAGACCAGTGGATGTGGGCGATGCGCCAGCCTTGCGGCGTGTGCTTGAGCACCATGGTTTCGGTGCTGAGCAAGGTCAGGGGCTTGCCCTCCTTGCTGGTGTGGATCTCGCTCTCCGTGCCGACCCAGGCCAGGTCGCCTTCGGCGCGGGCATTGCGACGCAACACCTGCATATGGGCGGTCTTGAGGAAGGCAGCATCTTCGATCGCATGTCCACGCAGGTATTCCTCGCGCGAGTGTTCGGCGCCTCCGCTTTCGAGGATCAGGACATCCTCCGCGAGCAAGGTGCCGGCACCCGTCAGGTCATCGGATTGCAGGGCCTTGGAGAATTGTTCGACCACGGCTACGGCCGGCTGCGCCGACTTGTCAATGGCGCTGCCCGTTGACGGCGCATGTTTCCCGTCGTGCGCGAAGAGTGTCGTCGGCGATGCCAGCAGCATCACGAGGCCCAGGGTTGTCAGAAAACGCAAATTCATGGATGTCATCTCTAAGGGGTGGGATCGGTGTCTTCAGAACCAGGTGCGCAAGCCGATCACGAATCGCGTATCACCGCTGCGCTCATGGGCGTCACGGCGAAAATCGGCGGTGCGGCCGAACGCCTGCTCACGCGTGACACCGATGTATGGTGCAAACCGGCGGTTGAATTCGTACCGCAGGCGCAGACCCGCTTCGGCGGTACTCAAACCCGATCCGATGCCGCGGGTGCGATCGTTCTTGCCATACAGGTTGACCTCGACCAAGGGCTGCAAGATCAGGCGGTTGGTGAACAGGAGTTCGTATTCCGCCTCGAACCGGGCAGCGGTCTGGCCACGCTCGCCGAGATAGGCCAGCGCTGCGACTTCGAATTTCTGCGGCGCCAGTCCCTGTACGCCGATGGTCGCAAAGCTTTGCGAGTTCCCCGGCTTGAAATCGTGACGCACGCCTGCCACGACATCCCACCACGGCGAGACGCTGTGGCCATAGAGCGCTTCGACGTTGGCCCGTTCGGTGCGGCCACGCTCGCGCTCGCCTTCGCTGCGCCACCACATGCGATTGAGGTCGGTGCCGATCCAGCCTTGAGCTTCCCACCCGAACCCGCGTCCTGGCTTGGCGTTCCACGTCTCCAGACGATTCAGCAGCGTATAGCTGTGAATCGTGTTGTCGTTCGCCGGGTGCTGCATGGTCGGCCGTACCGCAGCAGCGAGAGCCGCCTCGGTCACCCGCGGAATCGGCGTGTGCGGCTCGGTTGGAGCCATCGTGCCGTGGTCCATGCCCTGCATCTGGGAGTGATCCATACCCTGCATCTGGGAGTGGTCCATGCCCTGCATCTGGGAGTGGTCCATGCCCTGCATCTGGGAGTGATCC
>JAFEBZ010000153.1 GCA_018242405.1 Pseudomonadota bacterium | reverse complement strand
CAGGTCAGCGACAACCTCAAGACCTATGCGCGCCACCTGCGCATCAACGTCACCACGCTGTACGGCGGTGCCGGGATGCAGCCGCAGATCAACAACCTGCAGCGCGGCGTCGACGTGCTGGTCGCCTGCCCGGGTCGCTTGCTCGACCACATCGAACGCGGCACCGCCAAGCTCGATGCCGTGGAAATGCTGGTGCTCGACGAAGCCGACCGCATGCTCGACATGGGCTTTCTGCCGGCGATCAAGCGCGTCCTTGCGCGTGTCCCGTCACAACGCCAGACGCTGCTGTTCTCCGCGACCTTCGAAGCGCGCATCAAGGCGCTGGCGCTGGAGTTCATGCGCAACCCGAAGCAGGTCGAAGTGGCTGCGCAGGCGACCATCGCCTCGACGATCGTGCATCGCGTGCATCCGGTGGACGCATCGCGCAAGCGCGACTTGCTGATCAAGATCCTCGCCGAACGCCACAGCGAACGCGTGCTGGTGTTCGGCAAGACCAAGCATGGTTGTGATCGCCTGTGCCGCCAGCTCGACGAAGCCGGCCTGCCGGCGGTGGCGATCCATGGCAACAAGAGCCAGGCCGCGCGCCAGAACGCCTTGAACCAGTTCAAGAGCGGCCGCACGCGCATCCTGGTCGCGACCGACGTTGCTGCACGCGGACTCGATATTCCCGACCTGCCGCTGGTGATCAACCACGATCTGCCGATGGTGGCGGAAGACTACGTGCACCGCATCGGCCGTACCGGCCGCAACGGCGCCAGCGGCGAAGCCTTGTCGCTGGTCGCGCCGGATGAAGCGCCGCTGCTGCGCCAGATCCAGCGCATGCTCAAGGCCGACATCGCGATGGAAAACGTGTTCGGTTACGAGCCCACGCGCGCGATCCGTATCGATGGTCCGGCCGTGGCCGCCAGGCGTCCCGCGGGCAAGCCCGGTGGCCAGCATGCGCCGCGCCGGAATGCCTCGGCACCGCGTCCGCAGGGCGCACCCAAGGCCAAGACCAACCATCGTGGTCATGGCCATGCCCATGGCGATCAGGCCAAGGCCGGCGCACATGCCGCACGCGCCGGCAGCCCGAAGCAGCGTGGTGGCGCGCAACAGGGCGGTCGACGCGATCGTCGCGCCTGATCAGCTCCACGAAAAAGGCCGGATCGCTCCGGCCTTTTTTCTTATGCATCGTATCGCGGGTCAGTGCTTCTGCGCAGCGATCCAGCGATCGACCTTCTGCTCGAGGATCGACATCGGTACCGCGCCGTCCTTCAGCACTTCGGCGTGGAAGCCGCGCGGATCGAAACGATCGCCGAGTTCGGCCTGCGCCTTCTTCTTCAGGCGCTGGATGGTGAGTTCACCGATCTTGTAGGCCACCGCCTGCGACGGCCACGCGATGTAGCGCTCTGCTTCGGCGGTGGCATCGGTCAGCGACACCGCCGAGTTCTTCATCATGTAATCGATGGTCTGCTCGCGCGTCCAGTTCTTGCTGTGCAGGCCGGTATCGGTGACGAGGCGGATCGCGCGCCACAGTTCGTCCTGCAGGCGACCGAAGTAGTCGTACGGCGTTTCATACACGCCCAGCGATTTGCCCAGCGATTCCGAGTACAGCGCCCAGCCTTCGACGTAGGCGGTATTGCCACCGAAGCGGCGGAACGCCGGCACGCCCTTCAGTTCCTGCTGGATGCCGATCTGGAAATGATGGCCGGGAATCGCCTCATGCAGGAACAGGTCCTCGGCGGACCAGGTCTTGCGCGAAGGCAGGTCGAACGTGTTGACGTAGAAGATGCCGGGACGGCTGCCGTCCTCGCTCGGCGACTGGTATTCGCCACCTGCGGCGGATTCGGCGCGGAACGCTTCCACCGGGCGGATCTCGAAGCCGGCCTTGGGCACCAGCGAGAACTGCTCGGGAATGCGTTTCATGATCTTCGCTTCCAGGCCGCGGTAGTACTTCAGCAGCTCGTCTTCCGACTTGAACTGGAACTGCTTGTCCTCGCGCATGAACTTGAAGAAGTCCTGCAGCGAACCCTTGAAGCCGACTTCGGTCATCACTTGTTGCATCTCGCCGTGGATGCGCTCGACTTCGGAGAGGCCGAGGTCGTGGATCTGCGCCGGCGTCAGGTCGGTGGTGGTGGTCTGGCGCACATCGAAGGCGTACCACGCAGCGCCATCGGGCAGCTTGTCGAGACCGACGCTGTCGCGCGTTTTCGGCAGGTAGTCATTGGCGATGTAAGCGCGCAGCTTGCGGAATGCCGGCATGATGTCGTTGGCGATCATCGCGCGGTATTCCTTCGACAGCCGCGCCTTGTCGGCGGCACTGAAGCTCGCCGGCATTTGCTTGATCGGCCCCCAGAACAGGCTGTCTTCCGGCTTGTCCTTGATGATGGCGTCGTACTGCGGCACCACCTTGGTCATCAACGCCTTCGGCTGCACCACGCCCGCTTTCACGCCGGCCTGCATGTCGGTGATGATGCTGTCGACCAGCACCGGGATGCGATGGCCGCGCTTGAGCCAGTTGTCGTAATCCTTCACCGTCTTGAAGGGTTGCGCGCCGGTGCCGTTGCCGAGCTGCGCCATCGACGTCGCGATGCTGCCCATCTGGTCCACCGGCAGCATCCAGCTCGGATATTTCTCGCTTTCCAGCGATGCCTTGGAGTCATGCACGAAGATGTCGTAGCTGATCAAGGCCTGGCCGGAGAGGCCGGCACTGCCAACCGATTCGACCTTCTTCAGCCAGCGCGCGGTGAAGTCGTGGTTCTGCTTGCGGAATGCGGCGGAATAGAAATCCGGCAACTGGTCGTTGAAACGGTTGTCGCCCTGGTAGGTCGCGCCCAGCGGATTGAGCTTCAGCGATTCTTCCCAGTACTGCGCGTAGAGCGCATCGAGTTGCTTCGCCTTGGCGTTGTTCGTCATCGGCGCGTGCGAGGTCTTGGCCGGTTCGGCGTGAAGGGTCGGAATCGCGGCGGCGAGGGCTACCGCGAGGGCGAGGCGGGCAAGGCGCATGGTCGACATCCGTTGGGGATAGCCGTTGATTTTGCGCTGGCCGGGTGTCGCCGACCCGTGCCCAAAGTCAGGGCCGCACGTAATAGACGACGCCGGACTTGTCGTCGGTAAACAGGAAGGCGTCCGGGCCGACGCGCAGCACGCCGCAGGGTCGGCCCACCACCTTGCCGGCTTGCAGGAAGCCGGCGATCAGGTCGCGCTGGGCCGAGCCGTCGCGGTGCATCCGCACCAGCTTGTAACCGTGTCCGAGGCGGATGCTGCCCGATCCATGCAGGGCGACGACGACCTCGTCGGCGAGCTGGGCGTTGTCGCCTTTGGCGAACACGTCGAAGCCAAGTGCCGATGCATGCGCGGGGAAGGTCGCCAGTGGCCGCATCACGTTCGTGCAACCTTGCTTGCGCGGATATTTGGGATCGGCCTTGATCGCCCTGCCGGCGACGTAGCACGATGGCCAGCCGTAATCGCCGGGCTTGATCGCGTAGAAGGTTTCGTTGGGCACGTTCGGGCCGAGATGATCGACGCCCTGGTTGGTCGCCAGCAACTGGCCATCGACCACCGCCATCCACACCGCGTTGCGCAGTCCGCGCGCGACGATGCGCTGGCCGCTGCCGTCGGGATTCATTTCCCCCACCACGGCGCGCAGGTCTTCCGTTTCCACGCAGGCATTGCAGCTGCTGCCGATGGAGACATACAACTTGCCGCCCATCGGCACCACGGTGCGGGTGAGATGCCAGCCGCCGTTGGCCGCGCTCATGCCGTGGTCGGGGAAACGCGCGACCAGTTGCGCCGATCCGGTCGGATGCAATTCGCCCGGCGTGTAGCGATAACGCAGCAACGAATCGGTCAGCGCGACATAGATCCACTGCGCGCCCTGCGCATCCTTGAAGAAGGCGACGCTGTTGGGATTGCGCAGGCCGGTCGCCCACGCGGTGATTTTGCCGACCTTGCCGTTGGCAGCGTCGAAACCATCGAGGATGTAGACCGCGCCGCGCGTGTTGTCGCCGAGGTCGTGCATGTCGGTGAGGAAGATGCGGCCGTCCGGGCTGCGCGTGAAGAAACGCGGACGCTTGAAGCCTTCGGCCAGCGGCGTGATGCGCAGCGATGCCGGTGCCTGCAGCGCGAAGCTGCGGCCATCCTTCAATGTGATGCGATGCGGAGTGAGCGCGTCGTTCGTTGCAGCCTTGCCGATGCTTGGCGCGATGGCCAGCGTTGCAGCGAGGAGCAGGGCGACGATGCGCATGGGATCACTCCGACTTGCGATAGGGAATCGATTCGGGGGCGACGGCGCCGCCGGAGATGATGAAACTCATCGCCTGGTCAACCGACCAGGTGGTCGCGACGAGGCGATCGACCGGCACGATTTCGAGATAGCCACCGGTCGGATTGGGCGTGGTCGGGATGAATACCGCGGCGAGTTCTTCCCCGGTGACTTCATCGTGGAACACGCGCGTCACCAGTCCGACGGTCTTCATGCCCGGATGCGGGAATTCGACCAGCACCACGCGCTGGGTGCCGTCCGGCGAAGTCTGCACGGTATCGAGCAGTTTGCGCGCGCCGGAGTACACGCTGTTGGCCAGCGGGATGCGCGAGATCAGCGCTTCGAACCACCCCAGCAGCGCTTGCCCGACCAGATGTTCGGCCAGCCAGCCGACCAGCAGGATCACCAGCAGGGTGCCGAACAGCGCGACCGCGCCCATCACCACCGATTGCTGCAACCACGCCAGTGCCGGCGACGCGTGTGCCAGCGACGACAGCAGCGGTTGCACCCACGGCCGGCTGATGTCGCTGAGCAGACCAAAGACGAAGCTCAGCACGACCCAGGTCAGCCAGATCGGCAGCAGGGTGAGGAGACCGGTGACGAGCAGCCGGCGCAGGGACAGGGTGCGTTTGGAAGCCATGGCGCGATTTTACGTCGTCGCAGTCTTCGGCGGTTTGCGCCGCACGTAGATCTGTTTGCGCACGCGGGCGATGACTTCGCCGGAGGCATCGACGACATCGGTGTCGAACCAGCGCAGCACCTTGCCGCCCGATGCGGCTTCATCGACCAGCGACTGGATGTCGACATCGGCGAGATCGAATTTCGCGAACACGTCGCCGCGCCCGGGTTTGACGAATTCGATCGTGGCCGCCTTGTCCCAGACGAAATAGTCGTTGCCGATGACGTGCATCACCAGCAGCATCCAGAACGGATCGGTCATCGCGAACAGGCTGCCGCCGAACTGGGTGTTGACGAAGTTGCGGTTCCACCAGCGCTTGCGCAGCACCACGCGCGCGCTGCGCCAATCGGCGCCGACGTGTTGCACGCGAATGCCGGTGAACAGGAAGGGCGGCCAGAGGTTCATCACCCGGCGCAGCCGCGTCGGCGTCACCCGCATGTCAGGACAGCAGCAGCGCCGACATCTGGCGACGATACTTGCTCACAAGGTCGTCGTCCTCGATCACCCGGAACGCGTCGATCAGGGTCTTGCGCGGCAGGCCATCCTCGAACTGGCGGTCGCGACGCAACATTTCCATGAACTGTTCGAGCGCGCCTTCGGCATCGCCGGAGACCAGCTTGTGCGCACCGAGCAGATGGCGGGCATGGAGATCGGCGGGATTGGCGGCGATCGCCTGATCCAGTGTGGCGGGCGGCGGCGCGTCCTTCAGCAATGCCGCGAAACCGAGGCGGGCACGCGCCTGCACGGCGCGATCGTCGGTGGCGAGATTGGCCGGCAATCCATCGAGCAACGTTTCCGCTTCCTGCGCGGCGCCGGTTTTCAGCAGCGCCAATGCAAGATCGAGGCGATGCGCGGGTTTGTCCGCTTCGGTCTCGACCAACATGCGCAGGCGTACCACTTCTTCGTGCGGATCGGCGGGCGGTGGCGGTGTGGCATCGGCTTCGTCCGCGTCGCTACCTGCAGCTGCCTCGATGCCATTGCGGGCAAGGAATTCGCGCAGCTGTCCTTCCGGCAACGCGCCCTGGAAACCGTCGACCGGCTGGCCGTTG
The DNA here is from genome assembly GCA_018242405.1 of Pseudomonadota bacterium. Lineage (GTDB taxonomy): Bacteria > Pseudomonadota > Gammaproteobacteria > Xanthomonadales > Xanthomonadaceae > Solilutibacter. Next base: position 1,904 of record JAFEBZ010000153.1, on the reverse strand, counting down.
CGGATCAGGTAGACGGTCGGGATCGAACGAATCTGGAATGCCTGGGCGATTTCCGGCTCGCTCTCGGTGTTGACCTTGGCCAGGGTGAACGCGCCGTTGAATTCGGCGGCGAGTTTTTCCAGCACCGGCGTCAGCGACTTGCAGGGACCGCACCATTCGGCCCAGAAATCGACCAGCACCGGCCCCTGCATCGATGCCTGCAGCACCTCGCTCTCGAAGGTCGTCATGGAAACATCGAGTACGTGCGTGGCCATGGATCATCTCGTCGGAACAGGTGCGAATGATCGCATGCCGGTGCCGGGAACGCCTGAAAACGGGCAGACTGTGGCGATGAACCGCAAACATTTCGAGCGCTGGATGGGCATCGTCGCAATCGCGGCATTCGTGCTTGCGCTGGTCGGTGCCATGCGCGCGAGCGCGTGGACGCCGCGACATGCGTTGGCGATGCCGGGGGCAACGGGAATGCCGGATGCGGGCGCGTTCAATTTGCTGGCGTTCGTCGTGCCGGGCACCGCCTTGCTGGCGGCCGCGCTGTGGCGGCGCTGGCAATCACGCGACGTGCCCGGGATGGCCGGTGGCATCGCGCTGTGGTTGCTCGCCATCGCCGCGGCGGCATGGCTGGCGCTGGGCCTGTCGCCGATCGATGCCGGTGATGTTGCCGGCGAGGGCAGCCAGCGCCATGCCGCGCTGTGGATGTTGTGGCTGATCGCTGTATCGGCTGCGGTCGTGGCACTGGTGATCGGTGCGGAACAAGGTCGGCGCGGGCTGGTGGGCGTGCTGGCGCTGCTGTGGTTCGTCGCTGCTTTTGCCCTCCCGATCCTGTTGGGCGGATGGGCCCAGGTACTGGCCGCCGCGGCATGGATGGCATGGCTGTTGACGCCGTCGGGACGGGACGGCATAATGACCAGCTCAGCGCGCCCGTAGCTCAGTTGGATAGAGCACCAGGCTACGAACTTGGGGGTCGGGCGTTCGAATCGCTCCGGGCGCACCACTGATAAGAAAAAGCCAGCCGCGAGGCTGGCTTTTTTCGTTATGTGCGCCCGTCGGATGCCTGCGGATTACTCCCCGGTCTCGCGAATGGCCGGGTTGACCAACGGATTGGGCTTGGCCGCGGCGATGCGCCGCATCGTGTTGGTGTCGCGATGGTCGAATGCCGGCGTCCTGCCGTGGACGGCGAGATCGGTACGGGTCACGTAGGTCCAGCTGCCGTCGTCGTTGAAGTCGATGTCGATGCGGTAGTAGTCGGTACGGAAGGCTTCCTCGAGGAATGGCGTCGAGCAGATGCCGAAACTGGTGTCGCCGCGACGCGCTTCGACGCTGATGCGCCTGTCGTCGGGCTTGGCGGTGCCGCCGGCGAGCACGGCCTGTCCCCGCGGGATCGTCAGGCTCTGCATGATCAACCCGGTGTCGGGCTCCCACAACCAATAGCCGACCTGGTCGTGGAAGGTGATCTTCTCTTCCGGCGTGTTGATGTGGATGTGATAGCGCAATCCGTACAACAGTTGCGGGCCGTTCGACTGCGGATCGATCGGCTGCATGTTGATGTATTCGCTGTAGACGCGGCGCTCCGGACCATCGGCCTTGGGATTGATGTCGACGCCCTTGTCGGATCGCCACACGCCGGCCAGCCGCCGCAATGGACCGAGGCTGGCCAGCGTGTCGGGCGAATACTCTTCCTGTTCGGTGAAGATGTCGGGGAGTGCGGTGCTCATCGAACGTCCTGCGGCGGGACCGGTGCCCCCTGCATCATAAGGCCAGCGATCAGGCGAAGCGTTGCAGGTCGAATGGCGAGAGATCGATCGCGGGTCGTTCCCCGGTGCACATTGCCGCTGCCAGTTCGCCGGTGATCGCGCCCAGCGTGAGCCCGAGATGCTGGTGGCCGAAGGCATAGAAGAGCCTGTCGT
>JAFEBZ010000152.1 GCA_018242405.1 Pseudomonadota bacterium | reverse complement strand
CCATCCCCTGCATCTGGGAGTGATCCATCCCCTGCATCTGGGAGTGATCCATCCCCTGCATCTGGGAGTGATCCATCTGGGTCGCGGGGCGCTTCTTTTTCGGCGCGGAGACCTTCTTGGTCTTCTTCTTGGCGGGATGAGGTCCGGACGCTGTGTGCTCGTGCATCGACATCATCGAGTGGTCCATCTCCTGTGCATGGAGATAGGACGTCGTCAGCGCGAAGCCAAGCGCGGTCACGAGAATGCGTGTTGTCTTCATGCGTCCACCCTCACTTCGCGCATCATTCCCGCTTCCATGTGGTACAGCAGGTGGCAGTGATAGGCCCAGCTGCCCAGCGCATCGGCGCGCACGCGATAGCTGCGCCGGCTGCCCGGTGGCATATCGACGGTGTGCTTGCGCACCATGAAGTTTCCATTGTCGTCTTCCACATCGCTCCACATGCCGTGGAGATGGACCGGGTGCGTCATCATCGTGTCGTTGACCAGCACGATGCGTACGCGCTCACCGTAGTTCAGTCGCAACGGCTCCGCGGAGGAGAACTTCACTCCGTTGAACGACCACGCGAATTTCTCCATGTGACCGGTCAGGTGGAGTTCGATCTCCCGCCCGGGATCGCGACCATCGGGGTCGTCAAAGCTGCTGCGCAGCATCGAATAGCTCAGTACCTTGCGCCCGTTGTCGCGCAAGCCGTTGCCAGGATCGTCCAGGCGGGAGGTCGGCGCCATCGCCAGGTTGTCGACCAGCGGGTTGCCGTACTCGCTGGCCGGATGTGATTGCACGCCGCCACCGTGCTGCATGCCGGTCATCTCCATGCCCGGCATCGCGCTCATGTCGTGGCCCGCATGTGTCGTCCCTTGCTGTGCGGCGCCGTGGTCCATTCCTGCCATGCCTGCCATGCTGGATTGCCCCATGCTTCCATGATCCATTCCGGCCATGCCCGCCATTCCGGAGTGATCCATGCCCATGTCAGCCATGGTCAGGATGGGTCTCGGATCGAGCGCGGGCACCGGAGCTCGCAATCCTTCACGCACGGCCAAGGTGCCGCTGACATAGCCGGTACGTGCGGAGTCCTGCGTGAAGATGGTGAATGCATCCTGCCCGGTGGGCTCTACGATCACGTCGAAGGTTTCGGCGACCGCAATGCGGAACTCGTCCACGCTCACTGGATGTACGTACTGTCCATCCGCCGCGACGACCGTCATCTTCAGGCTGGGGATGCGCACATCGAAGTACGTCATCGCCGATCCGTTGATGAAGCGCAGACGCACCTTCTCGCCAGAGCGGAACAGGCCGGTCCAGTTGCCCAGCGCCGTGGTGCCGTTCATCAGGTAGGTATAGGTGTTGGCGTTGACGTCCGACAGGTCGGTCGGCGACATCCGCATCCCGCCCCACATCCGCCGATCCGCCAGCGTCGCCCGCAGCCCGTCCTTGCGTGCGTCGCGGGTGAAATCACCGACCGTGCGCATGTAGTAGTTGTCGTACATCGACATTTTCTTCAAGCGTGCGAACAGCGCTTCGCCACTCAGGTCGGTCCAGTCGCTGAGCATCACCACGTAATCGCGGTCGAAATGAAAGGGTTCCGGCTCGATCGGATCGATCACCAGAGGGCCATACAGTCCCAGTTGTTCCTGAAAGCCGGAATGGCTGTGGTACCAGTAGGTACCGCCCTGGCGCACGGTGAATCGGTACGCGTATGTCTCGCCACGATGAATGCCGTTGTAACTCAGCCCTGGCACGCCATCCATGTTGGCGGGGAGCAGGATGCCGTGCCAATGAATCGAGGTTTCATGACCGTGGATCGAATTGACGGGAAGCGCATTGGACACGCGCAAGTTCACCGTCGTGCCCTCGCGCCAGCGCAACAGGGGTGCCGGCAGCGAGCCATTGACGGTGATTGCCGGGCGCGTGCGACCCGTGAAATTCATCGGCGTTTCGCCGATGACGAGGTCGAACTCGGTACCGGACAGCACGTTGAGCTGACCGGGGCCTTTCAGGGCCCAGCTCGCCTTGGGCCACAACCCAAGACCAGCGATAGCACCACCAGCGGCAAGGCCCTGCACGAAGCGGCGACGCGAATGAAACCGCGGCCCGCTGGCAGCGCCATCGAAAGAATCAAATGACATGGAAACTCCAATCGGCAGAAGGCACACCCGTCGTACGGGTGTGATGCGTCGCTGCGCATTGATCCGGTCAGGACAATGCCGCGCACGACCAGAAGCACCGGAGGTGCCTGGGGTTTGCCTAGCCGATGGGAGGTCGAATCAGATGCGGGAGGGCCGGCGACGGGTACGTAACCGCTATCCGACCGGTGCCGGGGTCATGCGCTGGGATCAGCAGTACCTGCTGGGCCGCCATCGTGACTGAGGTGCACGCATGGACGCAGGCGCAGCTGCAGGTCGAGGATTTGCAGCAGTCTGGAGATGCGGGATCGCCGTGCTTCGCGTGTACCTGATGCGAAGCAGGATATGCATTGTCAGTCGCCGCAGGATGCTGGTGATCGCAAGATGCCTGATCGCTTTGGTGCGTGATGCTGGGGGTTGCCTTCACCGGCGCTTGCATCATGTGGCCAGTCATCTGCACGGATGCCGCCGCCGAGCCCAGTCCGTTCAGGACGAGGGCCAGACTGAGCAGGATGCGCAACAGGTCGGCATGGATCGGCATGACGCGAGGATACTCCTGCGGTTCGCTGCCGGCATCCACCGGTCTGAAGCCGGCGTGAACCCGCGCCGATATGCTTCGAATCATCGGATGCACCGGGCGCTTGACTCTGGACCTTGATCCAAGGTGCAGACTGGACACATTCCAATCCACCTGGGTGGCCGAATCATGAAAATCGGGCAATTGGCGCAACGCGCAGATGTGAACATCGACACCGTCCGCTATTACGAGCGCGAGGGCCTCCTGCCCAAGCCGGAGCGGCTGGCGTCGGGCTATCGCATCTATAGCGAAAGCGATGTCAAACGGCTGCGTTTCGTACGGCGCGCCAAGGCGCTCGGATTCACCTTGCCGGAGGTCCGCGAATTGCTCGACCTGTCGCGCTCGCGAGGTGACGACATGGCTTCGATGAAGGCGGCCGCACAGGACAAGATCAATGACGTGCGTGCGCGCATCGCCGAACTGGAACGGGTGCGTGTCGCACTCGAAGGGCTGATCGATTCCTGTCCCGGTCACGGGGCACTGGAACAGTGCCCGATCCTCAATGCCTTGTCGGGAGACGAACAATGAACATGCATTCCTATGGTCGCGGACACGATCACTCCGATTCGCCCGACCATACGCATCACGATCACCACCACGGGCAAAAAGAAGCGTCCTGCTGCAATACGAGCGCTCCTGCTCCGGAACAGGCGGGATCGTGTTGCTCCGGAAAAGGCACCACGAATGACGTTGCCAAGGTAGTCGATCCGGTCTGCGGCATGCAGGTCGATCCTGCGACCACGCCCCATCACGCCAGTCACGGCGGAGAGGAACACCATTTTTGCTCGGCGCGCTGCAAGGACAAGTTCGTGGCCGATCCGCAGCGTTACCTGGAACCCAAGGCGGCGACTACACCGGCCGAAGTTCCCGCCGGCACCATCTATACCTGCCCGATGCACCCGCAAATCCGACAGGAAGGACCGGGCATCTGCCCGATCTGCGGTATGGCCCTGGAACCGGAAATGCCCTCCCTCGAAGACGAGGAGAACCCGGAACTGGTCGATTTCAGTCGCCGTTTCCGCTGGACATTGCCGCTGACGATCGTGGTGTTCGGATTGGCGATGTTCGGCTCGAAGATTCTGTTCTTGTCCGCGACAGTGCGCACCTGGATCGAGTTCGCGTTGAGCGCGCCCGTCGTGCTGTGGGCAGGCTGGCCGTTCTTCGAGCGTTGCGTGCAGTCGATTCGCAATCGCAGCCCCAACATGTGGACGCTGATCGGCATCGGCGTGGGATCGGCCTTCGGCTACAGCGTGGTCGCCACGGTCGCGCCCGACCTCTTTCCGGCCTCTTTCCACGAGCATGGCCGCGTTGGCGTGTACTTCGAAGCCGCCGCTGTCATTGTCTCCTTGACCCTGGCCGGCCAGTTGCTGGAACTGCGCGCCCGTTCGAAGACCTCGGCGGCGATCAAGGCACTGCTCGGCCTGGCACCGAAGACCGCTCGGCGGATCGATGCGAACGGCAACGAAGAGGACATTCCGCTGGAACATGTCCATGTCGGCGATCGCCTGCGCATCCGCCCCGGCGAAAAGGTGCCGGTCGACGGCACGGTGCTGGACGGACGTTCGCACATTGACGAATCCATGCTGACCGGAGAACCGGTGCCCGTGGGAAAAGAGGTCGGCGAACGCGTTATCGGCGCGACGCTCAATGGCACCGGCAGTCTGGTGATTCGCGCCGAACAGGTGGGATCGGACACGGTGCTGGCGCGAATCGTCCAACTAGTCGCCCAGGCGCAGCGTTCGCGGGCGCCCATGCAGCGCATGGCTGACAAGGTCGCGTTCTGGTTTGTGCTCGCGGTGCTCGCGGCCGCGGCGATCACCTTTGTCGCCTGGGGGGTGTTCGGCCCTGAACCGTCATGGACGTATGCCGTCCTCAACGCGGTGTCGGTGCTGATCATTGCCTGTCCATGTGCCCTGGGATTGGCCACGCCGATGTCGGTGATGGTCGCGACCGGACGTGCGGCGCATGCGGGCGTACTGTTCCGCGATGCCGAAGCGATCGAGCGTTTGGGCAGTATCGACACGCTCGTCGTGGACAAGACCGGGACACTCACCGAAGGGCACCCTGCATATCGGGATGTCGTCGTTGCCGAAGGATTCGACGAAAACCGGGTGATCGGCTGGGCCGCAAGCCTGGAGCAAGGCAGCGAACACCCGCTTGCCGCTGCGATCGTGGCCGAGGCGAAGCAACGTTCCTTGCCGCTCGCGAAGGTCGAGGGGTTCGAGTCGGTCACCGGGCGCGGCGTGCGCGGTGAGATTGATGGCCATGCGCTTGCGCTTGGCAACCCGGCATTGATGGAGGATGCGGGAGGCCGCGTGGAAGCGCTGGCGGACAAGGCGGCGCAGTTGCGTGACAGCGGCGCGACTGTGATGTTCCTGGCCATGGATGGACGTCTGGCGGGGGCAATCGCCGTGGCCGATCCGATTAAGGCCAGCACGCAGCCCGCGCTCGATGCATTGCGCGCAGACGGCGTGCATATCGTGATGGCCTCCGGGGATGCGCCGGCGACAGCCGCGGCCGTGGGCCGAGCTTTGGGCATCGATGAAGTGCATGGCAGCGTTGATCCTGCCGGCAAGGTGGCGCTGATCCAGCGTTTGAAATCGGAAGGTCGCAAGGTAGCCATGGCCGGCGATGGCATCAACGATGCCCCGGCACTGGCGGCAGCGGATGTCGGCATCGCCATGGGCACCGGCACCGATGTCGCGATGTCGAGCGCGCAGGTCACCCTGGTCAAGGGCGATCTCGGCCGGATTGTCGAGGCGCGGAAGATTTCCCGCGAGGCCGTCGCCAATATGCGGCAAAACCTCGGATTCGCCTTCCTTTACAACGCCCTCGGCGTACCGATCGCTGCCGGCGTGCTCTATCCGGTCTTCGGCCTGTTGCTGAGCCCGATGATCGCAGCGCTGGCGATGAGCCTGAGTTCGGTCTCGGTGGTCAGCAACGCGCTGCGACTGGGGCGCAAGTGAGCGGATGAATCGCAAAACCCGCTGGCCGGAGGCGAATTGCCTCTGGCTGAGCCTTGTGTCACTCATGCATCGGATCACGACCCGTACGCAGTCGTGATGTGGTCAGGCAGATCAACTGATCGATGGACGGCGGCAATGTCCAGAACTGCGGGCCCAAGGGTGTGAGCAGTGTTGTAAAGAGTTTGCCCGCGGCGTTGGCGGGCCTGGGGTTGGCCGGGGCAAACGCGCAGTTTCCCCAGTCGCCCATGCTGACGCGTTGCGCCCGCCGATTGAGCTCGGCGAAGATGCCTTCCCGAATGGCGTTGGGATTGGGCACCGCCATCTGCTGGGCAAGCGATGCACCATGCCGGGTCGCCGCCCAGCAGCAATACCGCCATTGCGCGATGGGCATCATGTATCCGCCGTCGCGAATGACAAATGCCAGATCCTGTGCCCAGGCAGGGGCGAACCTGTGCTTGCTCAGCTGCGCCTCGAAGAACTGCTCGGCTTCGGCCGCGCCAAGATCGAACCAGAGTCGTTGGCGCAACGCCAGGCCATAGTCGTCGCGGGCCACCCCGTCCAGAAATTCCTCGATATCGGTCAGCAATCCGTCTCGTTGATAAGCCGGCCACACGTAGCGCCATTGCAGGCGTTCGATCGGGGTTTCTTCCGCGGACGGATCCAGTGGCCAGGTCGCTTCCGGCCAGGGCGTATCGATGACCCCTTGCTCTCGAAGCAGTCCGAGCAAGCCCAAGCTCATTCGCCGGGTCGGCGCGACGCTGATCCGGCGTGACTGCGCGAGCAGCAGTGCCCCCAAGGCGAAACAGCCCTGCAGCCCAAGATCATCGAGCGTTTCGGGAGGGGGAGTCATGGCGCCCGGCCGATGGAGATTTGACTAAGAATATCTTAGTATCTTTAAACCCTGATCTTGGTCACCCTATTGGCGGTCCTATTTGGGAGCCTTTGGGCGATGAGACGGGGTGCGAAGTCAACGTTTGCGCGCCGCTTGCGAGAAGCTCGCGAGCGCGTTGGGTTCACCCAATACCAGCTCGGCATTGCCGCCGGGATGGATCCAGCCGTGGCCAGTCCTAGGATGAATCAGTACGAACGCGGCGTGCATGAACCTCGTCTCGACACCGTAAGGAAGCTGGCGAAAGCGCTGGGTATTCCACCTGCGCTGCTCTATACCGAGGACGACCAACTCGCTGATTTGCTCCAGCTCTGGGCCCAGATGAGTCCGACCAAGCGGCAGAAGCTGGTCAAACTGGCTCAGGCCGAACAAGGAACGCCAAGCAAGTCAGTACCGCGCAAGCGTCCAACAAAGCGTTAGTCCTGGAACACCCACATCCTTCTATATGAAGGATTCCCGGCAACTCACGCCGATTCGGAAAGCCGATGCCTTGCAAGCGTGCGAATCGCTCTCTTGCCGATCCGGGTGGGACGGATGTAGATCTCCATCGTCCACCACAACAGGAACACCAATACGCCTTCAATACAGGTGACTTTCCCCATTTGTGCCCAGGATGGGTGCTTGGCGTTGATTGCCGCAAGAATGCCCAACAGCATCAATACGCTAAAAATGACCGTTAGTAGCCAGCCCCAGACTTGCTCGCTACGGGAGGGATGGATTTTTAAGTGCCCGTCTTGGAAAGACAGGTTTCCGGACCGACGTAAGGTCCGAATCTCCCGGTCAGTCAGATCGGCGTCCTCCTTCATGGCGATGACTTGCTCTCGGAAGACTCGGCATGCATCGAACCCGAATCGCTTGGCAAAAATCTTTTCGTCGAGCAATGCCTGCCAATCCGGGTCCTCTTCAACCTGATTCGCATCGTCTTCGGTCAACGTGTCTCGCATACGCGCTGCGATCGACTCCAAATCACCAGCATCGGCGGAGCCTACGCGCCGTGGTGGAAAGCGGACGATGTTTTCGTCCGCGTCATCCCTTGCCATTGGCCGCTCTCGCCAATTCCAGGGTGTCGGCCACGTAGGCATCTCGAAGTTCATTGCCATTGAGCGCATATACGTACAAAAACCGGACGACCTGGGCTTCCAGCGCCGGATCGAGCTGGCTCTTCGTTGCGGCGAGATGGCGTTTCAGGCGCTCCAGGGTCTGCTGCAGGAGCGCGGTATTGAGCGTCCGCACCCCAGCCTTCGGAGGCTCTTCGCTCGGGCCCGACAATAGCCAGATCGGGTCGATTTGGTAGTGCTCCCATAAAGCCCGGAATACCGCGCCCGGGGCTTCGCGTTCGCCACGCTCGTAGTTGGCATAGGCCCTGGGGGACATCCCCAACGAGAGAGCGAACTCACTTTGACTGAGGTTGGCTTGCCGTCGGACCGCGGCCAGGCGCAGCCCCAAGGCCACCCGTTCTGGCGGGGTTGTGAGTCTACTCATTTGTGTCTATATTGAGGCGCATATGAGAGCTAAGGTAGCGCATCTTCGCAGTGAACGGAAGCGGCACGAGCGCTTGAAAGCTCGGCTTCGACTTGCCGGAACCTCTCTTGCCCAGGTTGCCCGGGATCTGAACGTTCAACCGACGACCGTGACGGCCGTGAGCCTGGGCGTCAGTCGTTCCCGGCGGATCGAAAAGCACATCGCCACGGTCCTGGCGACGACGCCAGACAAGTTGTGGCCAGAACGCTATGACGGGGTGACCGCCATGAGTTAGTGACGTCCATTAGCTACGGACGCAAAAAGGGCCGACGTTTCTCACACGTCTGCCCTTTTAATGTCTTGCGTGCCCAGCCCGCATGGAACTCGGCAGTCGATTGCCTGCGACACCGAAATCCTGGCTGATTCCGGATGCTCTGTCAAGAGAGGGAGCTTCCTGCGCGGGTCGCACCAGACGGCGTCCATTCGATTGCACTGAATGGAGATCGGCTAAAGATGTCCAACAAGAAGCGGGTCTGTCGACTCATCCTGACAACGGCGTTGTCAAATCGCGCCATTGCCGATCAGTCCAATAATTCTCACAACACGATCGGGAAATATCGAAAGACCCTGCGCGAAGCGGGCTTGGCCTGGAACGACATCCAATCACTCGACGACGAAGAAATCGAGCGTCTGCTCAACCCCGGCGGTAAGGGGAATACGAAATATTTTGTCGAGCCTGAATGGTCGCAGGTGCATGAGGATCTCGCCAAACCTCACGTCAATCTTACGATGCTTCATGAGGAGTATCTGGACGTTACGCCTGAAGACTTCATGTCCGAACGGGAATTTCGGCGCCGCTATAAGAAATATGCGCGGACATTGGGCATCGTCCTGCGCAAGCCGCGCCTGCCTGGCGAGAACATGGAGGTCGATTACTCAGGCAAGCGTCCGCACATCCAGGATGAAGCGGGCAACCAAGTGCCGGTGGAACTTTTTGTCGCCATTATCGGGGCGAGCACAAGAGGTTT
>JAFEBZ010000151.1 GCA_018242405.1 Pseudomonadota bacterium | reverse complement strand
GTGCCGGCGTTTTTTGTTGGGGCGATGTCCGCGCATCCATGCCTAAAGTCACGGGTGCGTCATCTTCCATCCGCATAAAATCGGCGGATGAATTTCCGCGCAAAATCGACGTTCCGGCTCTGGGCCGGTGGAATGATCGTGGGCCTGATGCTCGCCGGCTGCCACCGCGATGGCGAAGCCGCCAAGGGCGGTGCGAAGGGCACTGGCAACCAGCCGATTGAAGTGGCGATCCAGTCGGCCAGCCTGCAGCCGTGGACGGACACGCTGCAGGCGCTGGGTACGGTGAAGGCGCATGAATCGGTGACGGTGACCGCCAAGGTCAGCGAAACCGTGGACAAGGTGCATTTCGAAAGCGGGCAGTGGGTGAATCGCGGTGCGCCGCTGGTGACGCTGACCGGCCAGCAGCAGCAGGCCGCGCTCGCCGCTGCCGATGCCGCCGCCAAGGAAGCCGACACGCTGTACCAGCGCCAGTCGCAACTGGCGGCGCAGCAGTTGATCGCGAAGTCGATGCTCGATCAGCAGAAGGCGACGCGCGATGCCGCGATCGCGCAGGTACAGCAGATCCGCGCCAATCTTTCCGATCGCGTGATCCGCGCGCCGTTCCCAGGCCTGCTCGGTTTGCGCCAGGTGAGCCCGGGTACGCTGGTGACGCCGGGTACGGCGATCGCCACGCTCGATGACGTCTCGCGCGTCTATGTCGATTTCCCGGTGCCGGAAACCGAACTGGCGAATGTCGCTGCGGGGCAGGCGATCAGCGGAACGACGCAGGCGTATCCGGGTCGCGATTTCCCCGGCACGGTGCAGACGTCGGCCGGCCGCCTCGATACCGGTTCGCGCGCGATGACGGTGCGCGGCGATTTCGCCAATCCCGATCACGCATTGAAGCCGGGCATGCTGGTGAACGTCGAAGTTACCCGCGGCACCCATGACGCCATCGTCGTGCCCGAACTCGCGGTGATGCAGGTCGGTTCGCAGACCTTCGTCTGGCGCGTCACGCCCGCAGGCAAGGCGCAGAAGGTCGAAGTCGAAGTCGGTGGACGCATTCCCGGCAAGACGATGATCCGGGCCGGACTCAATGCCGGTGACCGCATCGTGGTCGATGGCGTCGGCAAGGTGAAGGCGGACGCCACGCTCAAGGCTGCGGCGCCTGTCGCTGCCGGAGCGGAGAAAAAGTGAAGCTGTCGGACATCTCCATCAAGCGGCCGGTGCTGGCCGTGGTGATGAGCCTGCTGCTGGTGGTGCTCGGCGTGATGTCGTTCATGCGCCTGACGCTGCGCGAACTGCCGGCGATCGATCCGCCAATCGTGTCGGTGCAGGTCGATTACCCGGGCGCATCGTCGAGCGTGGTGGAGACGCGCATCACCAAGATCCTCGAGGACAGCATGGCTGGCATCGAGGGCATCAACACCATCGATTCCACCAGCCAGAACGGCAGCTCGCGCATCAGCATCGAGTTCCTGCCGACCCGCGACATCGAAGGCGCCGCCAATGACGTCCGCAATGCGGTGAGCCGCGTCGCCGGCGATGTTCCGCCGGAAGCACGCCCGCCGGAAATCACCAAGGTCGAGAGCGATTCCGATCCGATCATCTGGTTCAACCTGCGTTCGTCCAACATGGACACGCTGCAGCTCACCGACTACGCCCAGCGCTACCTCGTCAATCGTTTCTCCAGCCTGCCCGGCGTCGCCACCGTGCGCATGGGCGGCGGTCAGGCCTATGCGATGCGCATCTGGCTCGACCACGATGCGATGGCCGCGCGCGGCATCACCATTCCCGATGTCGAGAACGCGCTGAAGCAGGAGAACGTCGAGCTCGGCGCTGGCCATCTTGAATCGAAGGATCGCGACTTCATCTTGCGCGTCATGCGCGACTACACCACGCCGGAAGCCTTCGCACAGTTGCCGGTGACGCGTGGCAACGACGGCTACGTCGTCAAGCTCGGCGACATCGCCACGGTGAAACAGGAATCGGCGGAACGCCGCGCCTGGTACCACAGCAACGGCGAACCGGCGATCGGCCTCGGCATCGTCAAGACCTCGACCGCCAACAGCCTCGATGTCGCCAAGGCCGCGCAGGCCGAAGCCGATCGCATTCGTTCGAGCCTGCCGGGCGGCGCCGACATCTACGTCGCCTTCGACAACACCACCTTCATTTCCGCTGCGGTCGAACGCGTCTACGGCACGCTGATCGAAGCGGTGATCCTGGTGCTGGTGGTGATCTGGCTGTTCCTCGGCAGCGTGCGCGCGGCGCTGATTCCGGCGGTGACGGTGCCGGTGTGCCTGATCGCATCGTTCATCGCGTTGTACGCCTTCGGATTCTCGATCAACCTGCTGACATTGCTGGCGCTGGTGCTGTGCATCGGCCTGGTGGTGGACGACGCCATCGTGGTGGTGGAGAACATCCAGCGTCGTGTCGACCTCGGCGAGCCGGCATTGGTCGCGGCGCGGCGCGGAACGGCGCAGGTCGCGTTTGCGGTGCTGGCGACGACGGCGGTGCTGATCGCGGTGTTCCTGCCGGTCGGTTTCCTGCAGGGCAATACCGGTCGCCTGTTCCGCGAGTTGTCGGTGGCGATGGCGGCGGCGGTGGCGATCTCGGCCTTCGTCGCGCTGACGCTGACGCCGATGATGGCGTCGAAACTGCTGAAGCCGCATACCGGCCCGCACGCGGTGCATTCCAATCGCGTCAGCGAATGGTTGAACGCGCGCTTCACGCGCATGGCCGATGCCTACCGCAAATTGCTGATGCGCGTGGTCGGCCGCACCTGGCTGTTCGCGGGATTGATGGTCGGTGCGCTGGTCGCGACGGTGCTGCTGTTCAAGGCGCTGCCCAGCGAACTCGCACCGGCGGAAGATCGTGGCACCTTCCAGGTGATGGCAGAAGGTCCGGAAGGCGCCAGTTTCGATTACACCGTCGCCCAGATGAAGAAAGTCGAGCAGGTGCTGCTCGACGAAACCGGTCCGGGCAAACCGTTGCAACGCGCCAATCCGCGCGTGCCCGGCAGCTTCGGTCCCAGCGAGGACATGTATATCGGCCGCGCCAGCGTCTTCCTCCAGGACTGGCGCGAGCGCAAGCAGAGTACGGCGGATGTCGCTGCCGAGTTGCAGAAGAAACTGTCGGCGATCACCAGCGTGAAGTCGCGCACGATGTTGAGCGGCGGCCTGGTGCGCACGCGCGGACAGCCATTCCAGCTGGTGCTGGGTGGTCCCGATTACGCCGAACTGGCGCAGTGGCGCGACATCCTGATGGCGAAGATCAACGACTACCCGGGTCTGAACGGCGTCGATTCCGACTACAAGGAAACCCGGCCGCAGATGCGGGTGATCATCGACCATGCGCGTGCCGCCGATCTCGGCGTGACCGCGCAGGCGATTGGCGGTGCATTGCAGGCGCTGATGGGCGGCGAGCGCATGACCACCTTCGTCGATGATGGCCAGGAATACGACGTGATGCTGCAGGCCGGTCGCGAAAATCGCGATTCGATCGCCGACCTCAACAACATCCAGGTGCGTTCCAAGACCGGCGCATTGGTACCGCTGTCCAACCTGGTGACGTTGAAGGAAATCGCTGAGCCCGGATCGCTGGCGCGCTTCAACCGCCTGCGTTCGATCACGATTTCTGCTGGCTTGTCGCCGGGTGCGCGTCTTGGCGACGCGGTGGCGTGGGCGCAGAAGACGGTGAAGGAATCGTTGCCGGAGCACGCGCAGATCAGCTGGAAGGGTGAATCACGCGAGCTGCAGCAATCCGGTGGCGAGGTGCTGATCACCTTCGCACTGGCGCTGCTGATCGTCTATCTCGCGCTGGGCGCACAATTCGAAAGCTTCCTGCATCCGCTGGTGATCATGCTGACGGTGCCGCTGGGCGTGTTCGGCGCCTTGCTCGGCCTGTGGCTCACTGGCGGCACGCTCAACCTGTTCTCGCAGATCGGCATCGTGATGCTGGTCGGTCTCGCGGCCAAGAACGGCATCCTGATCGTCGAATTCGCAAATCAGTTGCGCGACGAGGGCCGCAGCGTGCGCGACGCCATAATCGAATCGGCATCGATCCGCCTGCGTCCGATCCTGATGACCTCGATCGCAACCGTGATGGGCGCGATTCCGCTGATCGTCGCCGGTGGTCCCGGTTCGGCCAGCCGCGCCACCATCGGCGTGGTGGTGGTGTTCGGCGTGTCGCTGTCGACCTTGCTGTCGCTGTTCGTGATCCCGGCGTTCTACCTGGTGATCGCGCCGCATACGCATTCGCCGGAAGCGATCGCGCACGAACTCGACAAGCTGGAGGCGGAAACCCCGAACGTGGGCGGCCATGCCTGATGCCTGATCCGACCGCCACCCGCGAGCTGCGCATGTACGGCGTCAATGCCGTGCGCGCGGTGTTTGCGCGGCGTCCCGAGGCGCTGCGCAAGTTGTATCTCGCCGAAGCGCGCGTCGGCGACATGCGCGACGTGCTGAAGTGGTGCGCATCGCATCGCGTCGGTTACCGCATCGTTCCCGACGAGGACCTGCGCAAGCTCGCCGCGAGTTCGCATCACGAAGGCGTGGTCGCCGATGTCCTGCGCGCGCCGATGCCGCGTCTTGAAGAATGGCTGTCCACCCGTCCCGGCGGTCGCGATTGCGCGCTGTGGCTGGATGGCGTTGGCAATCCGCACAATCTCGGCGCGATCCTGCGCAGCGCCGCGCATTTCGGTGTTGCTGCGTTGTTGATTCCGCGCGATTCCGATCTGCAGGTTTCCGGTGCGGCTGCGCGCGTGGCCGAAGGTGGCGCCGAAGCGGTGACGCTGGTGCGCTTGCCGGCTGCCGATCGCGCGCTGGGGATGTTGCGCGATGCTGGTTACACCACCGCCGCGACCTTGGTCGATGGTGGCGACGATCTGTTCGCGCTCGACCTGCCGCAGCGACTGGTCTACGTGATGGGCGCGGAACAATCCGGCATGGATCGCGGGCTGGCCGCGAGCTGCGATCTGCGCGTGTCGATTCCCGGCACCGGCGCGGTGGAAAGCCTCAACGTTGCTTCGGCGACGGCAGTGCTGCTCGCCGCCTGGGCACGCGCGTCGCGCTGATCAGTGACGCTTGCGCGGTTCCGGCGCCGGCAGGGTGCCGCTACCGAGGCTGCCATCGACATTGGCGGCGATGAAGGCCAGCGTGGCGTAGGCGGCGATATCAACACGCAAGTCTTCGGGATCGACCTTGTCGAGGGTGTCGTTGGGCGTATGGTGCAGGTCGAAATAGCGGCTCGCATCGTGCGCGAATGCGCCGGCAGCGGATCCGGCGCCCTGCATCAGGCCCATTTCCGATTCGGCTTCGCCCTTGCCCGGCGTATACGCGACGCCGAGCGGCTTCAGCAGTTCCGCGACCTGCGCCATCGCCGGTTCGGCATCCTTCGACCAGCGTCCGCCGAATTCGTAGACGCGACCGGGGCCGGAATCGGACTCCATCACCATCTGGCTCTTGGCGATCTTGTCCTTCTGCGATTCGGCATAGACGCGACCGCCCCACAACCCTTGTTCCTCGTTGGCGAAGGCGACCACGCGGATGGTGCGCAGCGGGCGCTGCATCTTCGCGGCGAGTTTCGCCGCCGCCATCGAGATGGCGATGCCGCTGCCGTCGTCGATCGCGCCAGTGCCGAGATCCCAGGAATCAAGGTGGCCGGCGAGCGCGACGATTTCATCGGGCTTGCTTCTGCCGGTGAATTCGCCGATCACGTTCTGCGAGGTGTATTCGCCGTTGTAGCCGCAGTCGAGTGCAACGCGAATGCGCGTCGTGCCGAGCTTGACGAGACGCGCCAGCTGGTCGGCATCGATGTTGGTGAGCGATGCCGAGGGAATCGGCGTCAGGCCCTTGTCGAACCCGGTCATGCCGGTATGCGGATTGCGGTGCCAGTCGGTACCGGCCGGGCGCATCACGTAGCCGATCGCGCCGGCGCGAATTGCCGCAGATGGACCGGCACGACGGATCGTCGAACCGAGGCCATAGCCGTGGCCATCCTTCGCCTTGGGCATCATCACGTCGACGAAGGCGATCTTCCCGGCCAGCGATCCCGGCGCGGCCTTCTGCAAGGCTTCAAGTGAATCGAAGCGCACCACTTCGCCTTCCACGGTGCCGCCGGGACTGCCGCCGAGGGCGGTCAGGAACAATTGCTGCGAATGCGCGCCCAGCACTTCGCCGTGTTCGCTGCGACGCTCCCATTTCGGAAACGTCACCGGCTGCGTCCACACCTTGTCGAAACCGAGTTCCTTGAACTTGGCCTTGGCCCATTCCACGGCGCGGGCATCGCCCTCGCTGCCGGCCATGCGCTGGCCGACTTCGGTGGTCAGCGATTCCACCACCTTCCAGCCGGTGTCGTCCTTCAATGCCTGGTCGCGCAGTGCGGCTGCCGATTGCACCATCGCGGGCGTGGCTTTGGTTTCGGCGGCGAATGCGGACGAGGTAGCGAGCAGGCTGGCGAGGGAAACGGCGAGCAGGGTGCGGGTCATGGCGATCTCGACGCAAAGAGAAACCCCGAGCCTAGCAGCCCGGGGTTCCGGTCTTCTGTGCCAATGGTCATGCCGCCGTCATGGCCATTGGCGGCCGATCGATCATTTTTTCAGGCCGTCACGGATCTCGCGCAGCAGCAACACTTCTTCGCTCGGCGGTGCGTCGGCGGCAGCAACCGGTTGGCGCATGCGGTTGTAGGCCTTGATGGCGAGGAAGATCACGAAGGCGATCAGCAGGAAATCGATGCAGGTCTGGATGAAGTCGCCGTACTTGATCGCCACTTCAGCGACCTTTTCCTTGCCGGTGGCCTGATCCATCACCGCCGGGGTGATGACGTGTTTCCAGTCCTTGAAATCGACGCCGCCGGTGAGGACGCTGATCGCCGGCATCACCACGCCTTCGACCAGCGCGGTGACGATCTTGCCGAATGCGGCGCCGATGATGACGCCGACCGCCAGATCGACGACATTGCCTTTGGAGATGAACTCCTTGAACTCGCTGACCATGCCCATGCAATTCAACCCGTGTTGAGAGGTGGCGGGAGCATAGCGCAGCGATGTCTAGACGATTTCACCTTCAAGGCTGAGCAGGTTGGCGAAGCGGGCAACGAAACGATCGCCACGCTGCAGTGCGGCAACGCCGGCCGGGGTACCGGTGAACACCAGGTCGCCGCGGCGCAGCGCATACAGCTTCGACAGTTCGATCAACACGTCGGGCACGTCCCAGATCCAGTCGCGGAGTTCGCCGTGCTGGCGCAGCTCTCCATTGACCTCGAGGCTGATCGCGAGCACGGATAGATCACCGACATCCGCCGCCGGAATCACCGCGCTGATCGGTGCCGAATCGTCGAAGCCCTTGCCGATGTCCCAGGGCAGCGATTTCGCCTTGCACTCGGCCTGCAAGTCGCGGCGGGTGAGGTCGAGGCCGATGGCATAGCCGAACACCAGTGCTTCGGCCTGCGCGCGCGTCAGTTCGCCTTCCGGTGCATCGGCGCCGAGCACCGCCACCAGTTCGACTTCGTGATGCAGCTCGTGCGTCGCCGATGGATAGCGCACGCGGCCATCGGTGACGATGGCGTCGGCCGGTTTCTGGAACAGCACGGGACGACCGCGTGCTTCCGGCGACGCTGGTGTTGCACCCATCTCGCAGGCGTGGTCGGCGAAGTTGCGGCCGATGCAGTGAATGCGGTGCAGCGGAATCGTGCGGCCATCGGTGGTGACGACGCGCGCAACGGGCAGGGGCGGGAAGACATCGTTCATGGCAGCTGCATCGGAATGGCCGGAACGTTATGCTGCGTTCGGATTCACCATCATTGCAAGCCGTGCCAGAACCACTCATCGCCCTCGACCAGATTCCCGACCACGGTTTTGCCGAGGCATCGGGCGTGGTGGACGGCGATGCCGAATCGCTGATCCTGCGTCGCGACGGCACGCGGGTGGCTGCGTGGTTCAACATCTGCCCGCATGCGGGACGCAGGCTCGACTGGGCGCCCGGTCAATTCCTGGTGGCGCGCACCGGCGACCTGGTCTGCGCGGCGCATGGCGCCAGCTTCTCGCCGATCGATGGCCGCTGCACCGGCGGGCCGTGCATGGGATCGTCGTTGCGCACGGTGGCGGTGGAAACACGCGATGGCGAAGTGTTCCTGCGCGAAATCAGCGGAACATCTGCAGCAGATTGACCATCGCGACGACAATCGCGATGTAGACGCAGGCCAGCGGCCCACCGATTCGCCACAAGTCGCGTGGCGTGTAGTTGCCGGGTCCGATGATCATCGAGATCACCGGGTTCGATGCCGTCATGAAATTGCACGATGCCGACAGCGCGACGATCAGCGCGAAGCTGGTCGGGTTGCCGCCGGTCGCCAGCGCGAGGTTGACCGCGATCGGCACCAGCATGATGGTCGCGCCGACGTGGCTGATGATCAGCGAGAACAGCACGGTCAATATCGCCAGCGCCAGTTCGATCAACACCAGTGGTGTGCTTTGCGGAATGCGATCGACGGTATGGCCGGCGACCCAGGCCGCCGCGCCGCTGGAATCCATCGCCCAGCCGAGCGGGATCAGGCAGGCCATCAGGAACACCGTCTTCCAGCTGATCGCGGCGTAGGCCTCGTCCATGTGGATGACCCCGGTGATCAGCATGCCGGCGACGCCGGTCATCAGCGCGATCGGCACCGGTACGCGCGACGACAGCGCGATCAGCATGGTGAGGGCGAAGATGCCCATCGCGATCTTGAACTTGTGCGGACGCTGGCGCGCCTTCGGATAGTCGGTGACGACGACGAAATCCTTTTGCGCCGCGACTTCGGCCAGTCGTTGCCAGATGCAATGCAGCACCAGCATGTCGCCGGCGCGCAGTGGCACGTTGCGCACGTCTTCGCGGATCACTTCGCGATCGCGATTGATCGCCAGCAGGCTGATGCCGTACTGCTTGCGGAAACGCAGATCGGCCTGGGTCTTGCCGATGAAGCGCGAGTTCGGCGGCACCACCGCTTCGGCGATGCCGGCACGACTCGGGTTGAACAGGTCGCCGAATTCGCGCAGTCGCGATGACGCCACCAGGTGTTGTTGTTCGGCGTAGCGCAGCACGTCTTCGCCCGGGCCCATCGCGCCGAGGACATCGCCGACCCAGATGCGCGCGTCGGATGGCGGCGCCAGTCGCGATTCGCCATGGCTGCGATGGGCG
The DNA here is from genome assembly GCA_018242405.1 of Pseudomonadota bacterium. Taxonomy (GTDB): domain Bacteria; phylum Pseudomonadota; class Gammaproteobacteria; order Xanthomonadales; family Xanthomonadaceae; genus Solilutibacter. Next base: position 12,077 of record JAFEBZ010000151.1, on the reverse strand, counting down.
AGCAGCAGCGGTGCGCCGGTCAGGCGTTCCGCTTCGCCGATGGTGGTGCCGACCAGCGGACTCTGCGCGGTCACCGTCAGTTCGAAGACGTCGCCGTTGATGCCGTAGGTGCTGGCGAAATAGCTCTCGGTGCGACCGGGCGTGACCGCGCCGTCTTCCTCGCGCAATCGGCTATCGCCGTAGAAGCGGAAATACAGCAGCACCGCCGTCAGCATGACGATGCCGATCGGCATCGGCGCGAACATCTTGAACGGGTGGATCGATGCCGCGCCCGACGGCATGTTGGCGTTGGCCGACATCAACAGATCGTTGAGCAGGATCAGCGGCGAATTGCCGACCATGGTCAAGGCGCCGGCCATCACGATCGTCGCTGCGATCGGCAGCAGCATGCGCGAAGTGGCGATGCCGGCGCGCGCGGAGATGCGCGATGAGACCGGCAGGAACATCGCCATCACCGACGGGTTCTGCATCAGTGGCGATACCGCCGCCGCGGACAGGCAGGTGAGAGTGAGCAGGCGCTTGTCCGACCCGCTCGATCGTCGCAGCAACCAGCCGGCGAGACGATTGAGCGCGCCGGTGCGTTCAAGGCCGGCGCCGAGGATCATCGTCGAGATGATGCTGATCACCGCGCTGCCGGAGAAGCCGCCGAACAGGTCTTCCGGCGCGATCAATCCGGTCAGGCCGAGCAGCACCAGCACGCAGATCGCGACGACGTCGGGACGGATGCGTTCGAACAGGAACAGCACCATCGTCAGCCCGACCAGGCCGAGGACCATGGCCATGTCGCTGCTGAGGATGAGGCCGTTGCCCATCGTCAGGTGCGGTCGTAGATCAGGTCGAAAACGGGATGGCCCAGTCGCTGGCCGCGCGTCTCGAAATGCGTTTGCGGACGCCACGCCGGTCGCGGTACCTGTCCGCGTGGGCCGGCGCGATTGACCAGCCCGGGCGTGGCATCGAGCACGTCCCACATCTGTTCGGCGTAGTCGGGCCAATCGGTGGCGAGATGGAGGCGTCCCGTTGCTGCGAGTTTGCGCACCAGCAACGCGGCGAATTCCGCGTTCACCAGTCGGCGCTTGCCGTGGCGCTTTTTGTGCCAGGGATCGGGGAAGTAGATGCGGATCTCGTCGAGCGAACCGTCTGCGATTTCGTTTTCGAGCACTTCCACCGCGTCGTGGTGATAGAGGCGCGCGTTCTTCGCATCATCGCTGGCCAGTGCGTTGAGCAGGCGGCCGACGCCGGGTGCGTGCACTTCGATGCCGATGTGGTCGCGCGCGGGATCGAGTGCGGCGGAAAAGCGCAGTGCCTCGCCGTTGCCGAAACCGATTTCGACGATGCGCGGTGCGTGGCGTCCGAAGGCGGCATCGAAATCACGCGGCGTGCCGGCGTAATCAAGCCCGAAGCGCGGCCACTGTTCGTCGAAGGCGCGTTGCTGCGCTTCGGTGAAGCGACCTTGCCGTAACACGAAACTGCGAATGCGTCGCCGGCCCGGTTCGACCGTGAAGGGTTTGGCCGGAACCTTGGCACCGTCGCTGGAAAACGGATCGGTCATCCGATCAGTCCATCCACCGGCGACGATGCGCTGGCGTAACGCTTGCGTGGAATGCGTCCGGCGAGGAAGGCGTCGCGACCGGCTTCGACCGCCGCCTTCATCGCGCGCGCCATCCGCACCGGATCCTTCGCTCCGGCGATCGCGGTGTTCATCAGCACGCCATCGCAGCCGAGTTCCATCGCGATCGCGGCGTCCGACGCGGTGCCGACACCGGCATCGACGATGATCGGCACTTTTGCGTTTTCGACGATCTCGAGCAGGTTGTAACGATTCTGGATGCCGAGGCCGGAACCGATCGGCGCGGCCAGCGGCATCACCGCGACACAGCCGATTTCCTCCAGGCGCTTGCACAGGATCGGATCGTCGCTGGTGTAGACCATCACATGGAAACCGTCGGCCACCAGTTGTTCGGCAGCCTTGAGCGTCTGGATCACGTCGGGGAACAGTGTCTTCTGGTCGCCCAGCACTTCGAGCTTGGTCAGGTTGTGACCATCCAGCAGTTCGCGCGCGAGCCGGCAGGTGCGGACGGCGTCGTCGGCGGTGTAGCAGCCGGCGGTGTTGGGCAGGATGGTGTAGCGATCGGGCGGCAGCACGTCGAGCAGGTTCGGTTCGCCCGGGTTCTGTCCAATATTGGTGCGGCGGATCGCCACGGTGACGATCTCGGAACCAGACGCTTCGGTGGCGTTGCGGGTTTCGCCGAGATCCTTGAATTTGCCGGTGCCGGTGAGCAGACGGGAACGGTAGGTCTTCCCTGCGATGACCAGGGCGTCGTCGGAAATGTTCATCCGGCAATTATCGCTGAAAGCACTGAACGATTGCCGGGTGCAATCGATCAACCGCCGCCGAGTGCGTGCACGATCTCGACGCGATCGCCAGTGTGCAGCGCGGTGGTCGCATGGCGACTGCGCGGCACGATTTCGCCATTGACCTCGACCGCGACGCGGCGTTCCGCCAACCCTTCCGATTGCAGCAGGGTCGCGATGGTGGTGTCGGATGCGCAGTCGCGCACTTCGCCATTGAGTTGGATGTCCATGGCGCCATTGTCGCCCGAAGCGGGATGACGCGCCGCAGCATGCGGGCGTTAGAAAATCGTGAAACGATCGCCATACGCGGGCGAATCCAGCCCGGCCGAACGAGATCGCACCGATGCGGACCAAGCTCCTTTGCACCGTCCTGGCGTCCGCCCTGTCGATGGTGGCCCTGCCGGCCGCCGCCCAGTACGTCGACACCCATTCCCAGACCTTCAGCCAGACGATTTTCTTCGGCGACAGCCTGACCGACGCCGGCTTCTTCCGTCCGTTGCTGCCTGCAGCCGCGCAGCCGGTGGCCGGCCAATTCACCACCAACCCGGGCACCACCTGGGCGCAGAACGTGGCGAATTACTACGGCGCCAACCAATCGACGGGCTGGACCGCGGCCGGGCCGGACAGCGGCAGCAATTACGCAGTGGGTGGCGCGCGTGTCGGGGGCGTCAGCGCCAGTGCGCCGTCGCTCGACCAGCAGGTGAACTTCTACCTGTCGCGTACCGGTGGCAAGGCCGATCCCCATGCGTTGTACGGAGTGTGGGGCGGAGCCAACGACTTGCGCGCCATCACCACGCCGGCAAGTGCCCCGGCCATCATGAGTGGCGCGATTGCAGCCGATCTCGCGATCGTGACCAAGCTGCAGGCCGCAGGGGCGCGCTACATCATGGTGCCGAACATCCCCGACATCGGAAAGACGCCCGAAGCGCTCGCAGCGGGTCCTGCCACTTCCGCGACGGCGACTGCCTTGTCGGCCCAGTACAACTCGGCGCTGTACAGCGCCTTCGCCTCCAGCGGCATGCGCATCATTCCGCTCGATACCTTCCACATGCTGCAGGAAATCGTCGCCAATCCGGCAACCTACGGCTTCACCGATGTCACCCATACCGCTTGTGGTCCGGGCTACGCGGCAGCCGGCTCATCGCTAACGTGTGGTCCGCAAGGCCTGGGCCTGCCGTCTTCCTACGCGCCGGGCACCGATCAAAGCTACGCGTTTGCCGACGGCATCCATCCGTCGACGGCCGCGCACAAGATCCTTGGCGATTACGCTGTCGCCACCCTGGAAGGCCCGCGCCAGATCGCCATCCTGCCGTTGTCGGCGATGAGTGTCGGCCGCGCCCGCGCCGACCTGCTGTCCTCGCAGCTGGCGAGCATGCGCGGCAACGACGGCATGCGCTGGTGGTTCAACGGCAACCTCGACCAGCAGCGCTACAACCGCGGTCCGTCGGGTGACGGTTTCGACGGCATCGGTCCGTCGCTGGGTGGCGGCATCGGCTGGAACAGTGGCGCCTTCCGCTATGGCGGCACGCTGAACTACGGTCGCCAGCGCATCGACTACGCGCAGAAGCGCGGCGATTTCCGCCAGACCGATCTCTCGATCGCGGGCTTCGCCGGTTGGCACAACGAGAACGCCTGGGTGAACGCACAGCTCGGCTATTCGCGCATCGAGGACAAGGTGAATCGTGATGTTCCGCTGGGGCCGGCGATCCGCACCCATACCGGCAAGGCCAACGGCAGTGACGTCTACGCCGGGATCGATGGCGGCTGGATGTTCCACAACGGCAAGTTCGACCACGGCCCGGTCGGCGAAGTGCTGCTGCAGCGCATCCGCATCGATGGTTACACCGAAAGCAACGCCAATCTGTCGACCGCGCTGGCCTATCCCTCGCAGACCTTCAATTCGCGCCTGGCATCGTTGGGTTATGAAGGGCGCTACCACATCAGCGAAGACTGGACGCCGTTCGCGCGCATGAGCATCGATCGTGAATTCGGCAAGCTGCCGACGGAAGCGCGTGCCAGCATGCCGAGCGTGGGTTCGATGGAATTCGCGGTGCCGGGTCCGTCGTTCGACCGCGGCTACGGTTCGCTGGCGGTCGGTGTGCGCGGCGGGTTCGATGGCCTCGACGTGATGGTCGGTGGCACCACCACCGTTGCGCGCAAGGGCGGCAACTATCGTGCACTGTCGCTGACTGTCGGCAAGACGTTCTAACCATTGCTTGACACACGGTCGCCACGCTGCGGTTAGAATCCGCGGCGTCCGCGGGTGTAGCTCAATGGTAGAGCTGTAGCTTCCCAAGCTACTGACGAGGGTTCGATTCCCTTCACCCGCTCCAACCCATTCATGGCGGCTTCGGCCGCCGTGAACGTCTTGAGGCCACGTGCATGTCAGGAGAGGTCACCGTGGGTTGGCGGGAAACCGTGGCCCTGCCGGAACTGGGGATCGAGCGCATCCGCGCCAAGATCGATACCGGTGCGCGCAGCTCGTCGTTGCACGTCGATCGCCAGTGGCGACTCGAGCGCGATGGCGAAGCGTGGGTCGGTTTCGAGATCCGTCCGCGTCCGGGCGCCGAAGTGCTCACGGTGGAAGCGCGCCTGATCGACGAGCGTGAAGTCGTCGACTCCGGGGGGCATCGCGTGCGACGCCCGTTCATCCGCGCGCGCATGCGCCTGGCCGACATCGATCGCGAGATCGAACTCAATCTCGCCGACCGTGCCGGCATGCGCTTCCCGATGCTGCTCGGCCGCCAGGCCATGCGTGACGGTTTCGTCGTCGATCCCTCGCGTTCGCATCTCCACCGCCGCAGCAAGGCCCACGGATGAAACTCGCGATCCTGTCGCGCAATACCAAGCTGTATTCCACCAAACGCCTGGTCGAGGCGGCGCGCCAGCGCGGCCACAGCGTGCGCGTGCTCGATCCGCTGCGCTGCTACATGAAGATCGGCGTCGACGCGTTCGAGATGCATTACAAGGGCGTGCAGATTGCCGGTTACGACGCGGTGATCCCGCGCATCGGCGCCTCGGTCACGCGCTACGGCACCGCAGTGCTGCGCCAGTTCGAACTGATGGGCGCGACTTCGCCCAACGGTTGCGACGCCATCCTGCGCGCGCGCGACAAATTGCGTTGCCACCAGTTGCTGGCCGCCGAAGGCATCGATTTTCCCGCCACCGTGTTCGGCGACAACCCCGACGACACCGTCGACATGTTGTCGATGCTGGGGCCGCCGCCGCATGTGATCAAGTTGAACGAAGGCACTCAGGGCGCGGGCGTGATGCTCACCGAAAAGCAGTCGGCGTCGCGCGCGGTGATCGAGGCCTTGCGCGGCCTCTACGCGCAATTCCTGGTGCAGGAATTCGTGGCCGAAGCGGACGGCGCCGACCTGCGTTGCTTCGTGGTCGGCGGGCAGGTGGTCGCGGCGATGAAGCGCCAGGCGCCGGATGGCGATTTCCGATCCAACCTGCACCGCGGCGGAACCGCCGAGCCTGCCACTCCGCGCGATGATGAAATCGAGGTTGCGGTGCGTGCGGCCCAGGCCCTGGGCCTCGGCATCGCCGGCGTCGACCTGATCCGTTCGAAGCGCGGCCCGCTGGTGCTGGAGGTCAATTCCTCGCCCGGTCTGGAGGGTATCGAGCAGGCGACCGGCGTCGATATTGCCGGCGCCATCATCGACCACGTCGCCGCCGGGGTGGAACCTCGCGCCCGCAAGCGTGTCAAAGCCGGGAAGGGCGCTGCGAAGCGTCGTTGAGCGGCCTTGTGCCAGAATGAAAACTCGAATGGAGGAGACCGCCGTGCGCGTACTCTTGATTGAAGACAACCAGGACATCGCCGCCAATCTCGGCGATTACCTCGAAGATCGCGGCCATGCGGTCGATTTCGCCGCCGATGGCGTCACCGGCCTGCATCTGGCGGTGGTGAACGATTTCGACGCCATCATCCTCGACCTCAACCTGCCAGGCATGGACGGCCTCGAGGTCTGCCGCAAGCTGCGCAACGATGCGCGCAAGCAGACGCCGGTGCTGATGCTGACTGCGCGCGACAGCCTCGACAACAAGCTGGAAGGTTTCGAATCCGGCGCCGACGATTACCTGGTGAAGCCCTTTGCGCTGCAGGAAGTCGACGTGCGCCTCAACGCGCTGGCGCGCCGGGGCAAGGGTCCGCAGGCGCGGGTACTGTCGATCGCCGATCTCGAATACAACCTCGATACGCTGGAAGTGCGTCGCGGCGGCAAGTTGCTGCAGCTCAATCCGACAGCGCTGAAGATCCTGCAGGCGCTGATGGAAGCCGCGCCCGCGGTGGTCACGCGCCAGGATCTTGAAACGCGCGTGTGGGGCGAGGAGCTGCCCGATTCCGATTCGCTGCGCGTGCATATCCACGGCCTGCGCGCAGTGATCGACAAGCCGTTCCCGACGCAGCTGATCCAGACCCGCCACGGCATCGGCTATCGCATCGCGCCGCAGGATGCCGGCTAAATCCACCCGATCCAACCTGCCCGGGTTGCCGACGCGCCACAACCGGCGCCGTCTGCGCACGCGCATCGTGCTGTCGTTTTTCCTGCTCGGGCTCGGATTGACGTCGTTGTTCGCATTGGCGACGAACTACATTCGCGAGCGCATTGAAAACCAGCTGATCGAAAAGACGCTCAAGCGTGAGGTCGAGAGTCTGGTGGCGCAAGTAGAGCAGCACCCGGATCAACCCAAGTTCTTCCTGATCTTTGATGCCCGGACCTGGGGTGCCGAGAACGCCTACAAGATCAATCCGCTGTATCGGGACTTGCCGGAGGGCGTGCATGAAGTTTCCGAATACGACGAAAGGAACATTCCGCATACCTGGAAGGTCGCGGTCCAACGCGGGCATTCCGCAAACGGAAAGTCATTCACGAGCATCGTCCGGTATGACATTACCGGCGCGGCGGAATCGACGGCCAAATTGATGCGATGGCTGTTCGGCGCGGTGGTTGGATTCACGCTGCTGTCAGTGGCAATAGGGCTGTGGTCGGCGTCGCGTGTCATGAGTCCCGTATCCGATCTGGTGCGATTGATTCGCCGCCGTTCCGGTGAAGGCGCGAACGCCAAAGCGCTGGCACCACGCTTCCCCAACGACGAAGTGGGCGAGCTTGCACGTGCGCTCGACGACTATTCCGACCGTATCAACGATGCCGCGCGCCGCGAGCGCGAGTTCAACGCCGACGTCAGCCACGAGCTGCGCACGCCGCTGGCGGTGATCCGCAGCACGGTCGAACTGATGATGGAGCAGCCGGATCTCAGCGACAAGATGCGCGAACGCATCCAGCGCATCCAGCGTGCGCAGGAGGGCGGCACCGCGATCACCGAAACATTGCTGTTGCTGTCGCGCGGCGAACGCGTGCGTGGCGAGACATCGGTGGCGCGCGTCGCCGAGCAGTTGCTGGAAGCGCACCGCCTTCAGCAGCGCCGCGGCAAGCAGCTCGACCTGCGCATGGAAGGCAATACCGCGCTGATGGTCGATGCGCCGGAAGCGACGGTGAACGTCGCGCTGGGCAACCTGATCGCCAATGCCGTGCGCTATACCGACACCGGCAGCGTCACCGTGCACATCGGCGCCGATTCGGTCGACGTGATCGATACCGGCCGCGGCCTCAGCGCCGAAGACGAACAGCGGATGGCGGAGCGCGGTTATCGCGGTGGGGCTTCCGGCAATACCAAGGGTGCCGGCATCGGCCTGGCGATCGTGACCCGCATCTGCGCGTTGTATGGCTGGCAGATGCAGGTGCAGCCGCGTCGCGACGGTACCGTCGGCACCGTGGCGACCCTGAGTTTCGCCGATGTCAGATGAGGCGGACCGCGGTTAATAGCTGAGCCACCAGCAGTCCTGGTAGCGCCGCAAGTGGAAGTTGACGCTGCTGGTGGTCGTTGCCTTGCCCTGCGCCAACAGCAGGCGGACGCTGCCATTGCCGACCTGGGTGTCGACCAGCTGCTCGCGGGTCAGTTTGGCGAGCCGATCGGCGATGTCGTAACCAGATTCGGTTCCCAGCCCCGGCCAGTGGTAGACGCCGATCAGTCGATTGGGGTCGCTGGTGTCGAAAGCGAGGGTGATTTCGTGAACGAGATCGTCGAGCGTGCGTGCGCAGCCCGCGCGCACCGTCGGCCGGCCGAGGCTCATCGTCGCGCCCGACGGCGTGGCATGCGAAATGGTGCGATCCGCCGCGCCGAAGGCCACACAGGGCTTGTCGCTGTAGAGCACCTCGCCGCCGGCGCCGGTGCATTGGTGGATGGCCGATTGCGCATGCGCGCGTATCGGCAACAACGCGATTGCGAGCAGGGCCAGGCAGGAAAGGAGGAGTCGGGGATGCACTTGCGCACTCTAGCGCGATCAAGCCGGCTACTGTGCTTCATCCGTCTGGGCAACGACACGGCCTATAATTGCGATATTCGCCAAGGATTTCCGCATGAACGCCCCCGCATCGCTGGCCTACCAGATCGCACTTTCCGACCACGCACGCAGTGACGAACAGCGTGCCGCGATCCTTGCCGGCGAACTCGGCTTCTGCAAGTACTTCACCGACCACATGGTCGCCATCCAGTGGGACAAGGCGCAGGGCTGGCACGATGCGCAGGTTCACGCCTATGGTCCGCTGGCGCTGGATCCGGCCGCGGGTGTGCTGCATTACGGCCAGGAGATCTTCGAAGGCATCAAGGCCTATCGCCACGCCGACGGCTCGATCTGGACCTTCCGTCCCGAGGCCAACGGCGCGCGCCTGCAGCGCTCCGCGGCGCGCCTGGCCTTGCCGCAACTGCCGATCGCCGAATTCGTCGAATCGCTGCGCCAGTTCATCGCCGTCGACCACGCGTGGGTACCGTCAGCGCCGGAAAGCAGCCTGTATTTCCGCCCCTTCATGATCGCCACCGAAGGTTTCCTCGGCGTGCGCGCCGCCAATGCGGCCGGCTATTACGTGATCGCCGGTCCGGCTGGCGCGTACTTTCATGGTGGCGTGAAGCCGGTGTCGATCTGGCTGTCGGAAGACTACGCGCGCGCGGGCAAGGGCGGTACCGGCGCGGCCAAGTGTGGTGGCAACTACGCGGCTTCGCTGCTGCCGCAGCAGGAAGCCTATGCGCAAGGTTGCTCGCAGGTGCTGTTCCTCGATCCGGTCGAGGGCAAGTACCTTGAAGAACTCGGTGGCATGAATGTGTTCCTCGTCTACAAGGACGGCCGCATCGTCACCCCGGAACTGTCCGGCAGCATCCTCGAAGGCATCACCCGTTCCAGCATCCTGCAACTGGCGCGCGACCGCGGCCTGAAGGTCGAAGAGCGCAAGGTGTCGATCGACGAAGTGAAGGCAGGGATGACCTCGGGCGATATCGCCGAAGTGTTCGCCTGCGGCACTGCCGCGGTCGTCACCCCGATCGGCGAACTGAAGGGCAAGGGCTTCGTGGTGGGCGACATCAACGCGCCTGCGGGCGAAGTCACCATGGCGATCCGCAAGGAACTGACCGACATCCAGTATGGCCGTCTGCCCGACCGCCACGGCTGGATGGTCAGGCTTCGCTAAGCTTCAGCCCAATCGCTGCAGCACGCCCTGGGTCGGGCGTGCCATGTTCAGCGTGTAGAAGTGCAGGGCGGGCGCGCCGCCTTCGATCAGGCGGCGGCACAGGGCCGCGACCAGATCGGCGGCGAACTCACGGATCGCCTCGACATCGTCGCCATGCGCGCGCATGCGCTGGCCGATCCAGCGCGGGATTTCGGCGCCGCAGGCTTCGGAGAAACGTCGCAGCTGGGTGAAGTTTGAGATCGGCATGATGCCCGGGATGATCGGGATGTCGATGCCGCGACGGCGCACGTCATCCACGAAATGGAAATAGGCGTCGGAGTTGTAGAAATACTGGGTGATCGCGCTGTGCGCGCCGGCCTTGATCTTGCGCTCGAAATTGGCGAGATCGGCGTGGGCGTCGTTGGCCTGCGGATGCGTTTCCGGATAGGCGGCGACCGCCACGTGGAAATGATCACCATGTTCGGCGCGGATCAATTCGACCAGTTCGTTGGCGTAGCGCAGGTCGCCCTGGCCGATCATGCCCGAGGGCATGTCGCCGCGCAGCGCGATGATGCGGTTGCAACCCAGCGCCTTGTACAGCTTCAGCAACGCGCGAATTTCCTCGCGGCTGCCACCGACGCAGGTCAGGTGCGGCACGCCGTCGACGCCGTGTTCGCCACGCAGGCGCTGCACCGTTTCCGGCGTGTGGCTGAGTGTCGAACCGCCGGCACCGAACGTCACCGACATGAACTCCGGCGCGTACGGCTTGAGCTTCTGCACGCTGCGATCGAGCTGTGCGCGCTGCTCGTCGGTTTTCGGCGGATAGAACTCGAAGGAAAGCGGGATCCGGTTGGACATGCTGGCGTTCCGATGCGTGGCGGACGACGTGGGTGTTGGTCGCGATCTCCCTCCCGTTGCAGGGAGGGAAATGCGAAGGGTGGATCAGTAGCGGTAGTGCTCGGGCTTGTACGGGCCTTCCACCGCGATGCCGAGGTAGTCGGCCTGGTCCTTCGACAGCTTGGTGAGCACCACGCCGATCTTCTCGAGATGCAGGCGCGCGACTTCCTCGTCGAGGTGCTTGGGCAGGCGATAGACGGTCTTCTCGTACGTGTCCTTGTTCGCCCACAGGTCGATCTGCGCCAACGTCTGGTTGGCGAACGAATTCGACATCACGAAGCTCGGGTGGCCGGTGGCGCAACCGAGGTTCACCAAGCGGCCTTCGGCCAGCAGGAACATCGCATTGCCGTTCGGCATGATGTACTTGTCGACCTGCGGCTTGATGTTGACGTGCTTGACGCCCGGTAGCGCGCGCATCGCATCGACCTGGATTTCGTTGTCGAAGTGACCGATGTTGCAGACGATGGCCTGGTCCTTCATCTTCGTCATGTGGTCGACGGTGATGATGTCCTTGTTGCCGGTGGTGGTGACGTAGATGTCGGCCTGGCCCAGCGAGGATTCGACGGTGTTGACCTCGAAGCCTTCCATCGCCGCCTGCAGCGCGCAGATCGGATCGATCTCGGTGACGATCACGCGCGCGCCGTAGGCACGCAGCGAATGCGCCGAACCCTTGCCGACGTCGCCGTAGCCGCAGACCACCGCGACCTTGCCGGCCAGCATCACGTCCATTGCGCGTTTCAGACCGTCGGCCAGCGATTCGCGGCAACCGTAGAGGTTGTCGAACTTCGACTTGGTGACCGAATCGTTGACGTTGATCGCCGGGATCAGCAGCTTGCCCTGTTCGGCGATCTGGTAGAGACGGTGCACGCCGGTGGTGGTTTCTTCCGACACGCCCTTCCAGTCGGCGACGACCTTGGTCCACCAGCCCGGACGTGCCGTCGCCACGCGCTTGAGCAGATCCTTGATGACCTGTTCTTCGTGGTTCGACGACGGCGTGTTGACCCAGCCGTCGCCGTTCTCGAGTTCGAAACCCTTGTGGATCAGCAGGGTGACGTCGCCGCCGTCATCGACCACCAATTGCGGGCCGAGGAAACCGCCCTTGCCGTCGGGGAAGCTGAGTGCGGCCAGCGTGCAGTCCCAATACTCTTCCAGCGATTCGCCCTTCCATGCGAACACCGGGGTGCCGGCGGCAGCGATCGCGGCGGCGGCCTGGTCCTGGGTCGAGAAGATGTTGCACGAAGCCCAGCGCACGTCGGCGCCGATGTCCTTCAGCGTCTCGATCAGCACGGCGGTCTGGATGGTCATGTGCAGCGAGCCGGTCACGCG
>JAFEBZ010000150.1 GCA_018242405.1 Pseudomonadota bacterium | reverse complement strand
CGTTCTTGACGGCTTCCACCGCCTTCTTCGCGCCATCGTTGATGTCGTCGGCCGGGATGATCGCCAGGCCGGAGTTCTTCAGCAGCTCCTTGCCGGCGTCCACGTTCGTGCCTTCGAGACGCACGATCACCGGCACCTTGACGCCGACTTCCTTGACCGCGGCGATGATGCCTTCCGCGATCATGTCGCAGCGGACGATGCCGCCGAAGATGTTGACGAAGATCGCCTTGACGGTCGGCGAGCGCAGGATCAGCTTGAACGCCTCGGTCACCTTCTCCTTGTTGGCGCCGCCGCCGACGTCGAGGAAGTTGGCCGGCGAACCGCCGTTGAGCGAGATCACGTCCATCGTCGCCATCGCGAGACCCGCGCCGTTGACCATGCAACCGATGTTGCCGTCCATGGTCACGTAGTTGAGGTCGTACTTCGAGGCCAGCACTTCGGTCTCGTCTTCCTGGCGCACGTCGCGCATCGCGACCAGTTCCGCATGGCGGAAGTTGGCGTTGTCGTCGTTGTTGATCTTGCCGTCGAGCACGGCGAGGTTGCCGTCGTCGATGATCGCCAGCGGGTTCAATTCGACCAGGGCCAGGTCCTTGTCGTTGAACAGCTTGTACAGGCCCAGCATGATCTTGGTCAGCTGGCCGGCCTGCTTGGCGTTCAAGCCGAGTGCAAAGGCCAGGTCACGGCACTGGTAGGGCTGCAGGTCTTCCACGTAGTTCACGTGCAAGGTCTTGATCGCCTCCGGCTTCTCGGCCGCGACCTGCTCGATGTCCATGCCGCCTTCCGCCGAAGCGATGAAGGTGACCGTCTGGGTGGCGCGATCGACCAGCACCGACAGGTAGAGTTCCTTGACGATGTCCGTGGCCTGGGTGATCAGCACGCTGTCGACCGGCAGTTCCACGCCGGCGGTCTGGTAGGTCGCCATCCTGGTGCCGAGCATGGCCTTGGCGTTGTCACGCACTTCATCCAGGGACTTGCAGTACTTCACGCCGCCGGCCTTGCCGCGGCCACCCGCGTGGATCTGGGCCTTCACCATCCAGGCCTCGCCGCCGATGGCCTTGGCGGCGGTCACCGCCTCGTCTGGGGAATGGGCCACCTGGCCCTTGGGGACGGCAATGCCGTAGTCGCCGAACAATTGTTTGGCCTGGTACTCGTGGAAATTCATGGCGCACCGGAAGTCGGGAAGGGAGGACGGGCCGCGGACAGGGCCGGGCCAGCCCCCTATTGTCGCGCAGATGACGCACTGCGGCAAAACCCGGCCCGGCGGCCGCCCGATACACTCGCCCGGATCAAGGAGATCCCGTGGCCCGAACCCGATCCATCCAGCGCTTCGACGACGACAGCATCCGCCGCGAACTGCGCGCCTACGCCATCTATCGCGCCTTCGCCGCCGCCATGATCGCGGCGGTCACCACCGGCGTCGGCGGCAAGTGGCTTGGCGACTTCGACGACCCGATGCTCGCCACCTGGATCAGCTGCGGCTACCTCGTCCTCGCCGTCATCCTGATGCTGTTCGCGCGCAGCGGGATGCGCGTCGGCCCGCAAATCGCCATCGGCACATTGATCGACGTGTTCTTTGCCAACGCGGCGATCAACGCGATCCCGGAAGCATCGCCGGTGATCGCGATCATGCTCATCCTCAACGTCGCCGCGGCATCGCTGTTGTTGTCGCTGACGTTCGGCCTGATCACCGCGACGCTCGCCACCCTCACCTTCGTCGCGCCACTGGTCTGGAGCCAGTTGTTCGATACGAGCTGGAGCCATCCGTGGATCGAACCGCTGATCTTCGGCGCGAGCTATTTCGCCATCGCCTGGCTGGCGCACGTGATGGGCCAACGCATGGTCCGCAGCGAAACCGAGGTCAATCGCCGTGGCGAGGACATCGCCGATCTCGCCGCGTTGAACGAGCTGATCATCCGGCGCATGCCGACCGGCGTGGTGATCGTCGAACGCGACGGCTTGATCCGCCTCGCCAACGAAGCCGCGCTCGCATTGCTCGGCGAGGCCGGTGACGGTCATCGCCCATTGGGACTGGCATCGCCGGAACTGGCGCAACGCCTGCGCGACTGGCAGGCCGACGCGCCGATCAACACGCAACCGCTGCGCATGGGGCCCGACCAGGCGGAAATCCTCCCGCAATTCCTGCGCCTGCATGCCGGCGGCGACGACGTGCTGGTCTTCCTCGACGACACCTCGCAGGCATCGCGCCGCGCCGAAGGCATCACCCTCGCCGCGCTCGGTCGTTTCTCCGCCAGCCTCGCCCACGAAATCCGCAACCCGCTTTCCGCGATCAGCTATTCCACGCAACTGCTCGAGGAATCCGATGACCTCACGGTGATGGATCGCAAGATGCTGGAAATCGTGCGCAAGCAGACCACGCGCATGAACGGCATCGTCGAAAGCGTGTTGAGCATGGCGCGGCGCGAACGCGCCAACCCGCAGGCGATCGACCTGCGCACCGTGGTCGAGGAATTCGCCGAGGAATACCGCCGCAGCTATCCGCTCGACGCCGACACGCTCGAATTGACCTTGCCGGATGAAGCGCAGCCCGCACTGGCCGATCCCAAGCATGTCCACCAGATCCTGCTGGTGCTGGTCAGCAACGCGCGCTATTACGGGCGCATGCCGGGCGAACCCGCGCGCATCACCCTGCGCGTGCGCCGCGAACGCCAGCACTCGCTGATCGATGTCATGGATACCGGCCCCGGTATCGCCGAAGCGGACGAACGCAACCTGTTCCGGCCGTTCTTCACCACCTCGGAACACGGAACCGGCCTCGGCCTGCACATCGCCCGCGAACTGGCCCACGCCAACCAGGGCGAACTCTCCTACCTGCGCCTGCCCTTCGGCAGCTGCTTCCGGCTGAACCTGCCGGGCGCCACCGCACTGTTGCCGACCACGACGCAGCCGTCGCGCTAAACTGGCCACTCCCCCGAGACAATCAGAATTCACGGCATGGCGGATACGCAAAGCGCCCTTGTGGTCGATGACGAGCGCGACATCCGCGAACTGCTGGTGGTCACCCTGACGCGGATGGGCCTGCGGGTGGAAACCGCCGCGACCGTTGCCACCGCCAAGGCCCAGCTGGCGAGCCAGGATTTCGATTTCTGCCTCACCGACATGCGCCTGCCCGACGGTTCGGGCATGGACCTGATCACCCATATCGCGGCCGCGCATCCGGGCATGCCGGTGGCGATGATCACCGCATTCGGCAATGTCGAAGCCGCGGTGGAAGCGCTCAAGCGCGGGGCCTTCGATTTCGTCAGCAAGCCGGTCGACCTCAACATCCTGCGCGAGCTGGTGCGCAATGCGCTGCGCCTCAGGTCCGAACACGAAACCGCGCAATCGCAATCCCCGGGCGGACGCATGCTCGGGCAATCGCCGGCGATGCAGGCGCTGCGCCAGACCATCGACAAGGTCGCGCGCAGCCAGGCGCCGGTCTACATCCACGGCGAATCGGGATCGGGCAAGGAACTGGTCGCGCTCACCATCCACCACAGCGGACCGCGCACCACGGGCCCGTTCGTGCCGGTCAACTGCGGCGCGATTCCCGCCGAACTGATGGAAAGCGAATTCTTCGGCCACCGCAAAGGCAGCTTCACCGGCGCCCACGCCGACAAGCAGGGCCTGTTCCAGGCCGCCAATGGCGGCACCCTGTTCCTCGACGAAGTCGCCGAACTGCCGCTGGGCATGCAGGTGAAACTGCTGCGCGCCATCCAGGAAAAATCGGTGCGCCCGGTCGGCGGACAGGCCGAGGAACAAGTCGACGTGCGCATCCTCTCGGCGACGCACAAGGACCTGGCGAAACTGGTGGAACAAGGCAGCTTCCGCCACGACCTGTACTACCGCATCAACGTGATCGAGCTGCACGTGCCGCCGTTGCGCGAACGCGGCGACGACCTGCCGGTGCTGAGCGCAGCCATCCTCGCCAAACTGGCCGAACGCCACGGCCTGGCGACGCCACCGTCATTGTCGGACGACGCCATCGCCACCCTGCGCGCCTACCCCTTCCCCGGCAACGTCCGCGAACTCGAGAACACCCTCGAACGCGCGATGACCCTCGCCGACGGCGAACTGATCCACGCCAGCGACCTGCGCCTGCCGCAGGCCGCTCCGGTACCGCCATCGGCCGAGCCCGCGGTCGTGTCGATGCCTGCCCCGCCCATGGCCGCCCCCCCGGCGCCTGCACCAACCTTCGTGCCGGCCACATCCGCTGCACCCAGCACCAATGGCGACCTCACCGGCGCCATGGAACAGCTGGAACGCGCGGCCATCGAGAAGGCCCTGCTGGAAAACCGCTACAACAAGACCAAGACCGCCGCTGCGCTGGGCATCACCTTCCGTGCGTTGCGCTACAAGCTGAAGAAGTTGGGGATGGAGTAGCAGACGAAAGCCGGCGCAAGTTACCGGGCCTCGATCAATGGCTCCAAAATTTCTCGGGCCAAGCGCCGACAGTCTTCGTAAGACTTGACCACACCCAGCGTATCGATCTGCCGGAACTCCTCGGTGAGGATCTCATGCCTTTCGTCGAGCGCCCGCAGAAAAGCAGAAGCATGTCGCTTCATGAAAGGTTTCGCCACTTCGATCTGTTCCGGTTCATGCTCGACCACTGCGCACAAATCATACAGATCACGCGCTTTCGCCCGACCGCCCCGATGCCACATCTTTTTGGCGATGATTTCGCCAGCCGTTTCCACTTTGATCTTGCGATTACCGTATCCAATCGCTTCAAACGGATGTTCGGTCAATGACTCGCCAACCACGATGTCGATTTCGCCATCAGGCAGATACAGTTTCACGAATTCCGCGTTTTCCTCGTACTCCGTCGTGATCGTTTCCGCGACCTCGCTCAGGCGAGGTGTGACATAACCCAGATATTGAGGGTCCGGCACGAAGAGATCGATGTCTTTGCTATGCCTGTGGGCGAAGCGGAGCATGAGCATCGTGCCGCCACCAAACGTCCAACTGGCATTCTCGACATGCCGCTCAACGTTGGCCATCAATTCCAGCGCCTTGGGGAACAGGACTTGCCATGCGCCTGGCCGGTCGAATTGCACTCCCGAGCTCACTGCCATAGGTCACGCAGACTTTTTACCTGGCGCGCAAGTGTCCGATAGTTCTTCCAGACGACGGTACGATCCATCTGCACTTCAGCATGCAATTGATCCGCCACTGCGGCCAGCAAAGATACCGACGCCTCATCGAGAAACGCATGGACATGGGGGGTCAAGTTCGCCGGCACCTCTGCGCTCAATACAATTTCCCTGAGCCGACTTTCGGTGATCGCGGTTTTGTAGCTCACGCTCGCCGATGCAGCCGCGCGCGCCAAGGGCTGCATTTTCCTGGCATTGCCCAACTGGGAATCACGCTGTACGCGCAACACCAGCCCCAGCACCGAAGCCAGCCTGTCCGCCTTGTTGAGACCGAGATCGGGGCACACACCGGTTTCGACCTGATTGATCGTCTGGCGTGCCAACCCACTCAGCGACGCAACGCGCCCCTGGGTCAGCCCCATTTCAATCCGGCGCGCACGCACTGTGGCTCCGAGTTCATGAAGTGCGTCCATGGGTGGCATGATGCGTCACGAGCGCCAAAATGTCAAATATATGTGACATTTTATTTCCTGCCAATGCTGGCGATTACGCGGCGTGTTGACGCCCGCGCCTTAACCGCCCAGCAAGCTCTCGGCAGGAATTCCCAGGTTGCGATGCAACCGCCTGATCATGCCGATCGTCAGGTTCCTCTTGCGATTCAGCACTTCGTAAACGCGGTTCGGCTGACCAATCGAAGGCACCAGGTCATTCACGGTCAGACCACCTTGCTCCATGCGAAAACGGATTGCCTCGATCGGATCCGGAGCTTCGATCGGGAAATGCCGAGCCTCATAAGCTTCGACAAGCGTCAGAAGAATTTCGAAGCGGTCACCATCATCGCTGCCGGGCGTCGGTTCGTTGTCGAAGTAAACCGACAACTCGCGCAGCGCTGCACGGTGGTCTTGCTCGTTGCGAATGGGATGGATATTCATGCGTCCTCCACTGTGGCGGCATCGATCCTGTCGTATTCGGCATGCGTACCAATGAACTTGATATAGACAGCTTGAAACCGATACGCGACTGCCACGATCAGGCGATAGTCATTGCCCTTGATATTGAACACGACACGATTGTTGCCGACGAAACTGGCGCTGGCGTAATGGTTCCTGATGTCCTGTGGAGAACTCCATGCCGCATGTCTTGCTTCGTCATGCCACGCCTTGAGGGGCTGCTCCGCATCGGGGTGACGCCCCCAAAACTCGCGCAGCGCTGCAATCGCGATGATTCTCACGGCGCATTATAGTCCCAATTTGGGACTAAGTGCAACGCCAATCGTTCATCCTTCATCCCACTGAAACTCCGAATTCCGGCAATCCAACCCTGACACTCGGGCTCAGGCAGTCCAATCATCATTCTCCCCATTCAATATCAGGAAAAATCCCGCCCATTCCTGCCCCTAGCCGTCACATTTGGCTTCAGGAATGTGAACATTTGACCCGCCTGATGCCTGCCCACACCGTTTATCAACGGGTTAGCGGGGGATTGACGACTGGCATGGGGCCTGCTTCACTCTTCCGGCACGTGTCCTGACGTCTGGCTCCATGGAATGGATCCCCCGGCCCGGCGCACGTGATACGCGAAATACTCACTCCATGGGGATTATCCAAATGAAGAAGATGCAGAAAGGCTTCACCCTGATCGAACTGATGATCGTTGTCGCGATCATCGCCATCCTGGCCGCCATCGCGCTGCCGGCGTACAACAAGTATCGCGTGAAGGCCGCCGAAAATGCTTGCCTTGGCGAAGCTAAGGGCTACATGAACTCATGGCTGGCCGCTTCGGTTGCTGGCATGGCACTGCCGACGACTGTTCCAAACAAGGCTTGCGATGGCACTGGTAATGCCACCAGCCCCACCTTCACACCTTCAAAGCCTGGCGTTAAGCCCACGAAGTGTGATGCTGCTACTGCAAACTGCTCGATTCCGGGCGCCTAAGCAGTCCATAGCTGTTCTTCAAAGCAGGACAAGAAAGCCCCTCACAGAGGGGCTTTCTTTTTTGCCTGACGAGCGATTGGCCCGAACCTTGCTTAGCCTAGTTCGGGGATTTCCAATTGGACAGCAGGCCATGGCCAAGAACGAACGCGGCTTCACTTTGATCGAACTAATGATCGTGGTGGCGATCATCGCCATCCTCGCGGCTATCGCGCTTCCTGCATACAACAGGTATCGAATTCAATCGGGCTCGGCCGCCTGCTTGGCTGAGACGAAGAACTACGCCAAATTCTCGCTTGCGGCCATCTACAACGACATGACGCCTGCTAGTCCAACACCCAATGCGTGCAGCTCGATCACGACTGCCACAGACATCAACACCCCGATTACTGGCGTCCCCAAGATGACAGGTGCTCGTTCAACCATTTGTGACATGACAACGGCCAGCTGTTCACTGGAGTGAGCAGAGCGAACAATTTCCACTCGTAACTTGTTGCTCAAAAACGTAGCGATTCTTCGCAAATCATTCACAATGGGGCATTCGCCGCACGCCCGCCCCCATGCCAACAGCCACGAAACAGTTCTTGCTACTCAGCCTCTTGGCTGCCTTTTTTGCCGCGCTTCTGTTCGCGGCGGGACTGCCTGGGGAATTCGTCTTCGACGACATCCCCAATATCGTGAACAACAATGCAATTCAGTTGACACAACTGAATTTCCATTCACTACTAAAGACGATCGCGACTCCACAAATATCCGGAGACATGCGTGGTCTGCCCACACTGACATTCGCGATCGACTACTGGCGCGGTAACGGCGCGGATCCCGCAACATTCAAAACTACAAACATCGTCATCCACGCCCTGACAGTCCTCGCGCTGGCCGGGTTCTTCCGGAAGCTGCTGCCGTTCGCCGGAATATCAGATGAAAGGGCCAAATGGATTGCACCCGCCTTGGCATTGATGTGGGCCGTGCACCCGCTGCAGGTGTCCTCCGTCCTTTACGTGGTGCAACGTTTGCAAACCATGGGGACGCTATTCCTAACACTCGCGCTGCTGGCATACGTCAAGGCCAGAGAGGCGCAGATCCAAGGACGACCCAGCCGTATTGCACTGATGCTTACGGTGCTTTTCTGGGTATTGGCCTTGGACTGCAAGGAAGATTCTATCCAACTGCCTGCCTTCACCCTAGCTTTGGAACTGACGGTCCTACGTTTTCGCGCGGCCAATGCGCGATTGGCGCGTGGCTTGCGCATTGGCTACGCGATCGCTTGCGGAGCTGGAGCAATGATTTACTTGTTCTGGATCCTTCCGCACTTCTGGGAATGGAGCAACTATCCCGGTCGTAATTTTTCGAGCGCTGAACGCCTTCTGACCGAAGCTCGGATACTGTGCATGTACGTGTGGCAGACCATCATCCCCGTGCCATGGCATATGCCTTTCTACTACGATTGGGTCGAACCTTCTCGAGGGCTTCTGAGACCATGGACTACCCTGCCTGCAATCGCACTGATTCTGGGCCTCTTGGGCATTGCGTGGAAGCTGAAAACTCATTGGCCCCTGTTTTCTTTAGGCATATTCCTGTTCTTCGGTTCACATTTCGTTACCGCGAATGTTATCGGGCTGGAACTCGCGTTCGAACACCGCAACAGCTTCGCGCTCGTAGGTGCAGTGCTCGCCATCGGAAGTTTGTTGGCGCATGCAAACCAGCGTCTTCGTTCCCCCCCAGCAGCACAAGCCATCGCGTGCGTACTTCTACTCGCAGCACTTGCATCGCTCACTACAGTTCGCGCATACGCCTGGCGCAGCAACCTAACCATGTCGAAGGCCAGCACAGAGGCAGCTCCCCACTCTGCACGCGCGTGGATCCAGCTGTGTGCCGCCTATTTCAAACTCGGTGGAGGCCCAACACCTAAAAACCCGTATCTGGATGGGGCAATCCAGGCATGTTCTAGCGGCGCGTCCTCGGCACCTTATGCGCTAAATAACCTGGCACTACTGGTCGTTCTGAAAACAGTCCGCGGCGATGTATCTCAACAGGACTGGCAACATTTACAGCAACGCCTTGCAACAATGCAATTAAGTTGGGACAACCGCCGCGCCATCTTGATCCTAATAAATCACGAACAGATGGGCGTGAAGCTCAATAGACTGGAGTTGCTTAAGGCAATGGGAACGCTGGATGAGCGGACCATGCTAGACCCTTTCACCCTGTCTCAATTCGGCTACTTCATCATGAATGACCTGCACGAACCGGACCTGGCTATTCCCTACTTCGTAAAGGCAATCGCGGCCATTCCGCCCAACGATCCGTTTCCGGCGCAATTGGCTGCGGAGTTGAAAGAGAAAGGCCGACCCGATCTGGCGCAAACAATCGAACGGTTTGGCACGACCAGAATTCTTCCTTCCGCCCAACGACAATGATCGCGGAGAATCCTTCGGGCAAATTCCGTCCCGACATCGAAGGTCTCCGCGCCATTGCAATCCTGCTCGTCGTTGCATCGCATGCGGGAGTGCCTTGGCTCGCTGGCGGGTTCATTGGCGTCGATGTTTTCTTCGTCCTCTCCGGATTCCTCATCACGGGGAAACTCGTGCAGGAGATATCGGAAACAGGAAGATTGCGCCTACTCACTTTCTATGTTCGCCGGCTGCGGCGGCTCCTGCCCGCCCTGCTGGTCATGCTGCTCGTCGTTGGGCTGGCCTCCCGATGGCTGCTTTCGCCTACTGCCCAGCCGGAGCAGTTTTTCACGGCGCAAATGGCAGCGCTCTGGCTCAGCAATTTCCATTTCGCACTGGGCAACATCGATTACTTCTCGGCTGGAAGCGAAAGCAATCTGTATCTGCACACTTGGTCGCTTGGGGTGGAGGAACAGTTCTATCTCGTGTGGCCCGCTATCGTTCTCTGGATGTGGGAAAAAGATGCCAAGGATGAAACAGCCCGACTCAAATCAGGGATGGCTGCAGTGGCATTGCTCAGCCTTTTCGCCTGCATAGTTCTGACATGGGCCACGCCACTCCTTGCGTTCTACGTGATGCCGATGCGGGCATGGCAATTTGCCCTGGGCGCCTTGGCATGGCTACTTTTCTTCCGTAAACCCGCCAACCTGCTTCGCCACCCCAGCACAGTCGGTGCAATGGGCATCCTCGGCTTGGCCATGATTCTTGCCAGCGCTTTGTGGCTGGATCGCAACCACCCCTATCCCGGCATCTGGGCCACCCTGCCTACGGCCGGGACGGTCCTGATGATATGCAGCGGAAGCCTGCTCGCTCCCAACCAATGGGTCGGGCGCCTGCTGTCCTTGCAACCTTTGCAATGGATCGGACGAGTTTCCTATTCATGGTATCTCTGGCACTGGCCGGTGCTGCTGTTGGGCTTCGCCCTGACAGGGAGTCATACGCCCGGATACAGCGCACTGCTGGTCGGCGTTTCACTTGTGCTCGCCACGATTTCATACCAACTTGTCGAAGCCCCGATGCGCCACTGGAAAAAGTGGCAGGAATATCCCCGCGTGGCGGTTTTCGTGTCACTGGCCTGCATGGCGATCGTGTGCCTAGCAGACAACCACTGGATTCAGCAAGCCCATCGTTCCCTGCAAGCACCTTCGATCCAACGCTACGTTGCGGCCCGCGTGGATGCCCCACGGATCTATCGGATGGGCTGCGACGACTGGTATTTCAGTGCCGAGGTACGCATCTGCGCATTTGGTCCGCAAACCGCAAAACACACCGCCATCCTGATTGGCGACAGTCACGCCGGGCAATGGTTTCCAGCCGTGGAGAAAGCACTGGAAAAGCGCGACTGGCGACTGCTGGTGATAACCAAATCATCCTGCCCGATGGTGGAGGAACCGGTTTTCTACGCGCGCATCGGTCGCGACTATGTCGAATGCACCCAATGGCGACATACAGCGCTGCAAAAGATCAAGCAAATTGCACCTGATCTCCTTTTGATCGGCAGCACACAGTACGACTTCACGCAAAAACAATGGACAGAAGGAACGGCCAAGGTGCTGGGCGAAGTCAGCCCGGTCTCGGGGCGCGTCTTCCTGCTGGTGGATACGCCGAAACTGTCTTTTGATGGCCCCGACTGCCTCATGGCCCATGCACTGCGGCCAGAATGGCTGACCGGCTTTCGCCCCTGTTCAACACCCTCACTCTCACCCCAGGCAGCACAGGTCATTCACTGGCTTGAGGCAGCGGCTGGCCGATTCCCGAACGTGACCGTACTCGACATGACTGATGGAATCTGCCCGGCTGGGCTCTGTCGGGCGAAGCAGGGGGATATTGTGGTTTACCGGGACTACCAGCACCTTACGGGTAGCTTTGCGGCTACTCTTGCGCAACCGATGTCAGAAAGGCTGTTCCCGAATGAAGCGGCGCCCGATTCAGCCAGCAGCGGTGTTAAAGCCAGCGACGGCAATATCGAGGAATGACGACTGATGCCCTCCAGCCTGACCAAAATCTGGACGCTGTTCACGCACGCCGAAAAGCGGAAAGCCGTATGGATGCTGGTGCTCGTGATACTGATGGCCGCCGCGGAAACCATCGGCGTGTTGTCGATCATGCCGTTCCTTTCCGTGCTGGGACGGCCCGCAGTAATCCACGAGAACACCGCGTTGCAATCAATCTATAGTCAATTCGGATTCTACGACGAACGCGACTTCATCCTCGCTCTCGGAATAGCTTCCATTCTCATCGTGATCGGATCATCCGCATTCAAGACGGTTACCCTGCATGTGCTGAACCGTTTCATCCACATGGAAAGGCACTCACTGAGCGCTCGACTGCTGTCCCGCTATCTGCACCAACCCTATGAATTTTTCTTGACCCGAAACTCTTCGGTGCTGACCAAGAACGTGTTATCCGAGGTTGATCAGTTGCTGTTCGAACTGATCCAACCATTGTCGCAGTTGATCGCGCAAGGCAGCGTGGTGCTGGCGATGGCGCTACTGATCTTCTGCTATGACCCGCTGACGGCAATCTGCATCGTCGCCGCACTCGGCTTGTTGTACGGCGCGATCTATTTCCTTGTACGCAAACGACTGACGCGTATTGGCAAAGATTGGCAGACAGCCAATACACAGCGCTATCAAGCCACGAACGAAGCACTTGGCGGCATCAAGGACGTTAAGATCACGCAGTCAACGCCCGCATACCAAGCGCAATTCGAACATTCCTCACGATTGTTCTCGCGACACATGGCGACCAATGACACACTAAGCCAATCTCCACTGTACTTAGTCGAAGCGACTGGCTATAGCATGCTGATCGTGGTTGCGCTGGTGCTATTGTTGCGTTCGAACGACATCGCCCACGTGCTACCAGCACTGGGCCTGTACGGCTTCGCCGCCTACCGGATGCTACCGGCGGCGCAGGTCATGTACCGCGGCTTCGCCAAGCTGCGGGTATCGGAAGCGGCGCTGGACAACATCCATCGCGACTTGGCCTTGCCGAACGAAATAGCGACGGCAGCCACAGCGAATTTGACGCCACAAAAGGAAATCCGCTTGACGGGCATCTGCTACGCATACCCGAGCTCGCCGGATAAATTCGTGCTGAATGGTTTCGACCTGACGATTCCAGCCAACACTAGCATCGGCATCGTCGGCAAGAGTGGCGCAGGCAAGAGTACGTTGATGGATTTGCTGCTAGGACTCTTGCAGCCACAAGTAGGTACATTAAGCGTAGATGGCACGGCGGTCGACACCAACAACGTCGCTGCATGGCAACGCACCATCGGCTACGTGCCGCAGCACATTTTCCTGGCCGACGCCAGCGTGGCCGAAAACATCGCGTTCGGTGTACCCAGCAGGGACATCAACATGCAGGCTGTAGAACGTGCGGCGCGCGCTGCGCAGATCCACGATTTCGTAGCCAGTGAATTACCGCAAGGTTACAAAACGAAGGTCGGTGACCGCGGCATCCGCCTGTCAGGTGGCCAGCGCCAGCGCGTAGGTATTGCACGGGCGCTGTATCGTGATCCTCCAGTGTTATTGATGGATGAAGCCACTAGCGCGCTGGACAGCGCCACCGAAGACGCCGTGAACGAAGCTATTCGCGATCTGTCGGGGCACAAGACCATCGTCGTCATTGCCCATCGGGAGGCGAGCTTGCGAGGGTGCGACCGAGTGGTGACAGTGTCATAGTGAAGGCAACAGAAATGCCTACAGACGGCAGGACACAAGGGGATAAGCACAGAAGCCTGCTGATGAACATGCGAGGCATGTCCGACGACAGACTACTCATGCACTATTTGATTGAACAAGCAACATGGATAGGCTGCAGGATTTTGTATTCAGGCAACTAAGGTGAAGTAATGTACGTCCAGAGTGCGCAGCAATGCTTCGAGTACTGATCACAGCATCCGGAACAGGGACGGGCTTCGGCTATGCCCAAGCCAAGGCCAGGTGGTTCTCAGGAATCACCCTATACACGGGCGACACAAATCCGTCCGAGCATGTAACAGCCTCACTCTTTGCGGAACAACACTTTCAACTCCCCGCGAGTACCGCAAGCGACTATTTTGAGAAGCTGAGAGACCTACTGCAGGAATGGATGATTGACTCGTACATTCCATTGATTGACAACGAGGTGGTGCAGGCTGCTGCGTTGCGAGAAACACTGCCCGCGCGAGTTGCATGCAATAGCTTGGAGTTCTGTGAATTCGCTACAGCAAAAAGCCGTTACATCGAATGGGTGGATGTTGATGGAGTTGTTGCCCCTCGCAACCTAAAAAGAATAGACCTACGCAACAATGAGCGTGTTGTGGCCAAGCAAGACTGTGGATTCGGAGGGCGTGCTACTCGCATCGTCGATGACGTCGATACTGCTGTTAGCCTGATGAAGAATGGTTGGTCGCTCTACCCATACATAGAAGGAGACGAGTTCACTGTTGATTGCTTCCCGCTTGATGGGCACGTTCTCACGTCGATTCGGCAGCGATTAGAGGTTAAGTCTGGTGTTTGCACCAAGACCCGTATAGTCCATGACGGCACTTTGGTTGCGCTAGCCTCGCACCTGCAACAACACTTCGCTTTGACCGACCCGTTTTGCTTCCAGACCCGTAAAGCGTACGGATTGCACTACCTGATTGACATTAATCCTCGATTGGGTGCCGGTACAGCAATGAGTGCGCTCAACGGCATGGATTTTTTCGCCGCACATTTGGCTCAACTATCGGGGCAATCGCCGCTGGAATTCCTGCGACCACGCTTCAGCGAATGTGTGGTGACCAGACAATATAGTGAATATTTGATGAGCGCGTTGCCATGAAAATCGGCCTGGATCTCGATGGCACGATACTGGACTGCAAACCGCGTCAGACCCGGCTACTTGCCGCGTTGTGCCGCGCCTGTGCCCTTTCCGTAGACACCGAACGATACTGGCACCTGAAACGGAGAGGATATAGTAACCGGACAGCACTGATCCGCATGGGCGTGGATGAGCACCGCACCGAGACGGTCGCCACGCTCTGGGAATACGTTATCGAGGACATATGCTGGCTGGGGTTCGACCCCCTGTTACCCGGAGCTATCGATACTCTGCACCGCTGGAAGGAGAGCGGCCACTCGCTGCATCTGCTTTCAGCACGACGCAACCACGCCAACGCGCACCAACAGTTGCGCGTGCTCGGCTTGGATTGCTTCAACAGTGTCGATTTCGTCAATCCGTTCGAGCCGCACGCTAAGCGATCAGCGTTAGCCAAACTGTGTCCAGACATCTACATCGGGGACACCGAACGCGATGCTCAGTGCGCCGATGCGGCAGGGGTTTCGCCGATACTGATATCGTCCGGCCTACGGGACACGGCATTCCTGCAGCGAAGCACCAAATGCCCTGTCGTGGAGCGGCTCTCCGATGCGTTATCCCGGATCGCACGACATTCTTAAACATTAAGCAGGAAAATCCATGAATCCATTACCCCCTGCTTCGGGAACATCCATGACTGCTGTTGAGCATGACCGTCTGGAACGTGTCGCCAACACATCGCTCTATACAACGCGTACAGGCCTGGCAACCATCGAGTATTCGTACCGAATCCTGCGCCGCCATCTCGCGGGAAGCACCGCACTAGAACTTGGGCCAGCGGAGGGGGTGATGAGCGAACTACTGGCTGGAACTGGCATGGCTCTCACTTTGGTCGAAGGCTCAGCACTGTTTTGTGAGAGTTTACGCCACCGCCTACCACGCGCCGATGTCGTGCATAGTCTCTTCGAAGAGTTCGAGCCTGATGAGAATAAAAAGTACGACAATATAGTCCTCGGGCATGTACTGGAACACGTAAATGATCCGGTAGGAATCCTGCTTCGATCAAAGCATTGGCTTGCACCGGGGGGGCGTATTTTTGCAGCGGTGCCCAATGCATGTTCATTGCATAGGCAAGCAGCTGTAATGATGGGGCTTCTAAGTAGCGAGGACACGCTAAACGAGATGGATATCCACCACGGACATCGTCGAGTGTTCGACCCGGAATCATTTCGTAATGTGTTCTATGAGGCAAGCCTGAAAATTGACTTATTTGGTGGATATTGGATGAAACCGGTATCCAACGCGCAAATCGAGCGGGATTGGAGCCCGGAAATGCTAGAAGCCTTCATGCAGTTGGGGGAGCGCTACCCCGATATCGCAGGCGAAATATATGTACTCGCATCCAATCCATCACCCTAAAGTCTCGAACCCAATTCGCGTGGCCGTACTAACTCGCACCCTTACAACTATATGAGCACCCCTTTTCTCGACCTACAAGCTCTGAACCTGCGATTCAAGGAGGAGTTCACTTCAGCGTTACAGCGAGTCCTGATGCGGGGCTGGTTCATCCAAGGTGAAGAACTTACTGAGTTCGAGAAGGAATTCGCTGCCTTCTGCGGTGTTCCGCACTGCATTGGTGTTGGAAATGGCCTGGACGCGCTGACATTGATCCTTCGTGGCTATGTCGAGCTCGGGTGTCTGTCGTTGCGAGACGAAGTGATACTGCCCGCCAACACCTTCGTTGCTACTGCCTTGGCCGTTTCTCATGCAGGCTTGACACCGGTACTCGCTGAGCCGGATGCGGACACCTTCAATCTTGATCCATATTCGGTTGCCTCCCGGATCGGCTCGCGCACCCGCGCACTGATGCCAGTGCACTTATATGGCCGTCTGGCAAACATGGTCGCACTCAAAACGCTGGCTGAAGAGCATGGCCTGTTGTTGATCGAGGATGCCGCACAAGCGCATGGTGCCTCATTGGGTGATCGCCATGCCGGCACCTTTGGCGACGCGGCAGGGTTCAGTTTCTTCCCAGGAAAAAACCTCGGCGCGCTGGGCGACGGCGGCGCCATTCTCACAGCCGATGATGCGTTGGCTGACTGCGTGACCTCGCTGCGTAATTACGGTTCCAGTCGCAAGTATCATCACGAGCGACAGGGGATTAATTCGCGCCTGGATGAACTGCAGGCAGCTTTTCTGCGCATAAAACTCCGCGCACTTACCGCCGATATTGCCGAGCGCGACGCATTGGCACGACTGTACTGCACCAACATCAGGAATCCGCACATTGATTTACCAGACCTGCCGACTGATGGCGAAGCGCATGCATGGCACCTGTTTGTAGTGCGCTCGCAGCATCGCGATGCTTTGCGGGCACACCTGCATGCTGCAGACATAGAAACCTTGATTCACTATCCGATACCCATTCACCGCCAGCCAGCTTATGCAGCAATAGATTGGCCACCCTTGCCAGTTTCTGACGCCCTCGCATCGTCGGTGTTGAGCTTGCCGCTGTATCCAGGCCTGGTCGATCCGCAGCAGGTGATTGAAGCATGTAATTCCTTCAAGATCTGATATGCCGAAAGGAAGCAACAATGTCACTACAACATTGCAAAATCATCGACTTGCCGAAGGTAGAAGACCCTCGAGGCAACCTCACTTTCATCGAAGCCGGGCAACAGGCTCCGTTTGACATTCGACGTGTTTATTATCTCTATGATGTTCCTGGCGGCTCACAGCGCGGCGGACATGCGCACAAGGCATTGCACCAACTTTTGATAGCGATGTCTGGCAGTTTTGACATCACGCTAGATGACGGAAAGACAAGATTCAAGTACCACCTCAACAGGTCATACTATGGCTTGTACATTCCTCCGATGATATGGAGAGAAATAGATAATTTCTCAAGCGGATCTGTGTGCCTTGTCCTCGCTTCCGAGCATTTCTCGGAAGATGATTATTACAGGGACTACAGCCATTTTCAGTCTGTGGTATGCAGAAATGGGGCATAAAATCCAAGCAAATGACAACCCAACTGAAAACCCCTTGGTCACGTTTTATGTGTTCGCATTCAACCAAGAAAAATACATAAAAGAGGCGATAGAGGGAGCATTCTCACAGACCTACTCCCCCCTTGAAATAGTCCTATCTGACGACGCATCAAGCGACTCCACGCCAGATATCATCAGGGGAATGGCAAGCCAGTACCAAGGCCCACACAAGGTTGTCGTGAACATCAACGACAGAAACCTTGGGATCGGCGGCCATGTCAACAAAGCATTTCAAATTTCATCGGGCGACTTTTTGGTTCTTGCGGCAGGTGATGACATATCAAAGCCAGAAAGAACGGAACTAGTCGTGAAACGATGGATCGAAAAGTCGAGAACTCCAGCGTTAATCTACAACGGCGCAGATGTAATAGATGCAGACGGGAGCTATATCGAAGAACTTGACACAGCTCTGCCTCATATCACGTTATCAACTGCCGATATTATCGGCTACAGTCATCGACGGCGACTTCTCTTAATGGGGGCTTGCACAGCCTACGCCAAGAGCGTCATCAGCGATCTGGGTCCGTTGAACGATGATCTGTTTGTAGAGGACATACCCATGACCGTCAGAGCCAGCTTGCTCGGCGGGATCGAATGCATCGACAAGCCCCTGGTTCAGTACAGGAAGAACGTTTCCGTTTGGCTTCCGAGAAAGCAACGCAACGAATCCTTTGATCGTCACCTCCATCGAATGTCCCATCGAGTTCTTGCAAACAGTCAAGTGGCGAAACAGATCATGACCGATGTTCAGGGCTCAATGGATGACGACGCAATATTGGCCGCGAGGAAGCGAGAGCTTTCCTGTCGGTTCTCGCTGGATGTTGCAGAGAGTAAGAAATTCTCGTTCTCGAGATATTTTGTTGTTTCTTTCAAAACCGGATACTGGCGTGAGAGCCTGCTCCCGGTGATTCTGTTTGGATTTCCGCGAATCCATAGATTCGCTTTTGCCCTGTCTCAATTCATTAGGAGAGGGCATTGACACACAACGCAGCAAGCACGATATGCGCGGTAGTTGTTACACATAACCGCAGCCATCTACTGGAAAAGGCATTAACTGGGCTTTTTGCGCAAACTCGGCGGTGTGATCGCATTTTGGTGGTGGACAATGCTTCTACCGACAACACCCGCGAAATGCTGTCGGAGCAGGGCTGGCTAGATCACCTGAACTTGGAACTCATCGCTCTGCAGGATAATTTCGGAGGTGCCGGCGGCTTTGCGATCGGCCTGCAGCATGCCTCGGCGGGTGGTTCGGGTTGGATCTGGATGATGGACGATGATGCCGAACCCCACCCCACTTCGCTGGAGGCACTAATGCGCCAAGCGAATGATCCCTCATGCATCTACGGTTCACTGGCCGTGAACGGCCCACACACGGCATGGTTAACCACTGTACTTGACCCACCATTGGGCGAGTTGGATATGGCAGACGAAATACCCGATAGCGCGAAGGTGCAGTCACTACCTTTCCTTGGGTTTTTGATCCACAGCAGCCTGGTGGCTCGTATTGGCTTACCGGACTCTGACTATTTCATCGCCGCCGATGACGTGGAGTACTGCGTGCGAGCACAGAAAGCCGGCGCAAGTATCATCATCGTCGGAAAGAGCCGTATCGAACACCCCAAATCGCGCCCCGTCCATGTTCACATTTTGGGACGCAAGGTAGTGTTTCTTTCACTTCCACCTTGGAAGCGCTATTACGACACACGGAATCGCCTGCTGATTGCCCGCAAGTACTTCGGCATACGCTTGTTCACGCAGACAATTCCCGGGACGCTCGTGCGTATGTTCGTCGCACTTCTGAAGGAACCGAATAAGTTGACACAGCTATATGCTTTCACCGCAGGCCTCATTGATGGCTTGCTGGGAATCAAAGGTAAGCGACACGATACATGGGGAATAAGGTGAAAAAATTCCTCATCGTCGGCGCCGGGTTCGCCGGCAGCGTCGTCGCGCGCGAGCTGGCAGACGCCGGGCGCGATGTACATATCATCGACAAGCGCGCGCACGTCGCCGGCAACGCATATGACGAAGTGGACGCGCACGGTGTTCTGGTACACCGCTACGGCCCGCACATTTTTCATACCAATGGCGAGCGCATCTTTCAGTATCTGTCGCGCTTCACAGAATGGCGTCCATATGAACATCGCGTGTTGGGAGTGGTGAACGGGAAGGAGTATCCATTTCCCATCAATCGCGACACCCTCAACCAACTGTACGACCTGCAGCTGGATGAGGCCGGTGCTGCAGAGTTCTTCGAAAAGGTACGCGAACCACGCGAATCTGTGCGCACTAGTGAGGACGTGGTACTGAACAGCGTCGGCCGCGATCTATACGAGAAATTCTTTCTCAACTACACGCGCAAGCAGTGGGGACTCTATCCTTCGCAGCTCAAGGCCGGCGTGGCGGCGCGCATTCCGACGCGCACCAATACGGATGATCGCTACTTCACGGATATCTTCCAGGCCATGCCGTTGCATGGCTACACACGCATGTTTGAAAATATGCTCGACCATCCGAATATCACGGTTGAAACCGGCGCGGACTTTGCTGACGTGGATCGTTCAACCTATGACCATATCGTCTATACCGGCCCGATAGACGCCTTCTACGGCCATCGCTTCGGCGCGCTGCCTTATCGCAGCCTGCGCTTCGAGCACGAGCATCTGGCCGACACTCCACAATACCAATCGGTCGGCACCGTCAACTACCCCAACGATCACGCCTATACCCGCATCACCGAATTCAAGCACCTGACCGGCCAGCAACATGCGGGCACATCGATCGTGCGTGAGTATCCGCAAGCGGAAGGCGATCCGTATTACCCGATTCCACGTGACGAGAACGAAGCGCTGTTCAAGCGCTACGAAGATCTCGCGCAGTCCGAAAGCGACGTCACCTTTGTTGGCCGCCTTGCGCAATACCGCTACTACAACATGGACCAGGTAGTCGGCGCCGCACTTGCTGCTGCAAAGCGAATTCTCGAAGGTTGAAATGCGCATCGCTTACCTATGCAAGCGCCGCTACATGGACAAGGACGTAATCCTTGACCGTTATGCACGTGTGTACGAGATACCAGCGAAACTAGCCGCGCTCGGTCATCAGGTGGAAGCATGGTGTCTGAGCTATCGCAAGGAATCCGCAGAGGGCACGTGGACGCACGATTCCGAACCGGGCTCGCTCACGTGGCACTCCGAACCTGCCTCCCATCGCCTGCCCACCTACCCATGGCGTTTGCTGAGGGCACTGCGCAGGTTCAAGCCCGACATTATAATCGCCGGCACCGACATTCCCCATGTCGCTCTCGGAGGGTGGCTGAAGGCGAAGCTCCGCGTACCGTTGGTGATCGACCTGTACGACAACTTTGAAGGTTTCGGTCAGGCCAGGATCCCAGGCTTCGTGTCATTGCTCCGCTGGGGTACGCGCAAGGCCGATCTCGTATTGGCGACCAGCGAACCATTGCGGGAGCTGGTCATTGACGACTATCGCGCAAAGGGCAAGGTCATCGCGATGCCGAGCACCATTGACCAGGCTGTCTTCCACCCGCGAAATCGTGTTGCATGCCGCCAGACGCTCGGATTGCCCGAGAGTGCGCGCTTGATAGGCACTGCCGGCGGATTGACCCGCATGAAGGGAGTTGCGGCGCTGTACGCAGCATGGGCAATCCTTGAACGACGGATCCCGGACCTGCACCTTGTCCTTGCGGGCCCACACGAGGAAAGTTTCCCGCCACCATCAGGCAATCGCGTGCATGTGCTCGGATCGATATCGCACGAACGCGTGGCAAGCGTGTTCGGCGCCCTCGACGTCGGCGCAATCTGCATTCTCGACACCGAATTCGGCCGCTACTGCTTCCCGCAGAAAGCCTACGAGATGCTTGCATGCGACATCCCCGTCGTCGCAGCCGATGTCGGCGCCATGCACCACCTGTTCGCCGATACGCCTCAATGCCTGTACCGCGCTGACGATGCATCCGATCTCGCCGACAAGATCGAGGCACAACTGCGCAATCCTCACAAGGCGGACATACCGGTCCGTGACTGGAGCGAAGTCGTTGCCGCAATCGAACCGGAACTGCGACGCCTCGTTAACGCCTGAATATCGGGCGCAACATGCGGCTGGCGCGCTGGCACATTCACGCTCGGCGTCGCTTGATGCAATCCATCAGGAGATCGCCATAGGAGCTTGCAATATGACCCCAGTCTATGCGCGCCTCTGCTGTGGCCCGGATGGCTTCTGCGCATCGTGCAGATGACACAGAGTCATCAATCGCTGCGATCACCGCATCCGCAAACCGCTGGGTATCGCGCGGATCAACGCTCACCAACGACTTCATGTCACCGAGCAAGTCATCGATTCCTGCCACATCACCCACCATCACAGGGCAACCGCAGCCAATCGCCTCCATCAGCACCACCGGCAAGCCCTCCTGATCACCCATGTCGTCGCGGACGTATGGTGCAACCAGCAGCGAGGCTCTGTGATACAGATCGGGCAACCGATCTTGTGGCATCGCGCCAAGGAAGCGCACGTGCCCAGTCACACCAAGGCGTTCGACCTGCGCGCGCAGCGCTTCCTCTTGCGGACCGAAACCAACGATGTCGAGGCGCACACCTGGTTTTGCACTGACAATCGCTGGCATCGCATCGAGCAGGAAATTCAGGCCTTTTTTCGGCACGAGTCGACCGACAGCAAGCAACACCCCCGACGCACGTTCAACGGCGGGATCGGGGGTGAATCGTTCGCGCAGGTCCACGCCCATTGGCAGAACCTCGAGCCTCGGCGGATGCAAGCCAATCCGCGTGGCCTCATCCGCCATTGCGCTGCTAACGACTGTCATCGCCGTGCTTGATGCGGCGACCCGACGCTTGATGGATTGCAACATTCGCCCCCGGAGGCCGAATAGATCGCCGCCATGCGAAGTCACGAGACAAGGCACGCCTCGCGCTTTCCGCGCAACCCAACCCTGCGGGATCAACCAATGTGCGTGGATCACATCGATTTGGCGTGATCGCAACAGACGCCTCATGGCCAGCCATTGCATCCCAATGAACGTCGGCAACAGCAGGTACTTCCATTTTGACTGTCGCAGGTTGTTTGCGACCCCACCTCCGTAGACCAGCGTCTGCAATCTGCGCGGCGCATAGCGATAACGGACAATCTCGACGTCATCCACGACACCGTCAGGATCGGCCCCTTCTGCATCAGGCACCAGGGCAATGACATTGAATCGACTTACTAGGCGCTTATTGAGTTCGTGGACGAACCCGGGTTCGTGATCGCCTTTCCATCTCGGATAAGTGGACGCGAGAACCAGAACTGTCGGCTTTTCGCCAAGCGACATATTGGCTATCCCGCCTTGTGCTCAGTCCGCGCTGCCAAATAGGTCAGACTCGTGATCTGTTCCGAAACCAATCCGATCAGGAACACGATCACTGCCGCACTCAACAACAACATGCTCATGTTGGTGAAGCGGCCAGCCTCATGGAAAGTCCATGCATACCAACCCAACCCGGCCAGCCCGAAAACGCCCGCAATCGGCGCAAACAGCTTCAACGGCGAATACAGCGTCGCGATCTTGAAGATGATCAACAGGAAACGGATGCCGTCCTTGATCGGACGGATATGACTGTTCGTCCCTACGCGCTTCGCCACCGGGATCGGCACATAGGCTACCGGATACGCGCTGCGGAAGAACGCCATGGTGCTGGTGGTCGGATAGCTGAAGCCGTTGGGCAGCAGGTGCAGGAATTCCATGAACTTGCCGGCGCGCACTGCCCGGAAACCGGATGTCAGGTCGAGGATGCGATGACCAGTCATCCAGCTGGCCAAACGGTTGTACAGGGCATTCGCCAGTCCGCGCCCGGCATTGGCCTGGCCGCTGCCGTCGCGCGCGCCCACCACCATGTCATAGCCCGCGTCCAGCTTGTCCAGCAACGACTGGATGTGCGCCGGATCATGTTGGCCATCGGCATCCATGAACACCAGGATGTCACCGGATGCGGCGCGTGCGCCGCGCTTGATCGCCGCGCCATTGCCCATCGAGTACGGCGACGACAACACCTTCGCCCCATGTTCGCTGGCCACGGCTGCGGTGCGGTCGCTGGAGCCATCGTCCACCACGATCACCTCGGCTTCCGGCCAGCGTGTCCGCAATGCAGGCAATGCCTTGGCCAGGCCGGCTTCCTCGTTCTTGGCCGGCAGGATGATCGACAACTGCATGCAGCATTTCCCCGATGAGTCTTCACGCGAGTTTACGGTACCGCCTGATCCGAATTCGCTTCCGGCGCGCAGGTGCGTTAAATTTCCGGTAACTACCGGAGCCCTGCCCGCGCAATGAACGCAGCCCCCTCGCAGAACCTGCTCGGCATTACCGGCATTGCCCGGCGCCTGGTGCTGGATGGCAGCCTCGACGCTGACGCCGCGCGCCAGGCCCAGGACGCCGCCACCAAGGAGCGCAAGCCGGTCGCCGGTTACCTGATCGAACACGGCCTGGTCGGCACCCCGGCCCTGGCCGCCGCGCAGTCCATGGAATTCGGCCTGCCGGTGTTCGATCCAGCGGCGATGGATCCCCAGCTCGAAGCGATGAAGCTGGTCTCGCCCGAAATGATCGCCAAGCACGGCGTTCTGCCGCTGTTCCGCCGCGGCACCCGTCTTTATCTCGGCATTTCCGATCCCACCCATACCCAGGGCCTGGAGGAGATCCGCTTCCAGTCCGGCAGCACCGGCATCGAGACCATCCTGATCGACGAGGTCGTCCTCAAGCGCACGCTGGAGGCCTGGCAGGCTGCTGGCGAGAGTTTCAGCGCGTTGATGGAGGATGCCGAAGGCCTGGAAGGGCTGGAGGTGGACGCCAGCGAGGACGAGTCCGGTGGCGGTGACACCGTGGTCGGCGATGGCAGCGACGACGCCCCGGTCGTCAAGTTCGTCAACAAGATCCTGCTGGATTCGGTGCGCCGTGGCGCGTCGGACATCCATTTCGAGCCGTTCGAGAATGAATACCGCATCCGCATGCGCGTGGATGGCCTGTTGCGGATCATGACCCGCGCTCCGATCAAGATGAAGGAGCGCATCGCCGCCCGCGTCAAGGTGATGTCGCAGCTGGACATCGCCGAAAAGCGCATTCCCCAGGACGGCCGCATCAAACTCAATGTCAGCCGCACCAAGCAGATGGACTTCCGCGTCAGCACATTGCCGACCCTGTTCGGCGAGAAGATCGTGCTGCGCCTGCTCGACGGCAGCGCCGCCAAGCTCGGCATCGACAAGCTCGGCTACGAGGACGACCAGCGCCAGATGTTCGAGGCCGCCATCCAGAAGCCCTACGGCATGGTGCTGGTCACCGGACCGACCGGCTCGGGCAAGACGGTGTCGCTGTATACCGCGCTCAACATCCTCAACGACGAGTCGCGCAACATCTCCACCGTCGAGGATCCGGTGGAAATCCGTGTCGGCGGCATCAACCAGGTCCAGCAGAACCAGAAGCGCGGCATGACCTTCGCCGCCGCCCTGCGCAGCTTCCTGCGCCAGGATCCGGACGTGATCATGGTCGGCGAAATCCGCGACCTCGAAACCGCCGAAATCGCGGTCAAGGCCGCCCAGACCGGCCACATGGTGCTGTCCACCCTGCACACCAACGATGCCCCGCAGACCATCTCGCGCCTGATGAACATGGGCATCGCGCCCTACAACATCACCAGTTCGGTCACGCTGGTGATCGCCCAGCGACTGGCCCGCCGCCTCCACGACTGCAAGCGTCCGATGCCGCCGCTGCCTGCCGAGGCCCTGCTGGCGGAAGGGTTCACGCAGGAAGAGGTTGACGCCGGCATCACCTTGTACGAGGCTGTCGGCTGCCCCGACTGTACCGAGGGGTACAAGGGGCGTACCGGCATCTACCAGGTGATGCCGATGAACGAGGAGATCCAAGCCATCGTGTTGAAGGGCGGCAACATGCTGCAGATCGGGGAAGCCGCGCAACGCAGCGGCATCCGTGACCT